>NZ_JBQJIM010000013.1:0-285712 GCF_052078295.1 Crossiella sp. CA198
GAGCGATCTCCAAACACCGCGCGAAAGGCGACATCGACCGCACCAACCATCGAGCAGAGATCACCGTGATCGTGCTGACAGCAGCAGGCTTGACAACAGACCCCAAACCCTAACTACGCGGCATTGGGGTTAGGGGGTGGTGTGGAGGAGGCGGTTGGGGGAGCCTGCGCCGGGGGTGGTGACCTTGTTCGGGGTGGACTTGGCGACCAGGGCGTCGCGGACCTGTTGCGGGGTGGCTGTCGGGTTGGTGGCGAGGTACAGGGCGGCGGCGCCGGTCACGTGGGGGGCGGCGAAGCTGGTGCCGCTGCCGGTGTAGGTCGCCGTGTCGCTGGTGCGCCAGGAGGAGGTGATGTCGACGCCGGGGGCGAACAGGTCCACCCGGGGGCCGAAGGCCGACCAGCTGGCCTTGGCGTCGGTCCGGCTGGTGGCGCCGACCGTGATGGCCTGCTCGACCCGGGCCGGGGAGTTGTTCACCGCGTCCACGCCGTTGTTGCCTGCGGCGATCGAGTAGGTCACGCCCGAGGCGATCGAGCGCTGCACCGCGGCGTCCAGGGTCGCGGACACGCCGCCGCCGAGGCTGACGTTGGCGACCGCGGGCTTCACCGCGTTGCGGGTGATCCAGTCCACGCCGGCGATCACCCCGGCGGTGGTGCCGCTGCCCTGGGCGTTGAGCACCCGGACTCCGTGCAGCCGCGCACCCTTGGCCACGCCGTAGGCGGTGCCTGCCGCGGTGCCCGCGACGTGCGTGCCGTGGCCGTTGGCGTCATCCGGGTTGCTGTCGTTGTCGACGAAGTCGAATCCATTTCCGACCCGGCCGGAGAACTGCTGATGACTGGCCCGGATTCCGGTGTCGAGAATGTAGATGTGCACATTCGCGGCCGTGGTCGAATAGGTGTATGAGTTGTCCAGCGGCAGGTTGCGCTGGTCAATCCGGTCCAGCCCCCAGGACGGCGGGTTCGGCTGGGTCGCGGCCAGTGCGACGACCTGGTTCTGCTCCACGTAGGCCACGTTCGGGTCAGCTGCCAGGCGGCGGGCGGCGCGGGCGTCCGCGGTGACCTCGAAGCCGTTCAACGCGGTGGAGAAGGTCCGTCTGAACTGCGCACCCACCTTTCCGGACACCGCATCGGGGCTGGCCTTGGCGGCCTGGTCCTTGAGCACGACCAGGTAGCTGCCGGGCACCGCGGTGGCCGCGTCGGCGCCCCGGACCGCGCCCTCGGCGGCCTGTGCGGGCAGGGCCGCGAACCCGCTGACGGCGACCGCGGACAACAGCGCGACACTCAGTGCGCGCGTGGTTTTCGACATGGTTTGCTCCTTGGCAGGGAATTGCTTGGTGGCAATTCAGAGCCTAGGAGAAGTCGGCTTTCCGGAACAGAATTTACTTTTTACGGCATTGACGTTTTACGGGCGGCACGCGATCTGGCACACTGCGGAGGGTAGTCAGGTGACTACCGGGAGGTCGGGTGGCTGGGCGGGGTTGGCACCGGGTGGTCGCGGCCGTGCTGGCCGCCGGGGCCGGGACCACGCTGACCGTGTTCATCGGCCAGGCGACCGCGTTGCGGGACAAACCATGGGCCTGGCTGGGCGTCGGCGTGCTGATCACGGTCAGCGCCGCGGTGGCCGGTTACGTCACCTGGGCCGGGCGGGAACCGGCGGGCCCCGCCGAGGTCGAGGACGCGGTGACCGCACTGGCCCAGACCTCGGAAGCCTTGTGGGACAAGGCGTTGAACCACCGCGGCCTGCAATCCGGGCGACTGATCGAGGTGCCGTGGGCGATCAGTTCCTACCACCCGGTCGAACCCGACCCACAGTTCCGGCTGCGCCGCACCACCCGCGCGCAGATCGAGGAGACCGCGGCCCGGTTGCGGAAACAGCGGGCCAGGGTGCTGATCGTGGGTCCGGCGGGCGCCGGGAAGTCCTCGCTGGCCCGCTGGCTGGCCTACGCCTGGCTGCCGGGACGCGCGGCGGGCGAGCCGGTGCCGGTGCTGATCTCCGCCTCCTCCTGGACCGAGGGCGAACCGGTGCCGCGCTGGCTGGAGCGCCAGCTGCGCACCGAGCACCGCGCGTTGTCCCGCAAGACCACCGCCGGGATCACCCTGGCCCGGCACCTGGTCCTGCACAAGCGGGTCTTCCCGGTGGTGGACGGCCTGGACGAGCTGCCGGAGGGCCCGCGAACCGCGCTGGGCGCGGCGCTGCGGGACGCGCTGCCCGAGGGCTCGCCGCTGATCCTGACCTGCCGCACCGCCGCGCCCCGCCTGCCGGTGGACACCGTGTTCACGCTGCGCCCGATCGAGGTCCCGGACAGCGCGCGCATCCTCGGCCGGGAAGCCTCCGCGCGGCAGCTGGCCAGCTGGGAGCGACTGTTCTCGTTGTGCCGCAAGGATCCCGACTCGGCACTGGCCCGGATGCTGGCCCGGCCGCTGCTGGTCGCGCTGGCCGCCGAGGTCTACCACCGGCACGACCCCGAACGCGATCCGGCCGAACTCGCCGCACTGACCGGCGCGGCCGCCATCGAGGACCACATCCTGGGTTCCTGGCTGCCGACCACGTTGCGCCGCAAGCGAAACCTGCCCGCGGACCGCGACTACCGGGAACGCTCGGTGCTGACCTGGCTGACCTTCCTGGCCCGGCACCTGGAACGCCAGGACACCCAGGAGTTCCGCTGGTGGGAGCTGCGCCGGGCGGTGCTCGGCAAGCGACGGCCACCCACCTGGCTGGAACCGGAGTCCTTCCGGCCACCCGGCGCGCCGCAGCGGACGATCTCCCCGGCCGAGATCAGGTCCTGGCTGCGGGATCGCTGGCGGGCGACCCGGTCTGGCCGGTGGCGCCGGTTCGCCCGCGGTCTGGTGGCAGGCGCGCTGTTCATCTGGGCCTTCGGCGGGCTGATCTGGCTGACCTCGCTGGTCTTCCCGGAACTCGTCCGGCAGGCCCTCGGCGGCGGCGACCTGATGCCCAACCTTCTCCTGGTCGACCCCTACCTGCTGCTGACCGTGCTCAGCGTGGGTATCGGGCTGTTCCTGGGCGGGCTGCTGGCGCTGGTGACGGAGGACGACTCCGACTGGGTGCGGTTCCAGGCCCTCGGCCACTGGCCTGGCGAGCTGGCCCCGCACCTGGACGCCGATCCGGGCAAGGCGGTCAACCCACGGCACAGCCTGGCCACCGACCGCCGCTGGTCGCTGCTGTACCTGCTGGGCGGGTCGGCCGGACTGGTGCTGCTGATCCAGCTCGCCGCGGCCCAGGTGGAGTTCCACCGGCTGAGTTTCCCGCTGCTGGCCAGGGTCGGTGAGCACCCGGCACTGGCGAGTGTGGTCGCGGTGCTGGTGGCCGCGGCGGCGGTGTGCACCCGGGCGGAATGGCCCTGGTTCGCTGCCGCCCGGATCCCCCTGGCCCTGACCAGGCGGCTGCCGGTGCGGCTGATCCCGTTCCTGGACGCCATGATCGCCGCGGACGTGCTGCGCCAGGAGGGCGCGGTCTACCGGTTCCGGCACGCCACCCTGCGCGACTGGCTGCTGCGCCGCGCCGCCCTGACCGCCTACCGCTCGCTGGACGACCCACACCAGCGCCTGCTCCGCCGCCTGGCCTGGCACCCGGGCCCCGACTTCACCGCCGCCATCGCGGCCCGGCTGGACGAGCTGACCGAGGCCGAGGCCCAGGACCGGCTCAACCGCTGTGTCCGGCTGGAACTGCTGGGCCGGGACGGCGACCGGTACCGCTGGCGGGCCGGGCGCACCGCCATCACCGAGGTCTCCGCGACCGTGGACCCGCCGGGCCTGCCCGCCCGGGTGCGCACCGATCTCCAGCGCGCCTACCTGGACCTGCTCACCCCGCACCTGGCCGATCCGCCCTGCCCGCACTCCCCTCGGGCGCTGGTGCTGCCGCTGGCCCCGGACGGCTGGCGGCTACTGCGCGCCGAGCGGCACAACGTGCTGGCCTGCCTGCGTGACGGCGGCGAGCACCTGGTCGAGCTGTGCCGGATCACGCTGTCGCCGCTGTGCGAATGGGGGCTCCAGCGGGAATGCGACGACCTGCTGGACCGGCACGGACTGAGCGGGCTGTTCCGGCACCACGCCGCCTGGCCGGATTGCCCGGACTGCCAGGCGGACACCCTGAGCAGACTGGGAAGGCTCACCCTGCCGCACGACCCGGACGCGGCCAGCACGCTGTTCCAGCGCGCCGCCACGATCGCGCGGCGGGCGGGCGTGGCGGTGGCCGAAGCCGAGGCGCTGCTCGGGCTCAGCCACTGCCTGCTGGCGTGCCGGGAGTACGCCGAGGCGGTGCCGTTGCTGCGGCAGGGACTGGCCGCTCTGCGCGAGCGGGGTGGGTTCAGCACCGCCGCCGACACCGGGTACCAGGCCGCCTGGACGCTCTACCACGCCGGTCACCAGCGCAAGGCGGAGCTGGTGCTGGACGCGGCCGTCGGCGATGCCTACCAGTCCGGCGACGAGCTGCTGTGGGCGACTGTCCTGCACCTGCGGGGCGCGGTGCTCGTCGAACTGGCCGAGTTCACCGAGGCGGCGTCCTCGATCCGGCGGGCGCGCGAGCTGTACCTGGCGCACGAGCACCCGGCGGCGGCCGACGCGCTGGCCGCGTGGGCGGAGGCGCTGCTCCAGCTGGGCAAGCAGCTCAGCGCAACGGGCAAGGACAGGACCTGGGCCACCAGCGCGGGCCGGGACCGGCTGCGCGCGGCACGGACGGAGTTCGTCAGGTTCGGCGAGGACCTGCGGGCCGCGGACATGCTGGTGCGGCAGGGTGACTGGGCCGAGCGGGACAGCGACGCCCAGGTCTGGCTGACCGACGCCATCGCCCAGTACGAGAGCCTGGGCGAGCCGGCGCGGATCGAACAGGCCAGGGAGCTACTGGCCCGGCGCAGCCGCTAGGGGCGGGACCAGGACTGGCGGAACCACTGGATGCCGAGCACCGCCAGCGCGAGCGCCGCCACGTACAGACCGGGGCCGGGGCCGGGGGCCTGGAACACCGTCTGCCGGGTCCACACCGACAGCAGGCCCAGCATCACCGAGAGCCAGCAGCCCAGGGTGGCCACCCAGGCCAGCGCCCACAGCCGCAGGCTCAGGGTGAGCGCGGTGAGCAGCACGCCGAAGAACAGCGCGAAACCGCCGAAAAGCCGGGGCAGCACGCCGACCTTGAGCGCCGGATCGGTCTGGCCGAGCAGCACCTGCCAGCCCGCCGCGTCGCCCATCCAGGGCAGCAGCGCGGACACCAGCAGCACGAAGACCGCGCCCGCGATCACCATGGCGCTGCGCGGGTGCGGATCCACCCGGCGGACCACGCGGCGCTCGACCTGCTTCAGCTCTTCGGCGAACTCGGCCATCTCATCCCGTCCGTCTCGCGCGTCGGCGTTCATCGGCTGCCGCATCCACCCACCGCCGCTGGTTCGGGCGTGGCCGGGGCGCCGAAGGCGGGCAGGCCCAGGGTCACGCCGGAGGTCTTGGGCCTGCGGCCGGCCGCCCAGTTGTCACCGGCCCTGGTGCGCCGGTGGGAGAGCAGTTCGCCGTCGGCGATCAGGTTGTGCGGGGCGCCGTAGGTGACCTCGGTGGTGACCACGTCGCCGGGGCGGATCTCCTGATCCACCACGCCCGCCGGGTTGAAGTGCACCAGGCGGCCGTCCCTGGCCCGGCCGGACAGGCGCCGGGTGGCGGTGTCCTTACGGCCCTCGCCCTCGGAGACCACGATCTCGACCACGCGGCCTTCCTGCTCCCGGTTGAGGTCCCAGGAGATCTGCTCCTGCAAGGCGATGAGCCGCTCGTAGCGCTCCTGCACGACCTGCTTGGGCAGCTGCCCGTCCATGGTCGCCGCGGGCGTGCCGGGGCGCTTGGAGTACTGGAAGGTGTAGGCGGAGCTGAACCGGGAGGCGGCCACCACGTCCAGGGTGCCCTGGAAGTCCTGCTCGGTCTCGCCGGGGAACCCGACGATGATGTCGGTGGTGATCGCGGCGTGCGGCAGCGCGGTGCGCACCTTGTCCACAATGGACAGATAGCGGTCGGCGCGGTAGGAGCGGCGCATCGCCTTGAGCACCTGGTCCGAACCGGACTGCAGCGGCATGTGCAGCTGCGGGCACACGTTGGGCGTCTCGGCCATGGCGGCGATGACGTCGTCGGTGAAGTCCTTGGGGTGCGGGGAGGTGAACCGGACCCGCTCCAGGCCGTCGATCTTGCCGCAGGCGCGCAGCAGGTCGGAGAAGGCGGTGCGCTGGCCGAACTCCACGCCGTAGGAGTTGACGTTCTGGCCGAGCAGGGTCACCTCCAGCACGCCTTCGGCGACCAGGGCCTCCACCTCGGCCAGGATCTCGCCGGGGCGGCGGTCCTTCTCCTTGCCGCGCAGCGAGGGCACGATGCAGAAGGTGCAGGTGTTGTTGCAGCCCACCGAGATGGACACCCAGGCCGAGTGCGCGGAGTCGCGCCGGGCTGGCAGGGCGGACGGGAAGGCTTCGAGGGATTCCAGGATCTCCACCTGGGCCTCGGCGTTGTGCCGGGCGCGTTCGAGCAGCACCGGCAGCGAGCCGATGTTGTGTGTGCCGAAGACGACGTCCACCCAGGGCGCGCGCTTGACGATCTCGCCGCGGTCCTTCTGCGCGAGGCAGCCGCCGACCGCGATCTGCATGCCGGGGTTGGCGTCCTTGGCCGGGCGCAGGCGTCCCAGGTTGCCGTACAGCCGGTTGTCCGCGTTCTCCCGCACCGCGCAGGTGTTGAAGACGACGATGTCGGCGTTGTCATCGGCGGCGCGCACGTATCCCGCGTCCTCCATCAGGCCCGCGAGCCGTTCGGAGTCGTGCACGTTCATCTGACAACCGTAGGTACGGATCTGGTAGCTGCGTGTCACCCGCTCGTCCTTTCCCGGTTTCCCGGTTCGATTGTCCAGGGTAGAGCGCGCCGCCTGGCAGGATGAACCGGTGCCCCGCCGACTCCTGAGTCTGCTGCTCGTCCTGGCCGCCGTACTCGCCACCGCCGGTTGCGGCAGTGCGCTGGAGGGCGTGCGGCTGACCATCGCCACCGGTGGCCCCGCCGGGGTCTACTACCAGCTGGGTAACGCGCTGGCCGGGGCCTGGGAGCGGGATCTGGGCATGCCGCGGCCGACCGTGCAGACCACCGCGGGTTCGGTGGACGCGCTGGGCAAGCTGGAGTCCGGCGAGGCCGATCTGGCCTTCGCCGCCGCGGACGCCGCGGTGCGCGCCTTCGGTCAGCAGCGCCCGAACCGGCGGCTGCGCGCCCTGGCCCGGATGCACGACGACTTCTTCCACGTGATCGTCCGCGCCGAGGTCCCGGCCACCAAGCTGTCCGAGCTGCGCGGGCTGCGGATCGGCACCGGCTCGGCCGAGTCGGGCACCCGCTTGATCGCCGACCGGCTGCTGGAGCAGGCGAAACTCTCCGCCGCGGACCTGCGTCAGTCGCCGACCGACCTGTCGGACTCGATCGTGGCGCTGGAGCGCAAGGAGCTGGACGGGTTCTTCTGGTCCGGCGGCCTGCCCACCCGCGCGGTGTTCGAGCTGGCCAAGCGGCAGAAGCTGCGGATGATCGACCTGAGCGACGTGCTGACCGGCCTGCTGGACAAATATTCCTCGGTATACGGCCAGGCCAGCGTGCCGGCCTCCAGCTACGGCATGGACAACAAGCCGGTGACCACGCTGGTGGTGCGCAACTTCCTGATGGCCACCGAGGCGCTGCCGGCCGACACCGCGGCCGCGCTGACCGAGGGCCTGTTCGAGGCCAGGGAGGACCTGATCCGGGCGAACGCGGTGGCGCTGTCCCTGGACTCCCGCTCGGCGATCGAGACTGCCCCGATCGACCTGCATGAAGGGGCCCTGCGCTACTACCGGCAGACCAAGACCTAGGGCAGGATCGCTCCGACGTCTGGCCGAGACCTCGCGGAGGAGCCCCATGCACCGACTGGCGGTTGCCACAACGGCACTGGCACTCATCGGAGGTCTAACCCCGCCACTCGCGGCCGCGACCACCGCCGCGGTGGTCCGGGTGACCGATTTCGGGGCCGACCCGACCGGCCGGACCGACTCCGCGGCCGCGGTCCGCGCGGCCTTCCGTCACGCCAAGGGCCTGGGCCGCCCGACCCGGATCGTGTTCGGCCGCGGCACCTTCCAGCTTTACCCGGAGCAGGCCGAGCTACGCGAGCTGTACGTGTCCAACACCGTCGGCGCCGACCAGCGCTACCGGGACAAGCGGATCGGCCTGCTCGTGGAGGACATGCGCGAGGTGACGGTCGACGGCGGCGGCGCGAAGCTGATCTTCCACGGCCAGCAGACCGCCTTCGCCGCGATCCGCTCCAGCCGGGTCACCTTCACCGGCTTCGCCTTCGACTACGCCGCGCCCAAGGTCGTCGAGGCCACCGTGACCGAGACCGGCCCCGGCTACCGGGTGCTGACCGTCCCACCCGGCAGCCCGTACCGGGTTGAGGGCACGCACCTGACCTGGCTCGGCGAAACCAGCCCGGTGACCGGTCAGCCGTACTGGTCCGGCCAGGACAAACTCCAGTACACCCAGGCCCACGACCCCGCCGCCCGCCGCACCTTCCGCCTGAGCAACCCGCTGTTCCGCGACGTGGCCAAGCTGACCGACCTGGGCGGCAGGCGCATCCGCGTCGACTTCACCAGCACGGACCGCCCCACCGACACCGGCCTGGTCTACCAGATGCGCCTGACCGACCGCACCGAACCGGGCGCGCTGATCTGGGAGTCCCGTGACGTCACCGTGCGCCGGGTGAACGCGCACTACCTGCAGTCCTTCGGCATCGTCGGCCAGTTCAGCGAGAACATCACCATCGACGCGGTGAACTTCGCCCCCGACCCCGCGTCGGGCCGCACCACCTCCTCCTTCGCCGACCACATCCAGATGTCCGGCGTCCGCGGCAAGGTGACCATCACCGGCAACGTCTTCGACGGCCCGCACGACGACCCGATCAACGTGCACGGCACCTACCTGGAAGTCACCGCCCAGCCCGCCCCCGACACCGTGCGCGTGGACTACAAGCACAACGAGACCGCCGGTTTCCCGCAGTTCCACCCCGGCGACGAGGTCCAGTTCACCGACAAACGCACCATGCGCCCGCTACCCGGCGGCCCGGTCAAGGTGCGCGCCGTGGACGGCCCCACCGGCCGGGACCACGACAAGCCCCTGACCACCATGACCGTCACCCTGGACCGCCCGGTCCCGCCTGGAGTCGTGATGGCCGAGACGGTGCTGGAGAACACCACCTACACCCCTGCGGTCACCATCACCGGCAACGTCTTCCGCAACGTGCCCACCCGCGGCGTCCTGGTCACCACACCCCGCCCGGTGCTCATCGCGGGCAACCACTTCGACGGCATGACCATGGCCAGCGTCTACCTCTCCGCCGACGCCCACCAGTGGTACGAATCCGGCCCCGTCACCGACGTGACCATCCACGGCAACACCTTCACCCGCCCCGCCAACCCCGCGATCTTCATCGAACCAACCAACCGGATCCTCGATCCGGCCAACCCGGTGCACCGCGGGATCACGGTGACGCACAACGAGTTCACCATCGGCGATGTCAGCGTGCTGGACGCGAAGAGCACCGGCGGGCTGCGCTTCACCGGCAACTCGGTGCGCAGGCTGGAGCCGGACGCGCCGCCGTACGCCACGCCGCTGTTCCGCTTCCACGGCAGCAGCGGCTACCGGGTGGCGGGCAATCGCATCGCCCCCGGCCTCAACCCAGCGGTGATCGCGGACTGACCCCGTCCACGTTGGCCGTTGTTGGACGCCGTAGGTCGCTGCGGTCGGGCGAAGCCCGGGGCGGGCGGCGGGGGTGGCTTTTCGAAAACTTTCCCCGAGCGGTTCCCCATCCCCGTCAGCCTGGAGAGGACACACCGCATCTCACCGAGTGGCCCCTGCAACACAAACCGCCGCCGAACCCACCCAACGTGACGGGGGCCGCTCGGTGAGATGTGGTTTGGTATCGGAGGGCTGACGGGGATGGGGAACCGCCCACGAGCACTGGCTCTTGCTCTTCGTTCGTCCCCCCATCCTTTGATTCCTGCCCGTCCGGCGAGGACGATCTTGATCTTCGGTTTTAAGATCAAAAAAGGATGGCCTCGCCGGCCGGGCAGACCACCGGAGGGGTGGGGCAGATCAAGAGCCGGGATGCGCGGGTTGCGGGGCTGGGACTGGGCTGCCGGGGCCTGACCCAGCGTGGCTCCGAGGGCTCGCGTGTTCTCCGTACGGCCTTCCGCCAGCCAACCACACCTCACCGAGCGGCCCCGGTCGCGTGGGGAGGCTAGGGCGGCGGTTTGTGTTGCAGGGGCCGCTCGGTGAGGTGTGGTCTGCATGCTCCAGGCCGTACGGAGAACACGCGAGGGCCCTCGTCGTGGGGGTTTCACCCCTCCGCCCCGGCCCGCCGCCGTCCCACAACGGCCAACGTGGCGTACGAGTTGGGCCAACTCGGCGTCCGCAACGGCCAAAGCGGAACGGCATTTGGTGACCTACCGTCGAAGGCATGAGCCCTAAGAACCACGTCACCCCAGGTCAAGCACCCGACAGCCGCCCGGTCATCGACAACTACGGGCGGCTGTCCCGTGTCCCCGACACGGGCGAGTTGGAGAAGATCGCCCGCCAGCACAAGGACAACAGCCGCCGGATCGCCCAGGCAGGCTGCCAGGAAGGTCTACGCCTAGCTGACGGACTCAGCGCCTGGAACCCCCGGGTCCGCCGCAAGGACTGGGAAGTGCTCCTAGAGCGGGTCCGCACCGGCAAGTCCCAGGGTGTCTGCATCTGGCACGTGGACCGCCTCTTCCGCCGCCCCATGGACCTGGAAACCCTCATCGAGTTGGCGGACAAGGGCTTCCGCATCTTCTCCTCACACGGCGTCCGGGACTTGTCGAGCCCGGATGACCGCTACATCCTGCGCGGCGAAGTCGCCCACGCCGCCCGCTCCAGTGACGACACCTCCCGGCGCGTCAAACGCGAGAAGAAGCGCGCACGCGCCAAGGGGAAACTTAACGGCGGTGCGCGGTCCCTGGGGTGGCCTGGCCGGGTGCGCCGCGCGAAAGGTGAGACGAAGGCTCTGGTGGAAGCGGGGGCGGACCTTCCGGAAATGCCGGAGGTGGCAGCCGAGCAGGTTCAGCGCGAACGCGAAGCAATCGCCCAGGCATGCCAGGATCACGCGGACGGCGTGACCCTGACCGAAATCTATGACCGGTGGAAGCGCGACAGTATTTACTCGACTACCGGCGGAGTGCTCAGCCCGTCAGAAATCGGAAAGATACTCAACCGGGCCAGCAATGCCGGTCTGATCGAACATGATGAAGAACTCGACCCGGAGGAAGCCAAGGAAGAGGGGGCGACTCACAAGACGATTCTCTATCCGATGCGCAATCATGAAGAAGTGCGCATCATCAGTCCAGAGTTGTTCTTTCAGTTGCGTGCGAAGTTCACCGCCCGCCGCCGGGGACGTGCACCGGGAACAGTGTCGATCGGATCAGGAATCCTGCGGTGCGGCCTGTGTTTCGGCGGGCTGACCTCGGCTCCCGGCAAGCCCACCAAGACCGAGAAGCGCCGCAACTACACCTGCCGCAAGGACCGGCACGGCTGCGGCGGCGTCAGCGCGTCCCAGCGGGGCGTGGACCAGCAATTGCGGGAACTGGTGCTGGAGCGGCTGTCCGATCCCCGGCACGCCGCTGCCATCAAACAAGCACGGGATGCGGCGGCTGACGAACTGGCCCAGGCACAGGCGAAGATCACGCAGATTCAAATTATCCAGAAAGGTCTGACGGAAAGGCTGGGCCGTCTGGAAATCGACTTGGACGCGTTCGATCGAGCGAACCTGCCACTCGCCACACAGCTCCGCGCACTTGCGGAACGGGAGAAGATGCTGAATTCCGATGCGCCGGTGGCAGTGGAGGTCATTTCGCGTGATGCTCTGGCCGAGGAATGGGAATCGGCCACGGTTCCCGAAAGGCGCGAGATGCTCATCCGCGCATTGGGACGCGACCGGATTGCAGTGAAGAAATCACATCACCCCAAGTCGGGGGCGGTTCGATTCTTCGACCCGAAGCGGGTTCGCATCGTTCCTTCGGATATGTCGGTAGAGGAGTTTCTTGCGGAGGATTGATGCCCGAAAAAGCACAAAATACGGCCGAGAAGAACGTGGCTTCTCGACCGCATTTTGTGTTTCTTCGGTTGTGGGTGTGGCGTGTTATGCCGCTCGTGAGCGTTGGGCGATACGGCGCAGGATCGCCCCGGTTCCGGCGATCTCGGCCGGGGTCATGGGCGGGGCGGTGGCCGCGATGACCGCCCAGTACTGGGCGTTGTCACCCGGATCGGCGGCGGTGGTGTGCAGCTCCGGCGCGGCGCAGTCCAGGGCGGCGGCCAGCCGGGCGATCTGGGCCGGGGTGGGGGTGTGGGTGCCCGCTTCGGCGGCACGCAGAGCGGCCAGACCGATGCGGGCCCGCCGGGCCAGGGCGGGCGGATCCAGGCGGCGGCGGTGACGGTAGGCGCGGAGCCGGGGCGGGCTGAACCTCGGCACCTGCCCTTCGGGCAGGCCGGGCGAGGACGGCGAGGACGGCGGGGACGTGCCGGGGCTGGGGCGGCCGTGGACGGCCGCGCGACGTGGATCAGGGTGCGGGTGACGGCGGCGGCCGTCACGGCGTTCGGTGGGCATCACGGCCTCCTGCTGGCGGCGGAGGTCCCCGGGGGTGGCGGGGAACCTGCTGATGCCTCTGAAATCCAAAGGTGACACTGTTATTGGACAGTGCGAACGCGAATTTCCTGGCTTCCGCGGGAGACGACAGCCGGCCGCGGGCACCTGGCCCTCGCCGGCCGACTTCACAAAACACCCCTGGAGGGCATCGAGTCTGGCGCAGCATAGGTAGCCCTGTAATAGCCGCTGAGCAGCCAGAACAGCTCTCACAGGGGTTACCGCTCTAACAGGTAACTCGATCGGACCCTCGATCAGTATGTCGCTGGGTATGTCGACTGGCGTTCAGTCGTTCCCACTGACCCAGTCCCGGCGCAGTGGGAACCGGTGACACCACGTGCATGCGTGTGTGAGTCAGGGATACCAGCGGATCCCCTCACGGCTGCCCCCGCAGGATCCACAGTGGACAGTGGTGCGACCGTGCCGGACATGCCCTGTGTAAGTGTGGCGTAATCAGCGTGCAATAGCTGCCTAGCTGGCACCTAGTACCCGGCTAGTACCTACACGTAGAGCCCATCTATATAATCCGAACCTACGCTATCCATTCGTACCGTTCAATACTAACGGAGAGCACTCGGGCGGGGGAAGGAAATATTGCAGTCGCCGCTTACAGTCCAGGCATGCTGCCGCGTCGGGGCGCGAGCCCTTATCGACTTTGGTAGTGCAGCGGTACAGGTAGCATCCAGTGAGAATCTGACTTCCTCGCTTGTCGGAGCCGAACACGATGACCCGATGAGACCTCCCGTCATACTCGCTGCCCCGGAGGCTGACGAGTTGCCCGGTCGGGTATTCACTTGTCCCCACCGTTGTCACCTCGCACCGGCTGGGCCAGGGACTGCCGAAACAGCCAGAGCGCCTTGTAGTGGTCAGTGCCGCAAGCTTCGTTAGCCATCCGGGCCACAGTGATGCGAAAAGTCTTGTCGCGGTAGGCCACGGGCAGGCAGTCCCAGTGTTCTTCCGGAACTGCGAGCACGCATTCATGGCACATGACCGAGGTGGCCTCGACTGTGACCATTTCGACGCATGCGCGAGCGAGGTTTCTGGAGCAGCAGAGCGCGACGCGTTCTGGGAGAAGACCGCCCCTTTGCGAGTGGTAAATCTCCTTTGGAATCGTGGCCACGTGCACGATCGGCATGCCAACTGGCGTCTCGGCGGACACCACTACGCCGACATGGACAACGGGATCAGAAGCCTGAATGTTCATGCCGCTCGCCGCTCATTCTGATCCCGATCCCACTCGGCGGCGCTCATTCTCGCCCCTTGCGATTTCCGGAGATGAACCTGACCGGGAGATAGGGATCAAAGTCCTCGGGCTGCAAGAACAGACGACGCCGCAAAAATCTGGCACACCGATGAAGCAAGGACTGTCGGGCGTGGCGTCCAGTCGCGGTGGAGGTGACCACATTGCGCAAGGTCCGCACA
Organism: Crossiella sp. CA198; assembly: GCF_052078295.1. Taxonomy (NCBI): domain Bacteria; kingdom Bacillati; phylum Actinomycetota; class Actinomycetes; order Pseudonocardiales; family Pseudonocardiaceae; genus Crossiella; species Crossiella sp. CA198. The sequence goes on from NZ_JBQJIM010000013.1 coordinate 14,101, forward strand.
GCATTGCATTCCGCGCACAGCACGCCGGGAGGTGTGATCATGGCTGCCGCATGGAAAGAATGGCCGCAGAGCCCCACAAAGTCGCCGTGTTCTCCGGCCAGTCCGTCAGCTAGTGCAGTGGCGGTCACGAAATGCGCAACACCCCGAGCGCACGTCAGCTCCGTGGCTCTTCGGATTTCTGACCTTTGCTGGACCTCGGACTCTCCCATAGGAGTCGCCTCCCCGGCGCGATCTACGCGCCCTCTATACGAAGCGAGAGCGCATACGCAGTCTGGAGATGGCGGACCGCACCCATCCCTGCCTATCCTCGATGTCGGGAACAAGTTCTCTACTGGGTTCCGGATCAAGGGTCTTCGCTGCGGCTACACTCTCTGTCTGTCATGAATTCGTGCTACAACTTTCTACAGAGAGGAAACCCGAGGTAACAGTGCGGAAATGGCGCACTGTTGGTGCGTTCGTGGTGCTTGTATGGGGTAGACTGTGGACATATGCGTCAGCACGTCAGATGAACAAAGCGCCAGGAGGTCACCCCAATGGATGTACGACGCGCGAAGTTCATCAGGGCGCGCAAGGCTGCCGGGTTCACGCAGGAAGCACTGGCTGTGGCAATGAAGGTGGATCGTGCCACCGTGCGCCGCTGGGAGTCTGGAGAAGTCGAGCCCCTAGCTTATCGGAGACCCAGGCTAGCTAGTCTATTGAAAGTTTCCCTGACTGTTTTGGAAGCACTGCTTCTCGAAGATGATAGGGATGCCGACGTGGACAGGCGTGAATTTATGGGAATGGCGGGCGGCGTAGTGTTGAACATGGCCACGCCGATGTGGCCCCCGCCTTCACTCAGGGCCGAAGAGCGCGATTGTCGTCACTTGCTTGACCGGACTGCTCGCATGCGTCGCTTGGACAACTATCTAGGTGGCCGCGATACCTACAATCTCTACGCGACCGAACTGGCTTCAACAGTTGATTACGTGCGTAGTGCTAGCTGCACTCCAGCCGTTCATGCAAAACTTGTCGAAGTCATTGCCGAACAAGCTCAACTTGCCGGATGGGCAGCGTTTGACGCCGGAATGCACATAGAGGCAAAGCGGCACTATGATGACAGTTTGCGCGCCGCGAAGCAGGTAGAGAATGGGGCACTTGCGGGCAACGCTCTTGCCTTTCTTGCTTATCAAGAAATTAGCATCTCCAAGCCTAATGTCGAACTTTCGGAGGCTTCGTTCTCGGCCGCAAAAAGGGACGCCACCCCGAGAGTGAAGGCTCTATTGCTTGAGCGAAAAGCATGGACACATGCCTCAGCTGGTGACTTTCAAGCCACCGAAGAATCACTCGAAGAAGCCAAGGCATCCTTGCATCATCAAGACAATCGCCCGGAACCAGATTGGGTTTTCTGGGTAGACGAGAACGAGATCGACATCATGGCCGGAAGGTGCTGGGCTGAGCTGCGGAAGCCTTTGAGGGCAGTCTCTGTCTTGGAGAATGCCCTAGGGCGCGTTGACGACACGCATGCTCGCGACAAGGCTCTGTACATGACATCGCTAGCTGATGCACTTATTGATGCTCAGGAAATCGAGCGTGCGGTTTCTGTGGTGCAGAAATCTATGACTTTGGCACAAGGTGTCGGTTCTGTTCGTCCCATGAATCGAATCAACAAGACGTTGCAGAAGCTCCGAATCTACAAGGATTCGGGTCCTGTGGTTCAACTCTTTGAGAAGCTGCGCACTTAACCTTGATGGCCGATTGTTCGATCCAGCCAATCAAAGTAGCGGTCGGTGCCCTTCGTGATCTCAACGGCCGTAATCTCAGGATTTTCCCAAGGGTGCTCAGAAAGCAGATGCCGCTGGAGTGCTTCATAGGTTGCCAAGGTAGTCTTGAACTCAACCTTCCATTCCTGGCCCTCTCCTAGTTCATTGAGATGCCAAAATACGGAAGTAACAGGCCCAACTACTTGAGCACTAGCCGCCAATCGTGCAGCGACCGCAGATCGAGCCAGACTCGCTGCTGTGTCTGCGGAGTCGGCGACAGTCGTTACTTGAAGATAGCCAGACATACTTTCCAGCATACCGGCCATGATCACAGCGAAGGCTACGCACGGACCCGCACTGATCCACGTCCGCTGCATGCGGACGGCACGTTGCTGCTGGCTGCCCGAGGCATGAGGCATGAGGCAGGTAGGATTGAGAACGACCCGCGTGTTCTGAATCGGCAACCGCCTCAGAACCTCCACGGGACCTGCCATGACTTGCCGTCGGTGCCCTACCCCCTCCGCCGCAGTGCGGCGGGCCCAGGATGCCCACTACTGTGCCGTTGCCGCCCTACCCCGTCAGCCCCCCTGTTAGAGCCACGTCAGCGGCGCTTTGGGCGCTGCTTCGACGTGTCGTCGCAGGTAACGATATGGGTGCCAAAAGCGGTTCCGCCAACTCGGCGTACGACAACGGCCAACACGCCGGGGAGGGTTAGGTGTGTTCGTCTGGGCCTGGGTCGAGGGCTGGGAGTTTGACGACTACGGCGAGGCCGCCGCCGTCTGGTAGGTCCAGGCGGACCGAGCCGTCCGCGCGCTCCACCACTCGCCGCACGATCGCCAGTCCCAGCCCGGAGCCGGTGATGTTCTGGTGGCTGGGTGAGCGCCAGAACCGGTCGGTGGCGCGGTCCAGCTCCTCCGCCGTCAGGCCGGGGCCGTGGTCGCGCACGGTCAGCACGACCATCTCCCCGGACTGCTCCGCGCTCACCACCACCGAGGACCGGTCCGGGCTGAACTTCAGCGCGTTGTCCAGCAACGCGTCCAGCACCGTCTCCACCCCCCGCGGCGGCGCCAGCGCGAACAGCTCCGGTTCCGTCCGGGTGGACAGTGCGATGCCGCGAGCCGCGGCGACCACCCGCCAGGCGTCCACCCGTTCGGCCACCGCCGCGTCCACCTCGGCGGGCACCGGTTCCACCGAGCTGGCCTCGGCGCGGGCCATGGACAGCAGCTCGTCCAGGATCTGGTTGAGCCGGATGGTTTCCTCCATCGCCGCGTTGTGCTGGTCGACGGAGTCCTCGTGCACGTGCCCTTCCAGGTTGCCCAGGCGTAGCCGGAGCGCGGTGAGGGGGTTGCGCAGCTGGTGGGAGGCGTCGGCGACGAAGGCGCGCTGGGCGGCCAGCACATCGCTGACGCTGGCGGCCATCTGGTCGAAGGAGCGGGTCAGGTGCCGCAGCTCGGGTGGGCCGGTGTCGCCGCCAACGGGTTCCACCGGGCGGCCGCTGACCACGCTGGCCACCATCCGGCCGGTGGCCTCGTCCAGGCGGCGGACCGGGCGCAGCGTCCAGCGCACGATGGGCAGCGCGAGCAGCACGCCGAGGCACAGCACCGCCACGCTGGCCAGTGCCAGCACGCCCCACCACACCAGCACCCGCAGCCTGCTGGCATCGGTGGGCGAGACGGTGACCACGGCGCCGCGCACCTCGCCGCCCACCCGCACCGGCTCGGCCAGCACCAGCGGGGTGCTGTCCCAGGGCATCAGCGCGTTCTCGGTCTCCGGCACCCGGCCGGCCAGGGCCAGCTTGAGCCGGTCCGCGATCCGCGGGTCGCCGACCTTGATCGAGTCGTCCGAGCTGACCAGGAAATGGTTCTCCCGGTCGGTGACCAGCACCGAGATGCCGTGCACCTGGTGATACCGCTGCAACTCGGGCCGGATCAGGTCCGGTTTGTCCGCCAGCAGCGGGTTCTGCGCCAGGCTGGCGAACCGGCTGGTGTCGCCGACCCGGTCCAGGAACAGCTGCTGCTGCTCGATCCCGGCCACGTTCAGCGCCAGCGGCACGCCGAGGCCGAGCAGCACCAGGATGACCAGCGACAGCACGATGACCAGCAGCCTGGACCGCATCCGCTCAGCCCTCCGCCGGACTGGCCAGACGGTAACCGACGCCACGCACGGTTTCCACCAGATCCGGGCGGCCCAGCTTGGTGCGCAGGGTGGCGATGTGCACGTCCAGGGTCCGGTTCGCCCCGGACCAGCTGCGGCCCCACACCTCGGCGATGATCCGTTCCCTGGTGCACACCGCGCCGCGGGCCTGGGCCAGCATGGCCAGCATCTGGAACTCCTTACGGGACAGCGCGACCGGCGCGCCGGCCACGGTCACCTCGTACCGTCCCATGTGGACCTCGACATCGCCGAAGGTCAGCGCCGCGCCCGGGGTGCCGCTGCCCTCGCCGCGGCGCCTGCGCACCGCGTGCACCCGCGCCACCAACTCTCCGATGTCATACGGCTTCACCAGGTAGTCATCGGCCCCGGAGTGCAGGCCCAGGATCCGGTCGTCGACCTCCCCGCGCGCCGACACCACGATCACCGCGACATCGCTGGCCGCCCGGATCGCCCGGCACAGCACGAAGCCGTCCACGTCGGGCAGCCCGAGATCCAGCAGCACGACGTCGACATTGCCCACCGCCTCCAGCACGCCCTTGCCCGAGGGCAGGCGGGTGACAGCCATGCCGCGCCTGGTCAGCGCGGGCTCCAAAGCCTCGGCCACTCGGTCGTCGTCCTCGACCAGCAGTACCCGCACGTGTGGTGCCTCCCGACTCACGTGGCTCATCCGTGACAGAGTTGAGACCCTAAGTCTTACTCAAGTGCCCTGGACTGGTGTGGTTTCCGACCCCTAGGTTTCCGCCATCGTCCACCACCCCGTGTTCTGCCGACTATGGAGGTTTGATGACCTCGGCCGCCCACACTCCGCCGATGATCCGAATGGCGGGCGTGGACAAGTTCTTCGGGCCGCTGCACGTGCTGAAGAACATCGACCTGGAGGTGCCCAAGGGCCAGGTCGTGGTCGTGCTCGGGCCCTCCGGCTCCGGCAAGTCGACGCTGTGCCGGGCCATCAACCGGCTTGAGCCGATCAACTCCGGAATCATCGAGGTCGACGGCAAGCAGCTGCCCGCTGAGGGCAAGCAGCTGGCCGCCCTGCGCGCCGACGTCGGCATGGTGTTCCAGCAGTTCAACCTGTTCGCGCACAAAACCATCCTCGAGAACGTGATGCTCGCCCCGATGAAGGTGCGCAAGCTGAACAAGACCGATGCGCGGCAGCGTGCCATGGAACTGCTCGAGCGGGTCGGCATCGCCAACCAGGCCGACAAGCACCCCGCCCAGCTCTCCGGCGGCCAGCAGCAGCGGGTGGCCATCGCCCGCGCGCTGGCCATGCGCCCGAAGGTGATGCTCTTCGACGAGCCCACCTCGGCGCTGGACCCGGAGATGGTCCAGGAGGTCCTGGACGTGATGACCACGCTGGCCAAGGACGGCATGACCATGCTCGTGGTCACCCACGAGATGGGCTTCGCCCGCAAGGCCGCGGACCGGGTCATCTTCATGGCCGACGGCGAGATCGTGGAGGACTCCACCCCGACGGAGTTCTTCACCAGCCCGCGCTCGGCCAGGGCCAAGGACTTCCTCGGCAAGATCCTCACTCACTGAAACGCTTTGGCGCCCCAGCGAGATGAACGGGCGAGGCAGCCGCCTCGTAGTTGAGATGATCCGAAAGGGACAGCAGATGCGCGTTACCCGAGTCCTCCAGGCGGGTGTGGCCGTTGCCGCCGCGGTCGCCCTCCTCGGCGCCTGCGGTGGCGGCGGGAACGCCGGCAGTGGCGGCGACAAGAAGCTCACGGTCGGCATCAAGTTCGACCAGCCCGGCCTGGGCCAGAAGACCGGCACCGGCTACGAGGGCTTCGACGTCGACGTGGCGACCTTCGTCGCCAAGGAGCTGGGCGTCGACGCCAAGAACATCAACTGGGTCGAGGCCAAGTCGGCCGACCGGGAGAGCCTGCTGAAGAAGGGTGACGTCGACTTCATCGCCGCCACCTACTCGATCACCGAGAAGCGCAAGGCCGAGGTGGACTTCGTCGGCCCGTACCTGGTCACCGGCCAGGACCTGCTGGTCAAGGCGGACAACACCGCGATCACCGGCCCCGAGTCGGTCAACGGCAAGAAGCTGTGCTCAGTGAAGGGCTCGACCTCCGCCGACACGGTGGTCACCCGGTTCGCCAAGGAAGCGTCGCTGCAGCAGGTCGACGGCTACTCCCAGTGCCTGTCCGGTCTGGACACCGGCACCATCGACGTGCTGACCACCGACGCCACCATCCTGGCCGGTCTGGCCGCCAAGCAGCCGGGCAAGTACAAGCTGGTCGGCAAGACCTTCACCACGGAGAACTACGGCATCGGCCTGAAGAAGGGCGACGCCCGCAAGGCCGACATCGCCAAGGCGGTGGAGAAGTTCTACTCCTCCGGCGAGTGGAAGAAGGCCATCGAGAAGAACCTCGGCTCCATCTTCAAGATCGGCGAGCCGCCGGCCCTGACCGAGAAGTGAGCTGACCTCTAGTTGAGCCCGGGGTGCCGGGTACGGCGATGTCCGTGCCCGGCACCCCGTTCACCATCGTCTTCCCCAAGTCATAGGTCGAGGAGACCATGCTGGACTTCCTGAGCGAGTACGACGTGCTCGGCGCCTTCTGGGGCACCGTGCAGCTCACCGTGTACTCGGCTATCGGCTCCCTGGTGTGGGGCACCGTGCTCGCGGGTATGCGGGTCAGTCCGGTCCCGATCATGCGGGCGTTCGGCACGGCCTATGTGAACATCATCCGGAACACCCCGCTGACGCTGATCATCCTGGCCATGTCGCTGGCGCTGTACAACGTGCTGGGCCTGAAGCTGGCCCGTGAGCTGCCCGGCGACCTGACCTTCCTGGACACCAACAACTTCCGGCTCGCGGTGCTCGGTTTCGTCATCTACACCTCGACCTTCGTCTGTGAGTCGATCCGGGCGGGCATCAACACGGTGCCGGTCGGGCAGGCCGAGGCCTCCCGCGCGCTGGGCCTGGGCTTCGGCCAGACACTGGGCATCGTGGTGCTGCCGCAGGCCTTCCGCGCCGTGGTGGCCCCGCTGGCCAGCGTGCTGATCGCGCTGACCAAGAACACCACGGTGGCCAGCGCGATCGGTGTCGCCGAAGCCTCGCTGCTGATGTCGGACATGATCGAGAAGGAAAGTGACAAGATCATCCTGGTCTTCGCGATCTTCGCGCTGGGCTTCGTGGTGCTCACGCTGCCGACCGGGCTGGTGCTCGGCTGGGTCAGCAGGAAGGTGGCGGTGAAGCGATGAGCGCCCCCTCGGTTCTCTACGACGCGCCCGGCCCCAAGGCCAAGGCCCGCAACGTCGTCTACACGATCATCTTCGCCGTGGTGCTGCTCGCGGTGCTCTACTGGATCTTCGTCCAGCTCGGCGCCAAGGACCAGTTGCGGCCGGAACTGTGGACCCCGTTCTTCACCGAAGGCACGGTCTGGACCACGTTCCTGCTGCCCGGCCTGCTCAACACGCTCAAAGCCGCGGCGCTCGCGCTCCTGATCGCGCTGCCCATCGGCGCGCTCTTCGGCATCCTGCGGCTGTCCGACCACGTGTGGATCCGAGTGCCTGCCGCCACGGTCGTGGAGTTCTTCCGCGCCATCCCGGTGCTGCTACTGATGGTCTTCGCCAACGAGTTCTACGCGGCCTTCACCGACGTCGGACGGGAGGAACGGCCGCTGTTCGCGGTGGTCACCGGCCTGGTGCTGTACAACGCCTCGGTGCTGGCCGAGGTGGTGCGCGCGGGCATCCTGTCCCTGCCCAAGGGCCAGACCGAGGCGTCCATGGCGCTGGGCATGCGCAAGACGCAGACCATGCGGATGATCCTGCTGCCACAGGCGGTGACGCTGATGCTGCCCGCGATCGTCAGCCAGGTCGCGGTGATCGTGAAGGACACCGCGCTCGGCGGCGCGGTGCTCAGCTTCTCCGACCTGATGCGCCAGTTCCGGATCCTGCCGAACGAGTACAACAACAACGTGCTCCAGACGATGATCGTGATCGCGCTGATCTACATCGCGCTCAACAGCCTGCTCAGCTGGGTGGCCCTGGTGCTGGAGAAGCGGATGTCCCGGCGTAGCCGCCCGCCGCGCGGGGTCAAGGCCGATCACCTGGAGCAGCCGACCGGCCCGGACCCGATGGCGGCCACCGGCATGCGCACCGGCGAAGCTGGTGGCGGCGTGGGTTAGCCGCCGCGAAGCTCGACCACGGCCCGTCCCCACCCCGGGGGCGGGCCGTCGCCGTTAGGCTGGGCCGGTGCAGCGGATCGCCCTCGTGGCCCTGACCGGTCTCCTCGTCCTGACCGCCTGCGGCGGCGCGGACCCCGCCCCGGGCACCACCCCCGGCGGCACCGCCACCAGCGTCTCCATCCCGCCGACCTCCGAGCAGGCCAGCGGCTCCCCCACCATCGACAAGATCAAAGCCCGCGGGCGGATGGTGGTCGGGGTGGCGGACAACCTGCCGGGCGTGAGCAAGTACAACCAGGACGGCGGCAAGCACAGCGGGTTCGACATCCGGCTGGCCGATCTGATCGCCACCGGGTTCGGGCTGCCCAAGGACTCGGTGCGCTTCCGCAGCACCACCGCGGCCACCCGTCTGTCCACTTTGGAGAGTGGCGACGTGGACCTGGCCTTCGGCGGCATCAAGGCCAGCAAGCAGCCGCAGATCGGCCTGGTCGGCCCGTACCTGCCGGTGCACCAGGACCTGTTGACCCGCAAGGGCACCGGCTCGGTCGCGCCCGGTCAGCCGGTGTGCGTGGTGGCCGAGTCGGGCGCGGCGGAGAAGGCCCGCGCGGTCAGCGCCAACCTCGTCGAGGAGCGCAACGGCGACGCCTGTGTGAGCGCGCTGCGTTCGGGCGCGGTGACCGCCTTCTCCGGGGACGACCTGGTGCTGCGCGGCTACGCGGCCGCGGAGAACGGCGCCTTCACCGTGCTCGGCCGGAACCTGGGCGCCGAGGGCTACTTCGTCGGCATCCCGGCCAGGGACCGCGCGCTGCGCGCCAAGCTGGTGGAGGTGCTGGGCAAGGCGATCAGTGACGGGTCCTGGGCGAAGCTGTACCAGGAGAGCTTCGGCTCGCCCGCGCCCGCGCCGCCGAGCGTGAAGTAGTCACGGTCGGCTCTCGAACTCATCACCAGCGGTGATCCGGGTTAACAACGGGCGCACCAGGGGCGACCCTGGAGACATGCGTCCCGACCGGTACACCCCGCTGGGCCAGGTCAGCCTGCTCATCGGCTTCGCCACCATCGCGGTCGCCCTGGCGCTCTACCTCGGCGACCCGGCCCGCCTGATCGGCGCGGGCGCCACCGCCCTGGCCGGTCTGGGCGCGGTCGCGCTCGGCCTGGTCTTCCTGCGCCGCGCCGACCGCCAACGGCAGGCCTGCTTCCGCGAGGGTCTGACCGCCATCGAGTCCATCACCGACGACCACCTCCGCGACGCCCTGCACGCCAGCCTCGCGCTGAGCCTGACCGGGGTCCGGATCAGCCTGGCCGAGCTGACCAAGCTGGCCGCCACCGAGGCGGCGCCGGCCGGCAAGGGCACCATCACCGTCATCGGCCCGCACACCCAGGCCCGCAAACGTTAGTCGAACTCCCCCGCCCGAGCCCGCCGCACCGCGGCCGGCGTGCCCAGCTCCGCCCGCAGCCCCGGCCGGGCGGCGTAGAAGTCCAGCATCCGGTACGCCAGCACCGGATCCACGCCCAGCATCCGCCCCTCGATGAGCACCCCGGGCTCCCGCGGTGGCCTGCCACCCCAGAGCCAGGCGATCCGCTGGTGCTCGATCCGGTTGTCGAAGGCCCGCACCCACACCTCGGGCCCGTCCCCGGCCACCGCGGTCACCAGCCGCACCCCGTCCCAGCCCAGCCTGCTCCGGAAACCCCAGCTGCGGTGCTCGACACCGTCCGGGGTCAGCAGCAGCCGCCCGCGCACGATCCGCCGGGTCAGCACCTGCGCCGGATAGGTCAGCAGGAACAGCGCGATCGCGCCGAAAACTCCGGCGGCCGCGGCGGGGGCGGTGACCTCCGGACTGCGCCCGAGGTCGTAGGCGGCCAGCCCGAAGATCAGCACCAGCAGCACCATGAGCAGTGTGGACCCGGTGAACCCCAGCCAGGAATAAGGCAACGCGGTCCCCTGCCGCCCGGTCAGATCCAGCGCCGTGCGCACACCGCGCGCCTGGCCGCGTCGCCGCCGGACCCTGCTGTCGTAGCCGACCACGACGGTCACCGCGAAGACGAGTCCGAACACCACGAAGTACTTGACCGCCGGATCGAACTCCCCACCCCACATCAGCGCCGCACAGCCGAAGGACACCAGCGCGAGCAAGGTCAGCCAGCCCAGGGCCAGGTACCAGCGCCCGCGCGCCGGTCGCCATTCCACCGGCCAGGGAAGCGGTTCAGAAGATGGCGTCGAAGACATCGCCCACCGCATCGCCGATCGCCTTGCCCGTGTTCGCCACCGCCTGCGCACCGGCCTCCACCGCGTCCCCGATCGCGCCGATCCCGTTCTGGTACAACGAGTCGATCGCGCCAGAGGTGAACACACCCACCGCGGCGCCCACCACCGCGCCTGCGACGGTGCCCACCCCAGGGACCGGCACAAGCGTGCCGACCGCGGCGCCGGTGGCGGCTCCGGCGGCCACCGAGGCGGCGAACCCGGCCGCGCCGGAGACCACCGCCTGGCCGACCGGTTTGTCGGTCACCGCGATGTCGTAGACGATCCCGGCCGCCGCCAGCGCGCCGCCGACCTTGAGTCCGGTGCGCCCCGCGGCGACCTTGGTGTCGGCACCGCCCTTGGCCAGTTCGGCCGCCCGCTGCCGGAAAGCGGCCGCGGTGTCAGCGTCGCGGTAGAGGAGTCCGGAGTTGATCCCGTCGCCCGCCGCGGCCAACTTAGTGAACTTGGCGGCCTCGTCGGAGAGCCGGCCGGACTCACGCAGCATGGCTGAGGCCGCGGCCGTGCGCAGGCCGTCCACTCCGCCGTTGACCAGGTCGCCGACGGTGATGAACCACTTGGTGCGCACGTCGTTCCAGGCGTTGACCAAGGTGTCCTCGACGAACTTCTGCGCCCGCCGCGCCGATTCGGCCGCGGCGACCGCCGTGCGGTAGGCGAGCGCCTGCCGGGGATCGGCGCCCGGATCGGGTTCGTGGACGCGGTCCCCGTCCACCCGCAACCCCGCCACGGCCGCCTCGGCCCGGATCCGGGCCATGTCCTCCTGCACCCGGTTCAACCCGGCGGCGTAGTCGTCGAGTCGCTGTGCTGCCTGCTGTGCGCCGGTGGCCAGCTCGTCGGCCTTGCGCGCCCCGCCGGTGAGCCTGCCCCGGAACGCCTCGCCCGCCGCTCCCCGCCAGCCCGCGTCAGCGCTGTTGCGCGCCCGGTAGAGCTGACCAGCCGCCTCGGCGACCGTCCGGCCGAAGGACGAGCGCAGCCAATGGGCGACCCCGCGCACGCTGTCCGGCCGGCCGGGCACCCTGGTGTCGATGGGCATCCGGCTCACCTCGGCCGGTTGCGGTCGCCGCGCACCTCATCGGCCGCCTGGGCATCGGTCCCGGCGTAGTCGGCGTTTCCGGCGGCCACCTGATCGGCCGCCCCCGCCGCGCCCAGGATGAGCTGGCCCGCGTTGTCCAGGAACCGGGCCAGCATGCCGGTCACCACGGCGGTGGCGTTGCCCGCGTCCGGGGCGCCCGGCACCGAACCGGCCAGGCCGTCCACCTCGGCGCTGGTCTGACGCAGGGTGCGGGCGATGCCGTCGAGCACGCCGTGGTCGACCAGCGCCCGGCCGCCGGTCATGACGCGCCACCGCCGTGGCGGCGGTCCTCCGGTATGGCCACGTCCAGCAGCACCAGCTCGAACGGCCTGCTCTGGCGCAGGCGTTCCAGATTCGGTGTGGGCACCACCACCCACGGCTGCCCCGGTCCGCAGCAGCGGACGAGCCGGTCCAGCGCGGAGTAGGCCAGCAGCGCGGTCCGGCCGTCCCTGGTCTCGCGCATCTGCACCGTGATGTTCCCGTCGACCGGCTCCGCCTCCGCGCACGGCAGGTAGAGGATCGGCGGGAACTCCGGTGGCAGCGGTGTGCCCGTCTCCGGCATGAGTGTTCCCCCTCCCGGCCTCGATTGAAGCAGGGGTGAGCACACTCCGCAACCGGTTCATTACTTTAGGTAATTATCCGGCTGAGTCGGCTTTTGTCATTCGTCCTTGCGCTTGCGGAACAGCTTGAGCAGCGGGTCGTAGCGCCGGTCCGCCACCCGTTCCTTCAGCGGGATCAGCGCGTTGTCGGTGATCTGGATGTGCTCGGGGCAGACCTCGGTGCAGCACTTGGTGATGTTGCACAGCCCGAGCCCGTGCTTGCTCTGCGCGTCCTGGTGCCGGTCGGCCGCGTCCAGCGGGTGCATCTCCAGTTCGGCGATGCGCATCAGGAACCGCGGCCCGGAGAAGGACTCCTTGTTCTCCTCGTGGTCACGCACCACGTGGCAGGTGTTCTGGCACAGGAAGCACTCGATGCACTTGCGGAACTCCTGCGAGCGCTCCACGTCCACCTGCTGCATCCGGTAGTCACCAGGGGCCACGCCCTCCGGTGGCTTGAACGCGGGCACCTCACGGGCCTTGACGTAGTTGAACGACACGTCGCACACCAGATCGCGCACCACCGGGAAGGTGCGCATCGGGGTCACCGTGACCGTCTCGGACTCGGTGAAGGTGGACATCCGGGTCATGCACAGCAGCCGCGGTTTGCCGTTGATCTCCGCGGAGCAGGAACCGCATTTGCCCGCCTTGCAGTTCCAGCGAACGGCGAGGTCGGGGGCCTGGGTGGCCTGCAGGCGGTGGATGATGTCGAGCACCACCTCGCCCTCGTTGACCTCCACGGTGAAGTCGGTGAGACCGCCGCCCGCGCTGTCCCCGCGCCAGACCCGGAAGTGCGCCTGGTAGCTCATCTCAGCCCCGCTCTTCCTGGCCAGCCGGATGCCCGGTCAGCTCGGCCTCGGTGTAGTACTTGCGCAGCTCGCCGATCTCGAAGAGCGCCAGCAGGTCCTCGCGCATCGACGATGGCGTCTCTCTGCCCACGGCCACCCCTGGACCGTCCACAGTGCACACCAGGGTGGTGTGCCGCCAGGTCGGATCCATCACCGGGAAGTCGTCCCTGGTGTGCCCGCCGCGGCTCTCGGTGCGCTCCAGCGCCGCCCTGGCCACGCATTCGCTGACCAGCAGCATGTTGGCCAGGTCCAGCGCCAGGTGCCAGCCGGGGTTGAACTGCCGGTGGCCCTCGACCCCGGCGTGCGCCGCGCGCTGCCGCAGGTCGTCGAGCTTCTTCAGCGCCAGGGTCATCTCCTCGCCCTTGCGGATGATGCCGACCAGGTCGTTCATCACCTGCTGGAGTTCGGTGTGCAGCGTGTACGGGTTCTCCACCGGCCCGTCGACCGCGGCCGCGGTGAACGGCGTCAGCGCCGCCTCCGCCGCACTGTCCACATCGGACTGGAGCACGGCAGGCCGCACCGTCCCGAGACCCTCCACATAGGACGCCGCGCCTGCCCCGGCGCGCTTGCCGAAGACCAGCAGGTCGGACAGTGAGTTGCCGCCAAGGCGGTTCGAGCCGTGCATGCCGCCGGAGACCTCACCGGCGGCGAACAGGCCAGGCACCCTGGACTGACCGCTGTCCGGATCCACCTGCACCCCGCCCATCACGTAGTGACAGGTCGGGCCGACCTCCATCGGCTCCGCGGTGATGTCCACATCGGCCAGTTCCTTGAACTGGTGGTGCATCGAGGGCAGCCGCCGGATGATCTCCTCGGCGGGCAACCGGCTGGAGACGTCCAGGAACACCCCGCCGTGCGGCGATCCGCGGCCCGCCTTGACCTCGGAGTTGATCGCCCGCGCCACCTCGTCGCGGGGCAGCAGCTCCGGTGGGCGCAGGTTGTTGTCCGGGTCGGTGTACCAGCGGTCGCCCTCGGCCTCGGTCTTGGCGTACTTGTCCTTGAAGACCTCGGGCACGTAGTCGAACATGAACCGCTTGCCCTCGGAGTTGCGCAGCACGCCGCCGTCCCCGCGCACCGACTCGGTGACCAGGATGCCCTTCACACTCGGCGGCCAGACCATGCCGGTCGGGTGGAACTGCACGAACTCCATGTTGATCAGCGCCGCGCCCGCGCGCATGGCCAGCGCGTGCCCGTCCCCGGTGTACTCCCAGGAGTTGGAGGTCACCTTGAAGGACTTGCCGATGCCGCCGGTGGCCAGCACCACCGCCGGGGTCTCGAAGAGCACGAACCGGCCGGACTCGCGCCAGTAGCCGAACGCGCCGGAGACCCGGTCGCCGTCCTTGAGCAGTTCGGTGACCGTGCACTCGGCGAAGACCTTCAGCCGGGCCTCGTAATCACCCGATTCGGCGAAGTCCTCCTGCTGCAAGGACACGATCTTCTGTTGCAGGGTGCGGATCAGTTCCAGCCCGGTGCGGTCGCCGACGTGGGCCAGCCGCGGGTACTCGTGGCCGCCGAAGTTGCGCTGGCTGATCCGGCCGTCCTTGGTCCGGTCGAACAGCGCGCCGTAGGTCTCCAGCTCCCACACCCGCTGCGGCGCCTCCTGGGCGTGCAGCTCGGCCATCCGCCAGTTGTTCAGGAACTTGCCGCCGCGCATGGTGTCCCGGAAGTGCACCTTCCAGTTGTCCCCGGAGTTGACGTTGCCCATGGCCGCGGCGATGCCGCCCTCGGCCATCACCGTGTGCGCCTTGCCGAACAGGGACTTGCACACGATCGCCACCCGCATGCCGTGTTCCCTGGCCTCGATCGCCGCGCGCAGGCCAGCGCCGCCGGCACCGATCACCACGACGTCGTAGCTGTGCCGTTCGACTTCGCTCATGCTGTGTCTGATTCCTTGCTGTCAGATGCCCCGAAGGTCAGTTGAAGAGGCGCAGGTCGGTGAGCACACCGCTCGCGACCAGCGACACGTACAGGTCCGCCAGCCCCACCGAGGCCAGCGAGGCCCAGGCGAGCTGCATGTGCCTGCCGTTGAGCTTGGACACCTTGCCCCACAGCCAGTACCGCACCGGATGCTTGGAGAAGTGGGTGAGCCGCCCGCCGATGATGTGCCTGCAGGAGTGGCAGGAGATCGTGTAGCACCAGATCAGCACCACGTTGGTGAGCAGGACCAGGCTGCCGAGGCCGATGCCGAAGCCGCCGTCCTTGCCGGTGAAGGCGATCACCGCGTCCCAGGTGAGGATGCCCGCGATCGGGATGGCCGCGTAGAAGAAGTAGCGGTGGATGTTCTGCACGATCAGCGGGAACCGGGTCTCGCCGGAGTACTTCGCGTGCGGCTCGGCGACCGCGCAGGCCGGGGGCGAGAACCAGAACGCCCGGTAGTAGGCCTTGCGGTAGTAGTAGCAGGTCAGCCGGAAGCCGAGCACGAACGGCAGCACGAACAGCGGCGGCGTGATCAGGAACCCGAGATCGGGGAACCAGCGGCCGAAGTGCGCGGAGCCCTCAACGCAGGCTTCGGAGAGGCACGGCGAGTAGAACGGCGCCAGGTACTGGTACTGGGGCACCCAGTACGCGCTGTTCATGAACGTGCGGACGAGCCCGTAGACGATGAACGTGGCCAGTCCGGCGAAGGTCAGCAGGGGAGAAAGCCACCACCGGTCGGTGCGCAACGTGCGTGCGTCGATGCGCGCCCGGCCGGCGGCGTTGTCGGAAACCGTCATGGTGTCCCTTGTTCGCTGGTGTCCGCGTCGTTGCGAGTCAGCGGGTGGTGCTCCGTCTCGACCGAAACGGGATGGCCCTGCGCTATGCCTGGGCCCGGTAGCCGCCGACGCCCTCGTCATCGGCCCCGCGCCACAGGTCGGGGTCGTACGGGGTGTCGGAGACGACGACCATCTCCCGTTGGCCCGCGGTGCGCGGGACCGGCAGGGCGGACAGTTCGGCGGCGTCGATGTCGAGCCGGTCGACATCGTTGGCGATCCGCCGTACCGCGGTGGTGTCGCCATAGCGCAGCCGCAGCTGGGTCAGACTCTGGCGGAGATCGCCGATCGCTCGCTGCAGAGCGGCCAGTTCCGTGTCCGGCATACCGAACACCTCCCTCGACGCGTCGTGGTGGTGCCGCAGACTCTGCCCGCTCAGTGGACCTTGTGACAAGGCCCACACGCCAGGTTTCATCCGGTGGTCTCATCCGGGCGAAACTCGGCTGCTTCACGCTTCTGTATCGGTTTTGCTGTTACCGGGGAGTTACGCCTAACGTGTGAGACGTACTGACTGCCAGCTACGCGGCGCCAAAGTCGTCTCCGCGGGGTCACCCAGGTGGCCCAAGGACCGACGAGGAGCCCCGGCATGAGCCAGCTTCATTCCGTCATCGCGGATGTGACCGACCGGATAGCCGCCCGCAGCGAGCGCTCCCGAACGGCCTACCTGCGACGACTCGCCGTCGCAGCAGGTGAGGGACCGGCCCGCGGTGGCCTGGGGTGCAGCAACCTGGCGCACGGATTCGCCGGTATCACGGGCCCGGACCGGGCGCTGCTGCGCGCCAACCGGGCGCCCGGCATCGCGATCGTGTCCAGCTACAACGACATGCTCTCCGCGCACAAGCCCTTCGCCGACTACCCGGAGATCATCAAGGCCGCGGTGCGCACCGCGGGCGGGGTGGCCCAGTTCGCCGGCGGCGTGCCCGCCATGTGCGACGGCATCACCCAGGGCCGCGGCGGCATGGAGTTGTCCCTGTTCAGCCGGGAGGTGATCGCGATGGCCACCGGTGTCGCGCTCTCCCACGAGATGTTCGACGGCGCGCTGCTGCTCGGCGTCTGCGACAAGATCGTGCCCGGTCTGCTGATCGGCGCGCTGGCCTTCGGGCACCTGCCGACCCTGCTGATCCCGGCCGGTCCGATGGCCTCCGGCCTGCCCAACAAGGAGAAGGCCAGGATCCGGCAGCTCTTCGCCGAGGGCAAGGCCACCCGCGCGGACCTCCTGGAAGCCGAGGAGGCCTCCTACCACTCGCCGGGGACCTGCACCTTCTACGGCACCGCCAACTCCAACCAGCTGGTGGTCGAGGTGATGGGCCTGCACCTGCCCGGCTCCAGCTTCGTGCCGCCGGACACCGGCCTGCGCCAGGCGCTGACCGAGCACGCCAGCCGCCGGGTGGTGGAACTGGCGCACGGGCGCGGCGAGTACACCCCGATCGGCGAGGTGGTGGACGAGCGCAGCGTGGTCAACGGCGTGGTCGCGCTGCTGGCCACCGGCGGGTCCACCAACCACACCCTGCACCTGCCCGCCATCGCCGCGGCCGCGGGCATCCAGCTCACCTGGGACGACTTCAGCGACCTGTCCAGGGTGGTGCCGCTGCTGGCCCGGATCTACCCCAACGGCAGCGCGGACATCAACCACTTCCACGCCGCCGGTGGCGTGCCCTACCTGGTCGGCGAACTGCTGGACGCCGGACTGCTGCACGCCGACGTGCGCACCGTGGCCGGTCCCGGCCTGCACCGCTACCGGCAGGAGCCGACCATGGCCGGCGGCGAGCTGACCTGGCGGGACGCGCCCCGGCGCAGCCAGGCCCCCGAGGTGCTGACCTCGGTGCGCGAGCCCTTCGCCCATGACGGCGGGCTGCGGGTGCTGCACGGCAACCTGGGCACCTCGGTGATCAAGGTGTCCGCGGTGGCCCCGGAACACCGGGTGGTGCACGCGCCCGCGCGGGTGTTCACCGACCAGCACGCGGTCAGCGCCGCCTTCGCCGCTGGCGAGGTGGACGGCGATGTCGTGGTGGTGGTCCGCAACCAGGGCCCGCGCGCCAACGGCATGCCCGAACTGCACGGGCTGACCCCGGCGCTGGGTGTGCTGATGGATCGCGGGCACCGGGTCGCGCTGGTCACCGACGGGCGGATGTCCGGCGCCTCCGGCAAGATCCCAGCCGCCATCCAGCTCACCCCGGAGGCCGCGGTCGGCGGCATGCTGGCCAGGGTCCGCGATGGCGACATGATCCGCCTCGACGCCGAGGCGGGCATCCTGGAGGTGCTGGTGCCCGACGCCGAACTGACCGCCCGCGCGATCGTGGACGGCCCGCCCGCCGACGAGGAGTGGGTCGGCGTGGGCCGGGAGCTGTTCGGCGCGTTGCGCACCGCGGTCGGCCCGGCCAGCCAGGGCGCCAGTGTTTTCCCCCTGCCCGCGACCCCGGGCCTGCCGATGGAGGTAGTTCAGTGACCACCGCACGGGAGCTTCTCGCCGTCTCCCCCGTCATCCCGGTCGTCGTCATCGACGAGGTTGAGCACGCCGTGCCGCTGGCGCGGGCGCTGGCCAAGGGCGGGATCGGCGTCATCGAGGTGACCCTGCGCACCGCCGCCGGGCTGCCCGCGATCGAGCGGATCGCGGCCGAGGTGCCGGAAATCCTGGTCGGCGCCGGCACCGTGATCACCGCCGAGCAGGCGACCGCCTCGGTCAAGGCGGGCAGCCGGTTCCTGGTCACCCCTGGCACCACGCCCAGCCTGCTCTCCGCGCTGGAGGACTCGGGGGTGCCGTTCCTGCCCGGCGCGGCCACCATCTCCGAGGCGCTGGCGCTGGCCGAACGCGGGCACGAGACGCTGAAGTTCTTCCCCGCCGAGCAGTCCGGCGGCACCACCTTCCTCAAGGCGCTCTCCGGACCGTTGCCGCACCTGCGGTTCTGCCCGACCGGCGGCATCACCGTCACCAGCGCCCGCGGCTACCTGGCGCTGCCCAACGTCTCCTGCGTCGGCGGCTCCTGGCTGACCCCCAAGGCCGCGCTGGCCGCCGGGGACTGGGCCGTGGTGGAGAAGCTCGCCGCCGAGGCCGCCGCACTGGCCTGACCCGTCCCGTCCCGGCCCTGGATCTAGGCCAGGGCCGGGACCGGATCGCTTGCCAAACAACGGGTTGACCCGTCCTGCCCGCCCTGCGAGGCTTCCAGTGAATCGATCACCTGGGGGGTAATCGCATGGCTAAGCCCATGTCCTTTGTCGCGCGCGCGTTCGCCGCGACCACCGTACTGGCGGCACTCACCTCCGGCACCGCGCTGGCCGCGGCGCCGCCGGTGCCCGCCGCACAGCAGAACGTCATCACCAACGAGGCGAAGATCAAGGCCGCCAGACTGGTCGGCTTCGCGGAGAGCGAGTTCAGCCGCCTGCTGGTCTTCACCGACCGGAACTTCGTCTACGAGCTGTGGCGGCGCGCCGCGGACAACGAGAAGGCGGCCAACGTCCGGCAGGCGGCCCTGCTCGCCTACCAGACCAACACGCCCGAGGCGCTGGCTCAGTTCGTCAACACCGGCATCCACCAGGCACACGAGCAGGACCTGGCCGCCGAGGCCGCGCGGCAGGCCGAGCGGGCACTGCGGATCAAGGCCGCGGCCGTGATCGGCGTGACGCCCACCGAGTCCATGCTGCTGGTGGACCGCAAGAACTTCCTCTTCCGCCTCTGGGAGGCCTGCCCGAAGGAATTCACCGAGGTCAGGGACGCCGCGCTGGTGGCCTACCGGGGCAGCGCCGAGCAGGAGCAGGAATTCCTGACCACCGGCATCGTCGCGGCCAAGCAGGCCGCCGACGAGCGGATCGCCAAGGAGGCCAAGGAGAAGGAGGAGGCCGAGAAGGAGCGGCTGCGCGTGATCGAGGCCAGGACCAAGGCCCTGACTGTGATCAACGTGCCGGTCACCGAGGCGCTGCTGGGGATGCCGGAGCGCAGCTTCGTCTTCGAGGTCTACCAGGCGGCGCCCCGGCTCAGCTGGGTCGCCGAAGCGGCGCTCGAGGCGCTGAACAGCGAGGACCCCGGCGCGCTGCGGCACTACGTCTTCACCGGCATCCACCAGGCGCACGCCAAGGACCTCGCCGAGGCCGCGGTCAAGCAGGACCAGGCCAACCAGCGCAAGATCCTGGAAATGGTCACCCACGCGGAGAACACCGGCGTCAGCCCACTGCTGGTCACGGCGGGCAAGGAAGCGCTGGCCGCTGGTCCGGCTGAGCGGGCGGCCTTCCTCGCCAGGGACCGCGCGCCGCTGCTGCGCCAGTCCTTCCACGCCACCTCGCCGGGCCTGTCCGGCTCGCCGTACCTGCGGCACGCCAACGGTGTCGCCGTCATCAGCCCGATCAGCGGCCCGGTGGACCGGCTGGACGCCACCTGGATGGTGGTGCCCGGCCTGGCCGACCCGGACTGCTACTCGATCGAGTCGGTGAACTTCCGCGGCAGCTACCTGCGGCACCGCGACTTCCGGATCAGCCTGGCTGGCAACGACAACACCGAGCTGTTCGCCAAGGACGCCACCTTCTGCGCCCGCAAGGGCCGCACCGGCGCGGACGTCTCCTTCGAGTCGGTCAACCTGCCCGGCCGCTTCCTGCGGCACAGCGACGGCGGGATCTACCTGGCCGACAACAGCAACCGCTTCCCCTTCGACAACCCGCACCTCTTCGCCGAGGACGCCACCTGGCAGGTCACCCTGCCGTGGGTGAGCTGACCTGAACCGGCGCGCACCGGGGGCCACTCCCCCGGTGCGCCCCCGGTCACCATTCCCTTACCCCACAACAACTCCCACCCCACCCAAGACCCCAAGAGGAAAGTTCCCACCGCCCCACCCCACGCCACACTTCACCCACCCGGGTCCGCCCGCCCAGCACCCCCGCCACCCCATCCCCTTGCCCCGCAACACAATCCCCACCACCCGGCAACACCCCCGCCCGCCCCCGGCACGCGCAGTGACCAGCCCGCACCGCCCTCTCTGTGCCACCCCGGCACACCCCCACACCTTTCAGCGATTCCCCCGCTCCACCCCACCCCCCACACCCCACCCCCCAATAGATTCACCCCCATGCCCACCCAACCCCCCACCATCCGCTCCCGCGCCCTCGGCGCCGAGTTGCGCCGCAAGCGCGAACAGGCCGGGTACACCGGCATGGACCTCGCCCGCCGCACCGGCTGGTCGCACAGCAAGATCTCCCGCCTGGAAACCGGCGACCGCGGCACCACCGTCGCCGACGTGGCCTACGTGCTCGGCTTCTACGGCGCCAGCGACACCGAGACCACCCGCCTGCTCGACCTGCTGCGCGACGCCCCGGACGGCGTCTGGGCCTGCCCCCGCCCGCGCACCTCGCAGGAGAACCAGGCCAGCTCGATCCAGACCTTCGCCCCGGTGCTGATCCCGCCCCTGCTGCGCACCGACGACTACGCCAGGGCGCTGGGCCGCCCGCCGGAACGACCATCCCCGCTACGCCGGGCCCACCCGCCGACCACGCTGTTCCACCTGGACGAATCCGCGCTGCGCCGCACCGTCGGCACGCCCTCGGTGCTGCCCGAGCAGCTGCTGCACCTGGTCTTCCTGAGCAACTGGAAGCACGTGGAGATCCGGGTGGTGCCGCTGTCCGCGGGCGTCTGCCCCGGCCTGGGCGGCCCCTTCTCCCTGCTGCACTACGGCGACGACCGCCCGGTCGTGCACCTGCCCCAGGAAACCCAGGACCTGTACCTGGAATCCCCCGCCGACCTGGCCACCTACCGCCGAATCCTGACCGACCTGGACGGGATCTCGTTGTCCCGCACCAGGTCCCGCGAACTCATCGCCGATCTCGCGCACGCCCTGAGCTGACCGGTCCGCCCGGCTCCTTCCCCGAGCCCGCGGCCGTCCGCGCCACCAGCAGATAGTCCGCCGGGTCGAACGCGCCCACCCGCCGAGTCAGCTCGCCGGTCGACCACGGCCAGGAGAAACTGTTGCGCCCGTTGGCATCCAGGTAGTAACTGGCACAGCCACCCGCGTTGTACACCGTGCGTGCCAGGGCCCGCTGCGCGGCCACGTTGAACCGCTGCTGCGCCTCCGGGCGCACCGACAGCGCGGGCCAGTCCCGCTCGGCCAGCAACCGCACCGCGGCCAGCACGTGGCTCAGCTGGGCCTCGATGATCGCGAACGCCGAGGAGTGCCCGGTGCCCAGATTGGGGCCCAGCAACAGGAACAGGTTCGGGAACCCGGCCACCGAGGTGCCCAGGTACGCCTGCGGACTGCCCCGCCAGACCTGGGCCAGGCTGCGACCCTGCCCGTCGAAGACCCGGTCGGCCACCGGCATGTCGGTGATGTGGAAGCCGGTGCCGAAGATGATCGCGTCCACCTCGGTGCGCCCGCCGTCCGCACCAACGACCACGCTGCCCTCGATCCGGCTCAGCTCGGTCGGCCGCACCCGCACGTTGGGCCGGGTGAGCGCCTGGTAGTAGCTGTTGGACAGCAGCAATCGCTTGCAGCCCAAGGTGTAGTCCGGGGTCAGCGCGGCCCGCAACCGCGGCTCCGGCACCGTGGCACGCAGGTGCAACCGCCCGGCCTGCTGCACCAGCCGCAGCACCCAGGGATGCCGGAAGCCCACGCCCAGCGCCTCCAGTCCGGCGTACTCGGCCGCCCGCAGCGCCCGCTGGGCACGCGGGAAGTTCCGCAGCAGCCAGCGTTCCAGCCGCGGCACGTAGTGGTCCGGTTTGGGCAGCACCCACTGCGCGGTCCGCTGGAACAGGTGCAGCTCGGCCACCTCCGGCGCGATCCTGGGCACGAACTGCACCGCCGAGGCCCCGCTGCCCACCACCGCGACCCGTTTGCCGCGCAGGTCGTAGTCGTGGTTCCAGCGCGCCGAGTGGAAGCTCTCGCCCGGGAAGTCGGCCAGGCCAGGGATGTCCGGCACCTTGGGCTCATGCCACGGCCCGGCCCCGGCGATGAGCACCCGCGCGGTGTAGCGCCCGTCGGTGGTCTCCAGCACCCACTGCTCGCCGTCCCAGCGCGCGGCCAGCACCTCCACCCCGAACCGCAGGTGCCCGGTCACCCGGTAGCGGTGCGCGATGTGCTCCAGGTAGTCCCTGATCTCCGGCTGGGTGGCGAAGGCGCGGGTCCACTCCGGGTTGGGCGCGAAGGAGTAGGAGTACAGCGCCGAGGGCACATCGCAGGCGCAGCCAGGGTAGGTGTTGTCCCGCCAGGTGCCGCCCAGCTCCGCGGCCTTCTCCAGCACCACGAAGTCGGTGAGACCCATTCCGCGCAGCTTGACCGCCGCACCGATTCCCGACGCCCCGGCGCCCACCACGAGCACCGGGAAATCCCTGGTCAGCCGGTTCGTCATCAGCGACACCCCGTTCCGGATACCGACGGTTTCCGGAGACTAGCAGTATTTATGCCGCGTTGGCGGGTGCCGGCACGCTGGGTGTGCGCCGCCCGGCGATGGCCGGGGCCTCCTGGCGGAGAGCCAGCGCCCTAGGCTGTCCGGGTGCCCCGATTGAGCCGCGCCGAAAGCCAGGCCCGCACCCGGGAGCTGCTGGTCGACACCGCGCGGGAGCTGTTCCTGCGCGACGGCTACCACGCCACCTCGCTGGAGAAGGTCGCCGAGGCGGCCGGGTTCTCCAAGGGCGCGGTGTACTCGAACTTCCGCAACAAGGACGAGCTGTGCCTGGCCGTGCTGGACGCGCTGCACGTGGCCGAGGCGGCGCAGATCGTGGCCGCCTTCCAGTCCAGCGCGGACAGCGAGCAGCGGCTGGCCGCCTTCGACGCCTGGGCCCAGCGCATGCTCGGCGACACCGGCTGGACGCTGCTGGAGGTGGAGTTCGCGGTGCAGGCCCGGCGTGATCCGGAGCTGGGCGGGCAGCTGGCCCGGCGGGCCCGCGGTCTGCACCGGGCCATCGCCGCGCTGATCGAGCAGCAGAGCGCGGAACTCGGCCTGCGGCCCGCACTGTCCGCGGAGGTGCTCGCGCCCGCCCTGCTCAGCCTGGGCATCGGCCTGGGCATGCAGCGCGCGCTGGATCCCACGCTGCCCGCCTCGGTGCTCACCGACACCATCCGCGCCCTGCTCCAGCGCGACTGAGCACCACCCGTTCGAGGGAAGCCGGAAAAAAGTCCGGAAGATCGGCAACCACCCGCGCGGCCCATGCGTGTCACAAGTGTCAGCGCTGCGTTTTCCTGCCCCGGGGGTGGACCATGACCAATCTCGCGGAGTCCGTCACAACACACACGGACCTCGCTCAGTTGCGACTTCTGCACGCGCACGGCTATCGCGCGTTGCGGCTCGGCATGAGCGAGGCGGACGCGCTCGACACCGGACTGCTCAGCACCGACGACACCAGCGGGGTGTGCCGCTTCTACCGCTTCGCCGCCGCCGAGGGCAGCCAGCCCAAGACCAGCGGCGTGTTCATCTCACCGACCAACGGCGTGGTCATGATCGGCGGCACCTCGAAGATGCTGACCCCGCAAGGCATCTGGCGCGGCAGCGAACTCGCCGACCTGCGCGATGCCTACCCGGTGCTGCGCCGCGACCGGCTGTGCGACTGGATCTACCGCGCCGCCGCCCCCGGCAACCCGCGCGCGCACTACTGGTTCACCGTGGACGGCGGCCGGGTCACCGACTTCGGGCTCCAGGCCAGCGAGCTGTAGCGGTCTGGGAAAGAAACGTCCCTGACCGGACGCAACCCGCGGGCAGGGCGGGACGTCTTGAGGGTGGATCCAGCGCGGGAGAGCGCTGGAGTCGCCATCAAACCCGTTGGGGGAAAACAACATGAGTGCTCTGGCGAACAAGCACGTCCCGGTTGTCGCGGCCGCCGCGGCGGTCCTGCTGCTGGGCGGCGCCACCGCCGCGGCCGCCGCCCCGGCCGCACTGCCCTACCTCGGCCCGACCGGCTACAAGACCCTGAAGCTGGACATGACCGAGGCGCAGGCGGTGGCCACCGGCCTGCTCACCGACAAGCAGGGGATGGGCAGCTGCTTCACCTACCGGTTCCGGCCCAGCGAGGGCACCGGATCCGAGTACGGCGACGTGACCA
This sequence comes from Crossiella sp. CA198, assembly GCF_052078295.1. Lineage (NCBI taxonomy): Bacteria > Bacillati > Actinomycetota > Actinomycetes > Pseudonocardiales > Pseudonocardiaceae > Crossiella > Crossiella sp. CA198. The sequence goes on from NZ_JBQJIM010000013.1 coordinate 38,660, forward strand.
TCGGCCTGAACGGCAAGGTGCACTCCATCGACGCGACCTCGCGGATGCTTACCCGCGAGGGAGCCTGGGAAAACATGCGCCTGGACGACGTCAAGGCGATCTACCCGCAGCTCACCCAGGACCCGCAGGAGCCCTACCTGTACAAGACCCCGGTGCCCGGCAACAGCCGCGCGAGGTATGTCTTCCTGGTCAACAACAACCAGAACATCGCGACCGATATCTCGATGCAGCTCACCGAGGACCCCGGCTGCGGAGCCTGACCGGGTACTGGGGAACTACGTCAGCTACCGGTTCGTCACCACTGAGGGGACCATGCCCGCCTACAGCGGCGTGCTTTTCGACGAGCACCGCAAGCTGAACTCGATCGGCGCGACCTCACGGATGCTCACCCGCGAGGGAGCCTGGCCGAACATGCGCATCAGCGACGTCAAGGTGATCTACCCGAAGCTCGCCCAGGACCCGGACCAGCCCTACCTGCACAAGACCCCGGTCCCGGGCAACGACAACGCGAAGTACCACTTCGTGCTGAATGAGCACGACCTCGCGTACACCTTCTCGCTCACCAGCACCCGCGACGCCGCCTGCGGAGCCTGAGCGAGAACCGCGGCTCGGTCTAGGGGCGCCGGAGCAGGGCCAGCGCCTCCGGGATCGAGTCGACCACCGGGCGGCCGGTGACCTCCAGCTTGCGCCGGTTCATCACACCCGTGGTGACCAGCACGCAGGAGGCGCCGGCCGCTTCGGCGGCATCGGAGTCGTCGACCACGTCACCGATCAGCACCACCTCGGCCGGATCGAGTTCCTGCGCCGCCAGGTGCGCCACCAGGTGCCCGGACTTGGAGCCGCCCCCGGTGTCCACCCGCAGCCCGTCCACCCTGGCGAACAGGTCCAGCAGCCCGAACTCGGTGACCAGCGGGACGAGTTCGTGGTGGAACCACATGGACAGCAGCGACTGGGTGCCGCCGGTCGCGGCCCAGTCGTGCAGCGCCACCGGCACCCCGGCGGCCAGCGCGCAGGTGTCCAGCACCGACCGATAGGCCTCGTGGTAGGTCTTGTCCAGCCGGATCCAGTCCTCGGCGGTCAGCTCCCGGTCCAGCAACCGCGAGTAGCAGTCGACCAGCGGCCGGGAGAAGGTGTCCCGCCACGCGTCCATGGTGATCGAGGGCCTGCCGAAACCGGCGCAGACCTGGTTCACCGAGTCGAGCACCGCCTGGTTGTCATCCAGCAGGGTGCCGTTCCAGTCCCAGACAACGTGTGTGGCGCGGAGTGTGCGGTCCCGTGTCGTCACGGCCGGATACTAAGCCGCCGCACCGACAACCCCCGCCCGATTATCCGGCCACACCGCTGACCAGCGCCGCCCGGCCAGGCGCGGCCCCGCCAGCCCCGCCGGTCCGGCCCGCCCCGCCGGTCCGGCCTGCCCGGTCGACCGCCGACCTGCTCAGTCGGCCGCCAGCCGGAACACCCGGCGCGCGTTGCCGCCCAGGAACAGTTGCCGCGCCTGCTCGTCCAGCCCCAGCTCGTCGATCCGGGCCAGTGCCCTGCTCGCGCTGAGCATCGGCCAGTTCGTGCCGAACATCACCCGGTCGCGGCCCCGCCCGCGCAGGAAGTCCACCAGCTCGGCGGGCAGCCGGTGCAGCACGTAGGCCGAGGTGTCCACGTAGAAGTTGGGGTACTTGGTGGCCAGCGAGAGCACCTCGTGGATCCACGGATAGCCGACATGCCCGCCGATCACGGTTAGCTCGGGGAAGTCGAGCAGCACCTCGTCCAGGTACGGGATCGGCCTGCCCGGTTCGGACGGGCACAGCGGCCCGGTGTGCCCGATCTGGGTGCAGAACGGCACGCCCAGCTCCACGCAGGCCACGTAGACCGGGTAGTAGCGCCGGTCGTTCGGCGGCAGGTTCCACAACCACGGCACCACCCGCACCCCGACGAAGCCCAATTCGGTGACACAGCGGCGAATCTCGCGCACCGCGCCCATCGGATCACCCAGATCCACCGTGGCCACACCGCGGAAGCGGTCCGGGTGCGCGGCGACCACCGCGGCCACCTCGTCGTTGGAGATCAGCGAGCCGGTGGGCCCGTGCCAGCCCGCGAGCAGGGCGAGGGACACCCCGGCCTCGTCCATGGCGGCCAGGTTCTGCGCCACGGTGGGTGTCTCCCGGGAGATGCCGGTCCAGCGCAACAGGGTGTCCAGCCAGGGCGCGGCCATGAAGCGGTCGGTGGGTTGCTGGGCCCAGACGTCGACGATGTCCATGCCGGGCACGATAGGGCGGCACTGGGCATGATGGGGTCATGGATCTCAGCGAGGCACGCCGGATCGTCCGGGAACAGCCGCGCGCGGTGCTGGCCACCACCCGCGCCGACGGCAGCCCGCAGATGTCGCCGGTGCTGGCCGGAGTGGCCGAGGACGGCACGATCCTGATCAGCAGCCGGACCACCGCGTTCAAGGTGAAGAACCTGCGCCGCGATCCGCGGATCTGGCTGTGCGTGCTGCCGGATGCCTTCTTCGGCCGGTGGATCCAGGTCGAGGGCACGGCCACCGTCGTCGACCTGCCCGAGGCCATGCCCGGCCTGGAGGACTACTACCGCCGGGTCACCGGCGAGCATCAGGACTGGGCCGAGTACCGGGCCGCGATGGAGTCCGAGCGGCGGGTGCTGATCCGCGTCGAGCTGACCAGGGCAGGCCCGGACCGCAGTGGCTGACCTGATCACCGAACTCGGCGCCCGCTACGGCCAGGACTGGATTCCGGTCACCGTGGGCGAGTCCGGCGCGCGGGTCTGGCGCACGGCGAAGCACTACCTCAAGATCGCCCTCACCTCGCCGCATCCCGACCCGGCCGCCGCCCCCGCCGCCGAGGCCGCCCGCTGCAGCTGGCTGGCCGCCCAGGGTTTCCCCGCCCCGGAGGTGGTCGAGCACGGCGACCGCGACGGCTTCTCCTGGCTGGTCACCACCGCCCTGCCCGGCCGCCCGATCAGCGATCCCTGGCCTGCCCGCCAGGCGGCGGGCGTGGTCGACGCCCTGGCCGGACTGGCCCGCGACCTGCACGCCCTGCCGGTGGCCGACTGCCCGTTCGACCGCGGCCTGGCCGTCACCGTCCCGCTGGCCAAGGCCGCCGCCGCGGCCGGCCTGATCGACCTGACCCACCTGGCCGCCGAGTACGCGGGCTGGTCCACCGCGGACCTGGTCGCCGAACTCGACCGCACCCGCCCGGACACCGAGGACCCCGTGGTGTGCCACGGCGACCTGTGCACCCCGAACGTCCTGCTGGACCCTGACTCCCTGGCCGTCACCGGCGTGCTGGACCTGGGCCACCTCGGCCGCGCCGACCGGCACCTGGATCTGGCCCTGGCCACCAGGAGCCTGGCCCGCGCGAACCTGGACCCGGCCCGCTTCCTCTCCCGCTACGGCCGCGCCGAACCGGATCCCGCCCGGATCCGCTTCCACCGCCTGCTGGACGAGTTCTTCTGACCCGTCACTCCACCGGCACGATCCGCGCCACCAGCGCCGAGACCAGTTCGGCGGCCGCGAACGGCCGCATCGCCTCGGGCAGGGTCAGGTGCTCGACCACCAGCCCGGTCATCGCCAGGTACAGCAACGCCACGGTCTCCGCCCCACCCGGCAGCCCGCTGTCCACATGGAACTGCACGTAGGAGTCGAAGTTGGCCTGCATCGTCTCGGTCATCGCCGCCCGCAACTCCGGCCGCCGGGTCGCCTCCAACCGCAGTTCCTGCAGTGCCAGGTACCCGGCCGGATCCCGGTTCATCCGGTCCAGCAACTGGTGCATCAGCGTGTCGACCAGCTCCCGCGACCGCGGCGCCCGCATGGTGTCCACCAGCGTCGCCGGATCCGGCCCCAACCGCAGATGCACCTGCCCGCCCACCTGGTGCAGCAGATCATCCCGATTGGCGAAGTAGTTCGACGCGGTCCCCTTGGGCACCCCCGCCGCCGCATCCACCGCCCGGAACGTCAGCCCCCGGGCCCCCTCCCGGGCCAGCACCTCGATCGCCGCATCCACCAGTGCCGCCCGCCGAGCCAGGTTCTGAACCACCAGCCACCTCCCCCGTCAACCACTACAAGCATAGTACTCAGGTGGGCAAGGCGACGCGACAAGCGGTGGCCGGGCGGTGACCCGGTGTGCTCAGGAAGCGTCCAGGCGGGCGAGCAGGGTCTTGGGAGCCACGGCGCGGAAGGCGTCCTCGACGAGTTCGGCGATCTCGGCCCAGTCGAGGCCGGGAACATCCAGGTAGACGCCAAGCCAGCCCCGGTGCCCGACGTAGGGCGGCCGGAAATAGCGCTCCGGAGCCTCGGCGATGAGGGCTTCCTGGGCACCGGGCGGGGCCGCGCACCAGAAGGCGAGGCGGGTGTCGTGGTGGTGGTTGGCGTAGGTGACGAAGGTTTTCTTGCCGCGGATGAACCAGGCGGGCTCGCCGTGGCTGAGGCGTTCGGTGGTGTCGGGCAGGGCGAGGCAGAGGGCTCGGAGGGCGGAGAGCGGGTCCGGCGGGTCTTGCGGCGGCGGCACGGGGCGACTCCGGTGGCGCGAGTGGGGCGGGCGGTTCCGGTGGGGCCAGTGCCGCCGGTCGGCCAGACAGCTCTGGCAAAACTGGCGACGCCAGCGGGCCGCGCGGCCCCGGCGGAGCACCGCCGAGCCGGGCGAGTTCGATGGGACCGGCGCCGCCGGCGGCGCCCGGGGTCAGTCCGGAGGGTTGTCCAGGAGGTCGGCGTCCAGGTTGGCTTCGCGGAGTTCTTCGCGGACCACGCGGAAGGCCAGGCCCTCGGAGTAGCCCTTGCGGGCCAGCATGCCGACCAGGCGGCGGATGCGGGTTTGCTCGTCGGCGGACTGGAGGCTGCCGCCGCGGAGGCGTTTGCGCACCAGTTCCCTGGCGCGTTCCTCCTCGGCGGCGGGATCCACGGCGGCCACCGCTTCGGCCGCCACCTCGTCGGCCACGCCCTTGCGGCGCAGCTCGACGCTCAGCGCGCGCTTGGCCATGCCCTGGTAGGCGTGCCGGGACCGGACCCAGACCTCGGCGAAGGCGGCGTCGTCGATCAGGCCCACCTCGTCCAGGCGGGCCAGCACGCCCTCGGCGACCTCCGGGTCCACTCCCTTGCGGGTCAGGCTCTGCGCCAGTTCCGACTTGGTGCGGGGGCGGGCGGTGAGCAGCCGCAGGCAGATGTCCCTGGCGTGCGCCACAGGATCCTGCGGCTGCGGCTGCTCCGGCTTGCGCGTTCCGAAGCCCACGATCAGAAGTCGACGGGGGCCGGGGCGGGCGCGCTGTCGTCGGCGTCCAGCTTGGCGCCGATGCCCATCTTCTCCTTGATCCGCTTCTCGATCTCGTTGGCCACGTCCGGGTTCTCCCGCATGAACTTGCGGGCGTTCTCCTTGCCCTGGCCCAGCTGGTCGCCCTCGTAGGTGTACCAAGCACCGGACTTGCGCACGATGCCCTGCTCCACACCCACGTCGATCAGCGATCCCTCACGGCTGATGCCGGTGCCGTAGATGATGTCGAACTCGGCCTGCTTGAACGGCGGCGCGACCTTGTTCTTGACCACCTTGACCCTGGTCCGGTTGCCGACCGCGTCACCGCTGTCCTTGAGGGTCTCGATCCGGCGCACGTCCAGGCGCACCGAGGCGTAGAACTTCAGCGCCTTGCCACCGGTGGTGGTCTCCGGGCTGCCGAACATGACGCCGACCTTCTCCCGGAGCTGGTTGATGAAGATCGCGGTGGTGCCGGAGTTGTGCAGCGCGCCGGTGATCTTCCGCAGCGCCTGGCTCATCAGCCGGGCCTGCAGACCGACGTGGCTGTCGCCCATCTCGCCCTCGATCTCGGCACGGGGCACCAGCGCGGCCACCGAGTCGATCACCAGCACGTCCAGCGCACCGGAGCGGATCAGCATGTCCGCGATCTCCAGGGCCTGCTCACCGGTGTCCGGCTGGGAGACCAGCAGCGCGTCGGTGTCCACCCCGAGCGCCTTGGCGTAGTCGGGGTCGAGCGCGTGCTCGGCGTCGATGAAGGCGGCGATGCCGCCGTTCTTCTGCGCGTTGGCCACCGCGTGCAGGGCGACCGTGGTCTTACCGGAGGACTCCGGACCGTAGATCTCCACGACCCGGCCGCGCGGCAGGCCGCCGATGCCCAGGGCCACGTCCAGCGCGATGGATCCGGTCGGGATGACCTCGATCGGCGGACGCCCCTCCTCGCCGAGGCGCATCACCGAGCCCTTGCCGAACTGCTTGTCGATCTGGGCCAGCGCCAGTTCGAGGGCCTTGTCTCTGTCGGGTGCTGCGGGTGGCATCGCGTTGTCCGCCTTCTGTTCCGGGCTGGTCTCTGGGGTCGCGCTCACGCTAGCGGGCAGGACCGACAATCCGCCGGGAGGCACTTGCCGTCTGTGGATAACCGGCCCGATGTGGACAACAGGGTAACCGAACAGGTGTTCGGACGCTCAGGCTGGTGAGATCTCCCCATGTAACAGGCGTGACCAGCGCCGCTACCACAAATCCTCACGGGCAGCAACCGCTTGCTCACAGCATGGCGCCGACGGGCCAGTCAGCCGGTCACCATGACTGAAGCCATCATCTCGGCGCTGCTGCCACCAACCGACGCACACTCGCCGGACAGGCTCCCGTCCACGTCAAGGCCGAACCTCGGGCGCCCTCCCCTGGCCGAACTGGCCTCGCTGCTCCCCAATCCCGCGACGTACTACGGCATGGGAAGCATCGACGCGTCCGGCAGGATCGCCAACCGGACGGTGGTGAAGGCACTCGGCTGGCGAACGGGCGATCGACTGGAGTTCCAGGTCGCAGGCGGCGTGATCGTGGCCAGACCAGTCCCCCATGGTCTGGCCACGATGTGGCACGCCCCTTACGTCGCGATCCCGGCGCCGATCCGACATCTCTGCGGACTACGCAGTGGTGACCGGGTGTTCGTGGTGGCTCATCCAGCCCATCAGAACCTCATCGTCTACACCACTCCGGTCCTCGACCAGCTGCTGCACGATCACCACGCTTCTCTTTTGCCTGGTGATGCCCAGTGACGACCCAGCGCGACAGTCCGGCCGCAACCACCCAGACCGAGGCGGCCAGAGTGGTGCTCCACAGCATGGGACTCACCGCTGAGGATCTGCTGGAAACACCTCGGGCGCGGCCGCTCGTTCCGACATTCAAGGAGTACGTCCCCGCCGTCTCATCAGCAGTTCCCAAGGGATCCCGAAACACGTACGAGCCGTATTGGAATCGCATCCTAGAATTCTGGGGAGACCGAAGGATGGACGATCTCTCCCCCTCAGAAATTCGAACCAAAGTTGAGGAGGTCCGCACGAAAGTCGTCGTCCGACGCAGCGCCAGAGGAGGCCACAGCGCGGCAGCACACTTCATCTCCGCCTTGCGATGCCTATATCGACATCTCGTCGACGACAAACTGATGAGCAGGGACGATAATCCTGCGCTCAAGGTCAAGAAACCAAGCCAGCAGCCAAGCAGGCGACACGGCCTGCAAGACACACGCCTCGCTGAGATCAACACCGTTGCGACCACAACCGGAAATGACCCGGTCTTGGACGGAATTTTGCTCCGGCTGCATATCGAAACCGCCTGCCGCCGCGGTGGAGCCGTTGCACTGAGAGCGTGCGACCTGGATCCTGAACAATGTCTTATCCTACTGCACGAAAAGGGGGAGAAAGATAGATGGCAGCCAGTCTCACCGACCCTGATGAGACATCTCCAAGCCCATTTCAGTCAACGATGCGGCGGCGACCCTTCCGAGCAGCTACTGCGATACCGAAACGGACGCCCAATGGGATACAACCGATATGACCGACTATGGGAACGAATCGGCATGACCCTCCCATGGGTGCACACACAGATGATTACTGCCCACTGGCTCCGGCACACGACTCTGACCTGGGTAGAGAGAAATTTTGGCTACGCTGTGGCTCGTGCCTTCGCGGGACACGCAGAGAAAACTGACACAGGGGCGACGAACACATACGTTCGCGCATCCATCCATGAGGTCGCCGCCGCTCTGGCGGCTTTGACGGGTGAGCCACATCCACTCGCCAAAAACTGATTACTGAGAGGTCGGTGGCCGCGCATCCGCTTGTTCGGCCACCGACCTTCATTATTGACGTTGCCAGAACGACACCAACACTACGTCGAGTACCGCACTGGTCAGGACCAGCAACACCTGATAGGAAGGCGCTGCTGCAAGCAGCACACGATCACCTGCTCGAATTCCGAGTCGAACTCGTACGGCTGCCGGAATAGCCACGTAAGGGCCGGAGACTATCGCGGTCTGTCCCAGTGGCGCGGCGCGCAGGACCACGATGTTCTCGACGACGTGCAGTTGTAGCCTATCTCCCTGCTTCCAGGACAACGACTGGACGACAGCTCGCTCGGCCACCCGGCCTGATGCGTCCACCGTGCCCATTCCGTAAAGCATCGAGGTGTCTCCGGGCAGGGCGGACAGCTCAGGCAACGGGATAGTCGACACCGATTGGAGTTCTGGCACCCGAGGCACCAACGAAGCGACGATCCGGTCAGCAACCGATGTCACCTCACCGGGGACATTCCACAAAGTGCCCACGCTGCCTACCTGATCAGTTCGTAGTCCGGAGCCTGCTGACCTGGACGGGACTGCCGGCCTCGACCATCAAGCCGTTCCCGATGTACATGGCCACGTGTCCGGCCCACACGACCAGGTCGCCGGGCCGCGGCCTTGACGTTCTGGGCCTGCACTGTCCCGCGACCGCCGGGGAGTTGCACCGTGACTCCGGCGGCCTCTCGGACGGGAGCAGCGGCGGGTGCAGGTGGCGCCGACGCGGTTGGCGGTTCGGTCTGTTCTTCGTCCGATGTGGACGGTGCGTAGAAGTCGCGTCGCATCGCGGCCTCCTCCCGATGTTTCTGTGTGCTGGAGCAGGTAACGCAGGGGCGGCCTCGGCCGCGTTACCTGGAAGGGCGTTCCCGTTGTCTGTTCGAAAGGAACGTCTCTTGATGAAGCACATCGCGATCTTGTTTCTGGTCAGCACGCTGGCCATGGTCGCTGGGTTGACCGGGACCGCGGCGGCCGCGCCGATGACAACCAACCAGGTCATCGTCTGCGAGTTCGCGGTCTGGCGTGGCGGTACGCACAAGTACGCCAACCAGCAGTTCGTCCCTGACGTGGCCAGCAGGATCGGCTACTTCTACAGCGGCACCATCGTGTGGGCCGACCAGCACGCCTTCCCCCACCGCGCCTCCGGCGACATGGTCCGCGAGTTGACCGGCTCGGGCGGCGGCTGGGTGTGGGCCAAGCACCTGGTCCGCACCGGCAGGAAATGCCTGCCGTTGTAGCGGCGCGCTGTTCGGGAGGGAGGCGTCCAATCGGGGCGCCTCCCTCCCGTGTTGCTCAGCCGGTCGGTCGGTGGAAGCCCAGGAACCGCATCTTCAGGTTCGTCGTACGCAGGCGGCTGACCTGCACGGGGCTGCCCGCCTCGACCATGTACCCGTTGCCGACGTACATCGCGACGTGTCCGGCCCACACCACCAGATCGCCGGGTTGGAGCTGGCCTGCCTGGATGCGGGGTCCGACGGTTTGGGCGGCGGAGACCCTGGGCAGGTGCACGCCTGCTTGCCGGTAGGCCCAGCTGGTCAGGCCGGAGCAGTCGAAGCCGCGGCCGGGCTGCTGTCCGCCCCAGACGTAGGGGGTGCCGAGCTGGCTCAGGGCCGCGCGGATCGCGTTGGCGGCCTTGGCGTTGGGGGCCTGAACGGTTCCGCGTCCGCCGGGCAGTTGCACGCTGACTCCTGCCACTTGGCGTGCCGGGGCTTGCGCGGCCGGTGCCGGGGAGAGCGACGGCGGCTCTGGTGTTGGTGCCGGCGGTGGCTGTTGAGCCAGGTGCGCGGCCAGTGTCTGGATGCGGTGTTCGAGGTTGGCCAGCCGGTCGTTGTTGGCCGTGTTCGTGGTGATCGCGGACCTGAGCAGGGTCGCCGGTGCGCTGGGGTCGGATGAGTCGGCTGGCAGTGCTTCCGTCGCGGTGCGCAGCGCGCGGTCGGCGGTGGTGTGGAGTTGGCGTGCTTGGCTGAGCCGGGCTGTCGTGGTGGCGAAGTCCCGCACCTCCGCCGCGGACTGCTGGGCGCTGCGTTGTGCTTCGGCCTCGGCGAGGGGGCCGGCTGCGGCGTCCAGGCCGTGGCTGGTCGCGGTAACCGCGTCGGCGGCGACTCGGGCGGTAGCGGTCGCCAGCTCCAGCGCTTCCGCTCGGCGGAGGTCGGCGACCTTGTCGAGCAGCTTGGGCAGTTCACCGCGCGCCGCGGCCAGGGTGTCCTCCAGGCGCCGCACCCGGTCGAGCAGGGTCTTGGCCGCGTGGCGCGGCTGTGCAACGCCTGCGGATTCCGCGGTGTCGACGGCCTTGCGTGCGGAGGCTCCAGCCGTGGCGAGATTGGCCGCGGCCTCCTCCAGCGTGGTGCGGGCTTGGTCAAGCAGCTTCTCCACGTGCAGGGCGGGCTTGCGCTCTCGCACGGCGGCCACCACCGCGGCAACCGCCGACCGCGCGCCGTGGACCCCGTCAGCGGCGGTGTCGAGTGTGCCGGTGGCGGTCGCCGACGCGGTACGAGCATCAGTGACGAGCTTGGTCTTCTTGGCGGTCTCGACCGCCTTCTGGTGCTGTTCCCAGGCGGTGTTCGCGCGTTGGACCAATGACGCGGCGGCGTCCCTGGCTCCGATGGCCCGCTGAGTAAGGGCGCTGTCGCCGAGCTGTTCAATTGCCGGGACCAGCTCGGCCACCAGAGCCGCTGCCGCTGCTGTCTTGTCCTTGGCTTCGGTGACCGCGGGCAGGGCCTTGCCGGGCGACGTGGTGGTGTTGCGGTTGGTTGAGTTCAGGGCCTTCTCGGCCGTTTCGACCGAGCCCGCCACGGTTCGCAGCAGCGCCTCGCCGCGGTCAAGCTGGGCGATCAGGGGGCTGGGCGCGGCCGGTGACTGCTCCGCCGCACCGCCGCGTTCTGGTGATTGAGCCACAGGTGCGTCCGGGGCAGGGGCTTGAGGCTGTTCCTGGATGGCCGCGACCATCGGGGCGGCAGCGGCCAAGGCGCCAATACCGCCGAGCACTGCCAGGCCCACCCGGGTCCGGCGGCCAGCGTCGGTGTCTCCGCGCAGCAACTGGCGTGCATGCGCAACGGCTTGTTGCCCGCGCTGCAGGTCTTCGTCGATCGGGGTGCCGTCCGGGTCGTTGTCCTGTGTGGACGGTGTGTAGAAGTCGCGTCGCACGGCGCACTCCTCCTGTTCTGGCCTTCGGCTTGGCCAGGTAACGCAGGCTGGCCCGAACCCATCCAGATCGCCTGCACCAGCGGCCACGGCTATCGGGTCGGACGGTGCGAGGGCGGGTCCTGCGGAGGTTCGTTCTGTGCAGTTCCCCGACAGCGGCGATCTCGGTGTCGCAGTGGGAGGACAGGCGGCGACGGGTTCTGCAGGAGTGTTCGCAGGAGTTCACGACGGGCCAAGGTGATCATGTTCTGATAGCTGCTGATCGCTACTCGGCGGAACTCCTCGACCGGGTCGAGGTGCAGCCAGGCCGCGGCGTGGCTGGCGTCCTGGTGCACGAGCAGTGTGTGGAGGTGGCCGGTCCACGCCTGGGCCACGACGGCGAGCAGGCGCTGCCGGATTTCCTGTTGTCCGTGCTGGACAAGCGCGTCCCCGATCCGGTCCCGGGTCGCGGCTTCGGCACCATCCGGCCCGCAGAACGCGCTTGCCGGCCACATCCGGCCGCCGACGTCGCGGAGCTGGACCGGCGCCCACCCACGGACCGCGGCCGCGAGTGTGGGCAGAGCGTCGTGGAGGTCGCCAGTCAGGATGTGGTTGCGGCTGCGGGTGACCGCCTGCCACTGGTGGTCGATCACCTCGTCGTAGCGCTGGAGTTGACGTCGTGCAAGGAACTGCCGCCAGTCCGCAGTGGCCTGAGCGCGACGGACAAGCCGGTCAACCGGTCGGCCGACCAAGGGCGTTTCGGTGTGACCGGGATGGGCGTCGAGGACGCGGCGTAGCTCGGTGGAGGCGTTGTCCAGGAGAAGGTCGTCCTCGGCGGAGAGCAGGAACCTTGTTGTCCCGGGGTCTCCTTGCCGCCCGGCCCTGCCAGCCAGCTGACGGTCCGCCCGAGGTGATGTCGACCGCCCCGCCGCCAGCACCAGCAGACCCCCGAGCCTGCGGATTCGCCGGGCTTCCGCGGTGTCGGAGCCGCCCAAGCGGATGTCGGTGCCGCGCCCGGCGAGCCCGGTGGCCACGGTGACCGCGCCGCTTCGACCGGCCTGGCTGATGACCTGGGCCTCGGCCTGGTCGTCTTCGGCGGTGAGAAGGCGAGGCCGGAGGCCGACTGCCGTCAGGTGCCGGAACAGGTTCCTCGCGGCCGAGCAACTGGGCATGCTCACCAGCACTGGTCGCCCTTGCCGATGCGCGGCAAGCACTTCGTCGACAAGGGCCCGATCCCGGGCGGCGCTGGTCGGATACAGCTGGTCCGGCAGGTCAACTCGGCGCGTGGGCCGGTGCGGCGGGATGCGGGTGACCGGAAGCCGGTAGACGCGGCGGAGTTCGGCGGCCTCCGACATCACAGTGCCACTGACCCCGCCGAGGATGCGGTACTGCCGCAGAAACCTCTGCACGCTGATCGATGCCCGGGGAACCGGATCGGCGCGCACGGGCAACTTCTCCTTGGCCTCCAGTGCCTGATGCAGCCCGGTTGCCAGACGGCGGCCCGGCAGTGATCGTCCTGTGTGGACATCAACCAGGAGAACCTGCTCATCGTCAACGATGTAATCCCGGCCCACCTCGTAGAGCAGGTGCGCGGTGAGGGCGTTCTGTGCGGCGGCCAGAAATTCCGCGGATCGCCACGCCTCGGGATCGACAGCGGAGAACTGGTGGAGGCGGCGCCAGCCGCGGTCGGTGTAGCCGACCTGCCCTTCGCCCAGGCGGCCGTGGTAATCCAGCACCGGCGTCAGCCGCGGGACAACGGCGGCCAGCGCGGATGCCCAGCGGCCGGCCGCGGCGTCGGTTGAGGTGGTGAGGATCAGCGAGGTGTTGGCCTCGTCGATGAGCACCGCGTCCGCCTCGTCCAGGATCGCCACGTGGTGCCCGCGGTGCACCCGGTCCGCGGGATCGGTGACCAGAGCGTCTCGGAGGTGGTCGAACCCAAAGTCGGCGAGCGTGCCGTAGGTGATGTCGGCGGCATAGGCGCTCCGGCGGGCCTTCCGGTGAGTTTCGGCAGGTACCGAGGCAACAGTCAGGCCGAGCAGCCGGTAGGCGGGTTCGAGGGCAGCCGCGTCCCGGGCAGCGAGGTAGGAGTTGGCGGTAATGACGTGTACCCCGTTGCCGCGCAAGGCATGGACGGCCGCGGCCAGGAACAAGGTGATCGTCTTGCCCTCGCCGGTGACGATCTCGGCGAGGTGCCCGTGTGCGACTACGGCGGCGCCGAGTAGTTGCACTGGCCGGTGCTCGATTCCCAGGGTTCGACGGATTGCTTCTCTGCCAACGGTGAAGGTGTGCGCCATGAGGTACCGGCGCAGCGTGTGGGTCGGGGGCTGGTGGTGCGCCAACTCACGTAGTCGCCGGTACCGCGCCGTCAGATCGGCGTCGGCGCGGCTCCGGTATCGGGGCTGGAGGGCGACGCAGTCGCGGGCGATCACCCGGAATCGCCGCGGAACCCAGCACTCGATCTTCTCCAGCATCCGTTGCAGCACAACCAGGTGAGTCGGGAGCTGTGCGGGCCGTGCGGCAGGAGTGCGTTACCTGTCTGGTCGATACGCGATCGCGGTCAACCGGATGTGTTGGCCCGTTGAAGGGAACAGGAAATGTCTCCAGAACTCCGCGACGTCATCGTCGCCGCAGGTTTCATCACCGGGTTCCTCGTGCTGGGTCTGATCGCCTGGTGGAGCGTGCGGTTCCGGCCCGGCTGGTCGGATTCGGGCGTGCACTCCCGCAAGGAGCTGCTCGCTCGCGCCACTGAGTTCCGGTTCCCGGTGTGGCCGGAGGATGCGGACGAGGATCTACCGGAGCTGGCGGTCATGGTCACCCGGTGCGACACGGACGATGCCGATGGACCGTGTTGGGCGGTGCGGCACAACAGCGCTTCCTTCGATCGAATGGGTAATGGATTGTGGGAGAAGGGCGTGGCGAAGTGGACTCCCGAGCTGGGGCGCCGGTTCCGGTTCAGCCGCGGGGAGGCGATTCAGATCGCCATGACTGTGGTCGCACCATTGGTGCGGGAGTTTTGGGAGGACAACATCGCCAAGTCCGACCCCGAGGAAACGGATGAAGACAGCACCTCACTGCCCTCGGCGTGTCGGAAGCCAGAGTCACCTTGAAGGGTTCCCCACTTCTCCCGTGCAGCAGGCAAAACACCCAAGTCGGGGTGCGACTCCCCTTGCTGCGCTAGGCTGACCGGCGCAACCACAGGCGAGGAGGGGCGCATGGCTGGTTACAAGGTAATTACCACGGCGGTTCGCACAGAGGCGGCCAAGTGGGATGAATTCGCGAAACAAATCGCACCGGCGCACAGTGCGGCGAGTGGAATGACGCTCTCACCGCTGGCGTTCTTCGTGCTCGATCCGATCACACTGATGGTGTTTCCACTGAATCTGCCCACGCCACCAGAAGAGCTGGCAAGTTCATACGAAGCTGTCCGCTCGTTCATGGAGAAGCTGCTCAGTGGCGCGAAAACTGAATTTTCGGAGATTGGTGACGCACTGGTCAAGATAGCCAACACGTACGACCAGAATGAAGCAATCGTCGAGATGGACCTCAACGAGGTTTTCTGAAAACCAGGGGGGACAGCGTGACCAATCCTGACACTTCGCAATATCCGGCGTTGATCCGAACATTGAACGACAGTTTTCGCCTCGCCAACGAGGCCACGAAACTTCTCGTGGACAAGTTCAACGCTGGACTCGACAACATCAACAACAACCCGCTTATCTACCTGGCGCCGAACTTTATGACCGGCCTGATTGTCAAAGTAGACGAGCTGCGTGGATACGTCGCCAAATTCTTGAAAGCCATGCAGGAGTTCACGAAGCACCACTTCCCCATCGTATCGTTGATTCAGGCCGGTTTCGACTGGCTGATCATGATCCAGAAGCCTGTCTCGGACATGGAGACCAAGGTGAAGGACCCCGTCGACAGGAACCTGGACAGGTGGACCGGCCCCACGGCCACGAGCTACCAGAAGGTTGTGGTCGCGCCGCAGGCGAAGGCGTTGGGCGATGCGCATTCCAAGGCTTTCGCCATCGCCGAGTGGTTGATCAAGGTGGCCCAGGCGAACATCGAGTTTCTCAGCAAGTACGCCGAAAAGATTGGCGAACTTGCCAGCAAGTTCGTGGCCGCCCTTGTGACCGCGAGCACTATCGTGGGCGCACTGGAGGCTCTCGGCAAGGCTGGTGAATTCGCTGGGACACTGGTGAAATCCGCCATCTCCGTCTTCGCTGACACCGCGAAGTACTACGGATCCGCCATTGGTTTCATGCATACTGCGGTCAGTATCCAGAACAATCTGGCAGCATATCCGAATGGCGCCTGGCCGCAGGCGGTGAGGTGAGCACATGATGGAAGAAGAGCTGCGCAATCTGAAGTTGGCCGAGTTGAACCTGCCGCCGGTGAGCACGGTCGGTGCCGGTCGGCCCGCAGGCCCCGCCCGAGAATTTCCCGCCGAGCCGACCGATGAGTACAAGGCGGCTGATTCCTCGAACTCGTTGTGGATCACGGTCGACAAGGAAGGAAAGGTGCTCCGTCTTGAGGTGAGCACCAGCTGGCATACTCGCCTGCCCGCGGGTGAGTTCGCCAGCACCCTGTTGACGACCTACATGAGCGCGTCGGAGACCGCCGCCGTCGTCGAGTCCAAGGCACGGGAACGGAACCGGGCACAGACAGCCACCGCCGATACCGAGGCATCCGACGGTGTTCTCGGCCTGGATGAATGGCTCTCCAAGATCGAGGCCAGGCACGCCAACCTCGACCGGCAACTCCGTGAGGCTCGGGCAGAGGATGACGGCAGGTCTGGGCAGGTGCTGGAGATTCGCAGCCCACACGGATACCTGACGCTGCAAGTCCGTTCCGGCGCTCTCGTCGGTCTGACGGTGGACGCCGAACGGATTTCCCGGGCGCGCGGTGGTCAACTGCAGCAGGACCTATGGGACGGGTTCACCGCGGCGGGTCTCACCTCACCCGACTCCGCTACGGGGGCCCCGGCCAGTCGGCCCAGGCGGCGGCAGGATCCAGTCGCCGGCGAGGAGGAAGAAGAACTGTGGAAGGGAGTGCCGTGGGAGTGAGCGCGTCCCGTAGATCGCGACAGGTTCCCGGGTCCCTGGGCCGCGGGCGGTGTGCTGCCGGAGGAATCGCGAGCCTGGTGTTGGTCAGCCTGGTCGCAACCGCCTGTGGCGGCGGACGGGATCTGGGATCACTATCGAGCCTGTCGGTGACTCCGTCGGTGTCGCCTTCAGCCACCGTTGCCCAGGACAAGTACGTTGCGATGTTTCCAAACTGTCAGGAACTGGCCCGAAAAGTTCCCAACCTGCCGCCCGTGCGGTACAACAAGGATGTCTCCGCAGGCGGCTACCGGGGTGTGAGCTGCGAATTCGCCACTCCTCCCACAGGTTCGTCGGTGTCGGTGGAACTGACCTCGTGGCAAAGCGTTCCGAACGATCCCAGGCTCCCACCCGATGTGATCTCGGGCCAGCGCGCTGCCCAGGATAGGTTCACCAAAGACACCGACCTCGTCACCGATGGGGCGGTGCGGGATCTGGGGTTCGGCGAGCAGGCGAAGTGGCAGCGTCCCAGCAACGACGACGGCTGCTATCTGACGATCCTCGACGGCAACGCCGTACTCCGTTTCCGCTATCGGGCGGGCGAAACTCCGCTTGATCCGAAGTCGGAACAGTGCCGAGGGCCGCTGCGCAAGTTGGCCAAGTCGTTGTACGACGCGGTCCAGCCACGCTGATCCGTCCGCAGCGCGTTAGCGGCCGGGCCTTGCCGCTGGTGCGCTGCCGGTCGGGCGACCCCATCATTGGGTGGAGCAGAGCCTCTACCGTTCGGCCTCGGCGATTCGGCTGCAATCCGGGCATAGCAACTGCGGTAGCACGAAACGCCGTCGCCATGCGGTCTCCCGCCCGGTCCACCCGCAGTGCCAGCACAGGTACCGAACGACCAGCATCTGCTTGTCGTGCTGGTCTTCTGCCCTGGGAACAGGCAGATCGATCGGCAACCGCATCGTGAGCACTCTGGGCATCGGACCAGGCGGCCGCGCATCGGTGGGCAAGTCGCCAAGCGCCTGTTTGAAGTTGACCAGCTCCAGTTCCTCGACTGCGTCGGCGGGAAGCTGATGCAGGACGTGGTGCAGGCGGCCTCCCGGCGCGGCCAACTGGTGCCGGATCTCCAGAAGCACCACGTGGATCGTCGCCTGTTCCAGATCCATGCGGGTGGCGATGGATTGTTCGGAGCGGTCGGCGGCGTTGAGGGAATCGTGGGGTGGGAGCCCGAAGTGCTGGGCCAGGATCTCCGATTGCTGTGCGCCCAGCTGGAGGATCTGCGCAGCGGCACGCCAGCCGACGGCGCTCGTCGTTGGCGACTCGGTGAGTGTGTTGAGCACCTGGGTTTCCGGGTCGTCGGGTTCGGAGTCGGTGCGGTCATGGGTTGCGAGTGGCGCCGCCTCGGAAATGGCGGGGACACCGTCTATGGCAGGGAGGTTGAGGCCGAGGCCGGTCCGGCAGCGGCGCGGGCGGGTCGTACGTTCGTTGTCCAAATCGCACTGGGTGAAGTTCGCGTCCGGGTGGGCGAGTAGCTCGGCGTCAGCGGGCTCCCGGCCGTGCTGCTCGGCCAGGGTGGCGCGGATGGCGCTGATGCGCTGGAACTTCTGGTAGGCGCGGGTCGGCAGGCTGACCTGGTACTGCGCCGGGGCGAGTTCGCGGCGGATGTGTTCCTCGATCCACTGCCGGAGGTAGCGCGGTCCGGAGGAACGATCCGGGTCGTAGGCCCAGATGCCCTGGACGACGGCGGCGCGGGCGACGTTGCGGAGGTCGCCCAGGTCGACCACCGTGGTGCGGTCTGCCATCGGGCGGGCCACCTGCCAGGTGACAAGGCCGATGAGCGGCTCGGCCAACTGCACCAGATGCGCGGTCGCGCAGTCCCCGGCCTTCCGGCGCAGCTGGAGTTCGGCTCGCTGTACCGGGTCGTCGGCAGCCCGCTTCGCTAGGTCCCAGTCGAGTTCCTTGGTGTGTTTGGAGAACATGACGAACCCCGGCGGTTTGCCGCGGCCGGCACGCCAGTCCGCGGCGTGGGCGGCGATGTAGAGAACGAGGTGGGCGCGGTGGCCGTCGGCGGCGATCGGAGCCAACGCGGTGAGCGCCTCCCTGTTGAGTTCGCCGTGCTCTGAGCACAACCGTCGGACCTCGGTCAGGCCAATGCTGTTGACTGTCCCGGTCATGACGCCGCCCCGGACGCCCGTGCCACGAACCCGATGCGGGCCAGGAACTTCCGGCGTGCTCTGGTCTCCGTGCGCGGCGTTCCGTTGCGGTGCAGCGTCGGTAGGAGATCGGCGACATCCGAATTGATCGGCGTGATGTGTCCGGGACCGACGACGGCTTCCCCGAGAAGGTGGATCCTGGCGGCCCAGGAGGCGTTGTCGTGCAACACACTCGCGGCGTCCCCCGCGGCGACGGCGCGGACGTGGGCGTCACCGATGTCCGGCAGACGTTGGAGGTCGACGAATCCGAGGCCGTCCAGGGTGGGAATCTCGAACGGGGCGTCAGCGACGGAGACGCGGTTCCAGACCAGGCCGACGTGCCGGGGCGGGAAGCCATGCCCGGCGGCTCCGCACAGCGTGTCGGGAAGGTCGGCGAGCCCGTTGGCCTGGCCGCGTGCTGGGTCGGCCACGAGCAGGATCTGGCTGGCGCACTCGATGATGGCGCGTTCCGGGCCGTCAAGGTCCCAGCGCAGGCGTCCGGCGTCCACCACGACCAGGTCGTAGTGCTCGGCGAGACGGTCGAGTGTCGCCGCTACCGCGGCCGGCGGGACGAACCGGGACTCCAGCGGCGCGGTGGCGCCAGGCACGAGGTCGATTCGCCATGCGGGCAGCGGAGTGACGTGTTGGCTGATCGTATTCAGGGTGATGCACTGTTCGAGCAACAACGATCGACGGCTGCTCGTCGGCGGGTTGGTCATGGTGGCGAGCGCCGGGCAGCTCAGGTCGAGGTCGACGAGGCAGACCTTCCTGCCCGCGGTGGCCTCGGTGCCGAGGTAGGCCGCGAGCGAGAACGCGACGGTGGAACAGCCCACCCCGCCCCGAGTCCCGGCCACAACCAGAACATGCGGCTCCGCGACACGTGTGGGAGCGGAGTCAGGACCTCCAGGCAGGGCGGCGAGGACGTGCGCCACGGTCTCGAACATGCTGCGTGGCTCAGCATCCGCGCCCGCCCAGTCGTGGACGGTGACGCGATCCTCAAGAGCCGACAGGGCGAAGTCCCGACCCTTGCCGGTGTCCACGAGCACAACCGCCACGTGCTCCGGGGGCTGGGCGGACATCGTGCTCAGCCAGGCGGTGACGTCCGCGGGAGGACCAGCGGAGTCGGTGATGACGAACACCAAAGGTCTGCCGCCCCGAATGAGCGGATCGGCGCCCTCAGTCATGAGGCGGAGTTGGTCGGTGTTTTCGGCAACCGGTTCGAGGTAACACTCCAAGTTGGAATATTGGAGACCAATAACGACCATCTCGCTGGGCAAGCCGCAGACAACCAGGCGGATATCACTCATGGTGATCCTCCGCCGAATCAAGGCTGCTGACTCGAAGAAGCACTGGATAACGCATATGACAACTATCTAGAACTTTGCGCGGTTGCGACAGGGTTGTACTGTTGCACATCGAATGCAACGGCAAGATTCTGGGCGGGCACCCACAGAATGCACGTGCGGGGACCTGCAGGCGCCGAACAGGTCAAGCACCGCTGACAAGTCGAAACTGTGTGGCAGCGCGTCGCTGTCTATTGCGACAGCAGCTCTCGCAGTTGAGTTGCCTTGAACCTATCGATGTCCTCGAAGATTTCCAGTGCGGCCCGCCAGCATTTCTGGGCGCCGAGTAGATCGTCGTCTCCCAGATAGAGAATGTTGCCTTTTTCCTGGATGTCGTCGGCCTCGCTCCAGCGGTCTCCGCATTCGCGGTGGGCGGCCAGGGCATCGGCGCAGTAGACGTGTGCCTGGGCGAACTCGCCGCAAGCGGTGGCGGTGCGGACCAGCCGGATGAGGGTGTCACCTTGGGCCTTGCGGTCATCTAGGGAGCGGAACAGTTCCAGCGCTTGCTTGCCGAAGACCATCGCCCGGTCGAGATCGCTTTGGCCACGGTGGGCATCACCAAGCGCGGCGAGCGCGGTCGCCTCACCGTAGGTGTAGCCGCTGGCCCGGAAGCGCATGACTGCTTCGGCCAGCGCATTAGATGCCGCGGCGTACTGTTTCCGGTCCATGGCTACGTAGCCGATGCCCGCCAATCCCCAGCAATATCCGATGGATCCAGGGTGGGCACGGCTGAGGTTCAGCGCGCGGTCGAAGTGGCCCTGCGCCTCGTCGAGTTGGTGTTGCTGGCGACAAGCCTCACCGAGGTTGGTCAACACCCACGATTCGGCGAGTTCGTTGCCGGCCGCACGCGCGGCCTCCACCCCGACCAACTGGGTGGACAACCAGATGCCCCATGGCTTCCGCAGTAGGAAGAAGCCGAAAAGCGCGACGGCCAACTGCCAGCATTCGGTGTTCAGTCCAGCCTGGCGGGCAGCCTGCAGGATGGAGGTAAAGTTGGGCAGTTCAGCCTCGCACCAGGCCGTCGCCTCGTTGTAGTCGGCGAAACGCCAGGGGCATAGTCCGTCGCGCGGCGGCCCCAGATTCAGGTGCGGGCAATGCGGGGTCAGCACACGGAACGCCGAGTGGGCCGAATGCAGATACCAGCGGACGAGCCGGCTGACCGCGGTCGCGCGGACCTCGTGGGTGTCGGTGTCCTCGACCAGGTCGGTGGCGTACAGCCGGAGCAAGCCCAGGAGTCGGTAGGCACCGGGGCCGGCTTGTTCGACGAGGTGGGCTTCGACCAGTCGAGTCAACAGCCTGCGGGTGCGGGCCACGGTGTCGCCGGACAAGGCCGCCACGGCCTCGGTGCTCAGGAACGGACCACGGTGCAGGCTCAGCAGCCGGAACAGGCGTGCTTCGCTGTCGTCGAGGGCGCGGTAGGACCAGGAAAACACCGCACGAAGCGCGAGGGTGTCATCGTCACCAGCGGTGAGGACGTTGAGCCGGTCAGCCTCTCCGATCAGGTCCGTGGCCAGTTCGGAAACGGCGAGCTGGGGATGGGCGACGAGGCGCTCGGCGGCGATCCTCAGCGCCAAGGGCAGGTAGGAGCAGCGCTGGGTGATGCTGGCCACGGCGCCGGGATCGGTGTCGGCGCGGCGGGGACCGATGATCGAGCGAATGAGTTCGGCGGCTTCGTCCACGCTGAGTGGGTTGAGGGTGAGGCAGACCGCCGCATCGGCGATGACGAGCCCGGAAAGCCGGTGCCGACTGGTGGTCACCACGACGCAGCTTTCCGAACCAGGCAGCAGCGGTCGCACTTGTCGCGAGTCGACGGCGTTGTCCAGCACGACGAGCATCCGCCGTTGGTGCAGCAGGGAGCGGTACAGCGCGGCGCGATGGCTTTCTTCGGCCGGGATTCGGTCGGGAGCAACACCAAGCGCGCGAAGAAAGCCTTCGAGAACGTCGTATGACGCGGCTGGGCTCGCATCGGGGCCGTACCCGTCCAGCGCGGCGAACAGGACACCGTCTGGAAAACGGTCGCGGACGCTGTGCGCCCAGCGCAGGGCGAGGGAGGTCTTGCCGACACCCGGCGTGCCGTCGATGGCCACGACCGTCACCGAACCAGGATGCTTGTCGTCTCCGAGCAGGCCGGTCATCCGGCCCAGGTGGTAGGACCGCCCGACGAACGTCGTTGGCGCGGCCGGAAGTTGCGCCGGCTTCGGTCCGGCGGTCGGCTTGGCCTCAGCGATGTCGTGGAGCTGGTAGAGCTTCCCGTCGGCGTTCAATGCCGTGTCACATGCCTTGGCGAGTGCGGTGACCGACGGGATCAGCCCACGCTCGACTCGGCTCAGATGCCCTTTGTCGTAGTGCACCAACGTGGACAGTTGGCTCAGTGACAGTCCTTTTCGGACTCGCCAGGCACGCAGCTCAGCTCCGAACGATCCGGATCCGGGCATGTTTGAGTAATGCTCCCCCACTCGGGCCTCCCCTCCCTGGTAGTGAAGCTACGTCGAACAGGGCATCCGGACTTGGTTGACTAGGCATGATTCGCCGATCGGGTGACGTCCATCGAAGTTGTCGATGTTCACTCAAGGGCGAGCAAGCAGAGGTGCTCGACCAGGTTCCCGACCAGCGGCACGTAGTCCATGGTCTGGTCGAGGCTGCGGCAAGAGGAGTTCGACTCGGTCAGCTCCTCGGGCAACCGCGGCGGGGCCGGTGGCTGCTTCGCCTTCTCCTGGCCTTCGCGGTGGCGGTCGAGGAGGGTCTGCGGTGGCCCGGCCGCCAGCTGGTCGAGCCGATTTTGATAGGTGCTCGGGTCGAGCGGTGTCGCTTCCCGGTAGGCCATGCCGACCGGGCTGCCCATGCATTGCCCGGCCGCACCAGGCTTACCCGCGGAGTTCACCGTGTCCTGCACGCGGGCGGTGATAGCGCCGCGGCAGTCGTCGACCGCGGCAGCGCGGCCAGCGACGAACGCGGCCGGATTGATCGCCTGGCCCTTGGCGAACTCGGCGAGGTTCGGCATGGCGAGCAGGTTGGTGGCCAGCCGAGCACCGCGGCCGGTCGGCAGTTTCGGTGCAGGCAGGGAGGGCAGCGCGCCCAGCAACGAATCCGCGGATGCGGACTGTTGGCGCCTGACTTGTTGGGAGAGAACGGAATCCGCGGGTCCGACAACACCAGAGCGTTGCAGGAGATCGGTTTCGGCTTGGAACCCGGCCAGCGCACCGTTGAACTGCGCACGGCGGGCGTCCTGGCCGCGGAGGGCATCATTGAGCAACGGGGTCAGGCGCGCGGTGCTGGACCGTGCGGCCATGAGTTGCAGGTATGCCTCCTGCTGCGCGGCGAACCGACCGAAGTCGTTTCCAAGCCCGACTTTGGGCAGTGGCATTTCCAGCAGGCTGGCCGCAGGAGTCCGATCGGGCGGAACTGGTTGGGGCACAGTCACTGTAGGCCCGGCTGGGGTTGTCGTTTCTGCGGCGGCCGGGCTGGCAATAGCCAGCAACAACAAGGCGGCAGTGAGCAGAAGCGTTCTGAGGCAAGGGAATCGGACGATGGTAGACATTGGTTACGCTCCGGAGAGTCGAGGGGTTGCGGCCTGGACGGCGACCATGGCCGAGGCGATCTCCCGCCGAGCTTGGCGGGAGGCCAGGAGGTCTGCTGCGCGCGCGGCACCCTCCAGGGAGGCGTATGCGCGCGCGAGTTGATCAAGTGCGGGCGCAGTCGCCAGGGAGTGTTCGGTCGAGGTTTCCTGTAGCTGGGTCGCAAGTCGCCAGCCTTCCTGTGCGATGGGCAGGATGGCGCTGAAGTAGGCGCCCGCACCGGAACCCATGCGACGCGGCTCGTTGGCGGCAGCGGCCGCCAGGCGTGCTTCGACGGAACCAAGCTGATGCACTCCGTCGGAGACAACCCGGGCTACAGCCTGTGGCGATGGTGGCGGCGTGCAGCCGAGCAGAAGTAACAGGGCTACGCCGAGGACGGCACGTGAAAGGGACCGGTGCATGCCTGGCTAGGTAACGCGCTCTGCTCCGTTTGGTCGCGTCAGCTTGTTCGTGGTCGCCAGCGGACGCAGAAAGTGGTGCCCGAAGTGCTTGCCGGTCAACAGGAAGTCGCTCCTGTCCGGGACCGCGGCGATGCCGTTGAGGACGTCGTCGGCGCCGATCGGGCGCTCGATCGCGGCCAGGCGGCGAACGCCAGCCCACCAGGCTTCCGTCCACGAACTCCAGCCCCGGGGTGAAGGCGCCCTGGGCATGGGGGCTGCCGGATGATCTCGCCCTCGATCTGCTCGGAGTCGCGGGTCGGTGACGATGTTGTTCGCGTGGTGGGGTCGGTGCTCGGGTGCGGAGTGACTGGCGTGGTCGTGGTCGGGCTGGAGGCGCAACCCGTGACAAGCAGTACACAGGCAGCGATGCGTCCGGCCCTGCGTGGTGATCGAGTCCGATGGCGTGGTCGAGAACGAGTTGTTTCCATGCCCCGGGAGATAACGCGCACCAGCTCGGTTGGTTGGGGAGGGAGGGTGCGTGCCGCAGGAAACTGCGGCACGCACCCGATCGTGCGTGTTCAGGATTTCGCGGTCGGCGGACCAGTCGGTGCCGGTGGCTGCGGTGCTGGAGCGGGCCGCGGCGGTACCGGGGTCCGAGCCGAGTTGCCCGCAGCCAGGACCACCGTCCGGCTCAACTGGGTCTGCAAGTCACTGACCTGCCGTCCCAGCCGGTGCTGTTGGTCGTCGAGCTGCCGGCCGAGCTGGTTGATCGCGTCCACGATCCTGCCGAACTGGAACTGGTGGTCATCGGGTGCGCGTTGCCCCATCCGACCGGTTGCCAGTCCCCGCTCGTAGGCGTCCTGGGCCACCTGCAGGTCGAGCTGCTCGCGAGTTCGGCGAGCAGCTCGGTCGGCGTGCACGGCCCGCCAGAGCAGCACCGCCGCGGCGGCGAGCAGGACCAGGCCGATCATGGTGCCGATCAGCACGGCGGCAATCGATCCTGGTGACATGGGCGGGTACAGCTGGTTGTCCATGACCTTCTCCTCCGCGTAAGGCGAGTGGCTCTCCGGCGTGGAATGCCATGGCGGAGCAGGTAACGCGGGACGCAGGAGTTACGACGAGGGCCCCGGCTCACGTAGCCGGGGCCCTCGTTTCCGTGTGCGAGCCTACTTCTTGAGCGGTTCCACGACGTCCCAGGTGGTGTCCGCGGCGAAGGAGTTCGGGTTCTCATACCACTGGTCGCCACCATTGCGTGCCGACCACAACTGCCCTTGGGTGTGCCGGATGAACCGGTCCGGCAGGTTCCAGGACTCCAACGACACCCCTCGGCCGTCCAGACCGTCCCGGGCGCACCAGGTGGCATCCGCGGTGAGCTGCGCACTGCCGTCGTTGCGGTCCAGCCGGATCCGGCCCTGGGCGTGGCGCAGGAAGTTGCCGGGCAGGTTGCCCGCCTCGACGGAATAGCAGTTGCCGTCGGCGAGCCCCGGCACGATCCGCCAGGTGGCATCGGCCTTGTCCAACTCGGGGCTGCCTTCCTCGATCAGGTCGATCCAGCCCTCACCGCGAGCATGCCGGGCGTACCGGTTGGGCAGACCCTGGTTGGTGACCCGCAGCGACCGGTTCGGCTGCGCGGGAGTGACCAGGTCGTGCCGGGCCTTGCTCACCACGCGCACGGTCCACTGCTGGTCGCTGGCGTGCCGATTCTCCGCCTGGACCAGAAAGGTTCCCTCACCCGTGCCGGAGCCGGCAGGCTGTACGACCTTGCCGGTGGCCCGGTTGCGGAGTTCGGTCGCGCCGTCCTTGGCCGGCAACAACTCCCACTCCTGACGGGTCAGGTCACCGCGACACTCGTGCTGGCCTACCGGTGCGCCCTCGTTGCCCGCGCCGCCGGTGATCTCCAGGCACTTCTTGGAGTTGACACTCTTGAACGAGTACCGGTTCTGGCCGCGCTCGATGACCTCCCACTGCTGGTTCGCCCGGCCATGGCAGTTGGCGATCACGGTGCGGGCGTCGTTCTCCCAGCTGGCGAAGTACACATCCAGGCAACGGCCTGAGTGCACTCCGCGGAAGTCCACGATCGCGTTCTGCACAACGCCGGGGACTCTTCTTCCCTTGTCGATCTGCTCGGTGATCCAGCCGCCGATGTCGTCGACGCGGACCTCGGTGGCGCCGTTGTTGGTCGTGCTGGTGCCGAGGCAACCCCGCTGCCAGGAGTTGCTGTTGATGCCGACCAGCTCGGCCCGGCCGTCGCGTTCCCGGAACGCCGGGCCCCCGGAGTCACCCTTGCAGGTGCTGGCTTCGGCGGGGGTGTGCCCGCTGATCGAGAAGGTGGCCGGGGCAACCGCACCGACCGCGAACCGCGCCGACTGGAGGCGCTCGGGCACCCACTCGGTCGCGCTGCGGCCGAATCCTGCCACGCGCAGCACCTCGCCTGCGACCGGTGCGGTGGTGGCGAGCCGAAGCGGGGCGATCCCGTTGACCGGGTCGGCGAGCTTGGCCAGCACAAGATCACGGCCGGCATACCGCGCGAGTTCGGTGACTCGCACGACCTGGCCGGTGGTCTGGAATCGGTTGGCCCGCCCGATGGTCGCGGTCGTTCCCTCCGGCGCGGCCACACCGGTGCCCTGTGGGTTCCCCGGGAAGCAGCTCGCCGCGGTCACCACCCATTGCGGGTCGACCAGCGCGCCTGAGCACGCCTGTTCACCGATGTGCACCCGGGCGGCGAAGGCGTACTCGCTGTCCGTGGCCGAGGTTCCGTTGCTGATCGCGTTGGCGGCGGTGGCACCCAGCAGCATCGTGGCGATGACCACCGTCAACGAACCGGCAGCCCAACCACCGCCCTGCGAAGGACGCGGCATGAAGTTATCCCCCTGAACTGAATTACAAAAAGAGAAAGCGGTGAAAGAACGCCCTATTCGGCTCACGCCGATGCGTTGATCTCCAGCAGGACGCCGAGCTTGCCGGGTTCGGAGCCTTCGCCGACTCCGATCCACTCCCGCTTGGGAACAGTCACCGTCTTGCTCGCGCCGTTTACCCACACCAATGCGCTCACGTTGTGTGCGGTGTTTCCGCGGATCGCGTAGGTCTGGTCGAGTTCCATGGTCAACTTGCCCTTGGGGCCGAGGACCTTGAAGCAGAACTCGTCGCGGTTGCGGCTTTTGACCCGCACCGGGTCACCCCCGACGGCGCAGTCCACCAGGATGATGTTGCCGTCACCCCGGTACAGCCGCAGGCCCTTCTCCTGGAAGATCTTGTCCGCGTCCGGGTAGGCGAAGTCCTCCACGATCGGCGGCGGAGTGTCCTCGGCCAGCGCGGTAGAACCCGCTCCGACCAGCGCCGATCCGGCGACCAGGACAAGAACAGTCAGACGAACAAAGGACCGCACAGGTCCATCCCCCCTGCAAAAGTGGAAACGATAAGAAAACTGATCCACCTGGCCCCACCAGGTTCCCCGGCAGCAATCTAGGCAGAAGTCACCCGGCTCACCAAATCGTTATGACCTATGTCACGACATGTAACACCGCCCTTGTCCGCCAAAAGAGTGTCTTCCTTGCGTCCCCTCCGGCAATGCAGTACAACGTCTGCCGGCGAGCAACTTTGATTGCTTGCCGACAGGCATATGCCAAGGGGGGCAATTTCATGCATGTCAGACGCCTCGTGCTGCCCGCAGCACGAGCGATGATCACATTGCTGACAGTGGTGGCGCTGG
The DNA here is from genome assembly GCF_052078295.1 of Crossiella sp. CA198. Taxonomy (NCBI): domain Bacteria; kingdom Bacillati; phylum Actinomycetota; class Actinomycetes; order Pseudonocardiales; family Pseudonocardiaceae; genus Crossiella; species Crossiella sp. CA198. Next base: position 66,100 of record NZ_JBQJIM010000013.1, read on the forward strand.
GAGCTGGAGCGGCCGGCACGGCCGGCGCCGAGACCGCGGACCCGAACATCAGCGAAGCGCGCAGGCAGGCGCTGGTGCTTATGAAGACCGGCGGGCCGGGGGTGGCCCGTGCCGCCGAGGCCGCGCTTACCGGATCCGACGACGAGGTTCGGACCTTCATCCGGACCGGTCAGCAGCAGGCCGAAGAGGACGATCTGCGGGTCCGGGCCGTGCAGATGATGTCCGCCGGCGGCCCCGGGGTGAAGGCCGCGGCGCAGAAGGCCCTGGACGGCTCCATCGAGGATGTCCGTGCCTTCGTCACGACCGGCTGGCGCAAGCCATCCCAGGACGACCTCGAAGTCCGGATCCTGCAGATCATGACCGAGGGCGGCCCGGGGGTGAAGGCCGCGGCGCAGAAAGCTCTCGACGGATCCCTTGCGGACAAGCGCAAGTTCTTCCTCGTCGGCCAGGTCGATGCCCGCGGGGATGACGACCGGGTCCGGGTCACCCAGATCCTGAGCACCGGTGGCCCCGAGGTCCGCAAGGCGGCGCAGCGTGCCCTCGACGGCAGCTACGAGGATGTCCGTGAGTTCCTGCTCACTGGCTATCAGGTGGCCTCGGCCCGCGACCAGGAGACGCTCTCGGTCACCCAACTCGTCGACCTGGCACAGATTGCCGGTGCCCAGGCCGCGGAACAGACCAAGGCCGCGAAAGAAGCCGCCGACCAGGCGGTGAACGCCGCGCGGCTGGCCAAGGAGGCCGCGCTCAAGGCGGCCGAGGAGACCAAGGCCGCACAGGAGTCCTCGACCAAGGCCGCGCAGGCCGCGGGCCGGGCAGCGGATGCGGCTGACCGGGCCGCTCGCGCGGCGCAGAACGCGATCAATGCCGCTGCGGTGGCCAACCAGGCCGCCCGCGCCGCGGCCAGCGCGGCGAGCCAGGCAGCGCAGGCGGCGGCAGCGGCCGGGCAGGCCGCGGCAAAGGCACGCAACGCGGCGGCGGGGGCAGCGACAGACCGTGGTCAGGCCGAGTCGGCGACCAGGGCGGCCAAGGAGGCCCGCGACGTCGCCAAGAGCGCACGTCTGGCCGGCGAGGCAGCTGACGCCGCTGGCAGGGCCGCGACCGCGGCCGGAGACGCGGCAGCGGCGGCCAGCCAGGCCGGTTCGCACGCCGGTGAGGCGGCGGGTGCCGCGGATCAGGCAGGCGAGCACGCCAAGCGCGCCGGTGCCAGCGCGGCCCAGGCCAAGCGGGCCAGTGAGAAGGCCAAGCGGTCAGCCGCTGAGGCCACCCGCGCGGCCAAGGCAGCCCAGTCGATCGCGGGTGAAGCAGCCCGTGCGGCCCGCGAAGCCAAGGACGCGGCCTACCAAGCCGCTGCGCACGCCGACAACGCCGCGACCGCGGCAGAGGAAGCGGCTCGGCACGCAGGCGAGGCGGAAGGCGCCGCCGACCGGGCCCAAGCTGCTGCGGAGGGTGCCAAACAGGCCGCCGATCACTCCCAGGCCGCAGTGGACAAGGCACGGACGATCTCCGAGATCGCCCGGCGGGCCGACGCCGAACGCCTGACCCAGCAACAGGCCGAGGCCGTAGCGGCGGCGGAGGACGCCAAGCAGGCCGAAGCGGACAAGCAGGTCGATGCGAAGTGGAAGGCCGGGGAGGTCACGCGGCTGGACGCGGAGGCGCAGCGGCTGCTGACCGCGGCTCAAGATCCTGCCGCCGATGCTGTCACCGTGGTGATCAACGGCCGCAAGTTGGCGGGTCGGCTGGCGCTTAGCGGGGGCGGCTGGGTTAGGTCCGCAGCCGATGCGGCTCTGGTGGGCGCCGATGCTGACGTCGTGAACTTCGTTCGCACCGGCCTGGGTGTCGCCACCGAACAGGACGACCGTGCCAGTGTCGGTCATATTGCCGACACCACGGAGTTCTCAGGTGAACGTCTTGTCGCAGAAGGCGTGCTGTTCACCGGCTACGCGCGGGTGAAGGAATTTCTGCGGTATCGCTGGTATCCAGGCAAGGACGACGACAACCGGGTCCGGGTCACACAGATCATGACCGTCGGCGGCCCTGGCGTGAAGGCCGCGGCGGGCAGGGCACTGGACGGCACCGCCGCCGATGTCCAGGTATTCCTGGATACCGGTCAGCACAAGGCCCGCGAGGACGACGAGCAGGTCCTGGTCACCCAGGCGATCTCGTCCGGTGGACCTGAAGTGAAGGCCGCCGCGCAGGCGGCGCTGAGCGGTCCTCCCTCGCATCGCCGTGCGTTCCTCCAGGTTGGGTTGCCCAAGGCGCAGCAGCGAGATGCCGACACGGCAAGTCATGTCGCGCAAATCAACGCCCACCTTGCGCGCGCCGCGCAGGCGGCCGCCACAGCGCGCCAGAACGCTGCCGAGGCGCAGGCCGCTGCTGCCACCGCCCGGAACGCCGCGGAGGAGGCTCGTCGCTGGGCGGAGCAGGCCAAGGCATCCGCTGCCCAAGCACGAGACTTCGCAAACGAGGCGAAATCCTCAGCGGATCAGGCACAACAGTCGGCGAATCAAGCCGCCGACTCCGCGCGAAGGGCCAAGGCGGCCGCCGAGGCAGCCAACCGTGACGCAGCGGCAGCAGCGAGGTCTTCAACTCGTGCGGCGGCCTCGGCATCGGCTGCTCAAGCACACGCCGCCGCGGCGCGTGCCGATGCTGAACGCGCCCGCGCCGACGCGATTGCCGCGGGAAAGTCTCGTGACGAGGCTTCTGCGGCAGCCAACGAGGCGGCACAGATCGCGGCGGAGAAGAAGCGGCTGGAAGAAGGAGCGACTCGGCAGGAGAACGCCGATCGTCGGCAAGCAGGCGAGTCGACATCAGCCGACGAGGCTGCCCTGTTGGCAGAAGGCGGCCAGGAACTGGTTGACCAGTATCGGCAAGCGTTGGCGGATGGCAGCAAGAGCGTAGCGGACTGGATCATCGAAAACGGTGGAAAGATCCTTCTTGGCGCACTAGGTCTTGAAAACATCGTCCGTTGTGCCACTACAGGCGAAGATTGTTTCTGGGCGCTGCTTGATGCCGCCACTGCAGCCCTGGGGTTCGTGAAATTTTTCTCGGCAGGCAAGGCGATCCAGCGAATCATCGATGGTATCGGCTCTTTCCTTGAGCGCAGTAAGACTGCAAAGGAATTGCTCGAACGAACCCGCAACATCATTGACAAGGCCCGCGAGCGCAAGCGCCCACAGGTCCTCGACTGCCTGATCGAAGAAGGTGGAGCACTTCGCGCAATCCCTTCTTCTGCCGCAATGTCAACCACGGCTTCCAGAGGAAAGGGAAAGCCTTGCCTCACAGTTGATCACACGCCCGTCCTGCACCCCGACTGGATTGGCAAGGGTTTTCATATCCACATGAAGGATGGGGCAGAAGTCAAGATTACGGTCGACAAATCGGGCAACCTGATCGGATTTCCGATCAAGGCAAATAACAGGGTGCCCAACGATAAAGCGATCGAAGCAGCCGTTCAGCATGTCAAGACCAACGCAAAAGACCGTGCTAAGCTGATCTCCGTCGCACAGGAGGCACTTAAGGAAATGCGGCACGGTTTTGACACCAAGAAGGGCCCATGGAAGATGAATGACGCATCCCGTATCACTGAGGTTGCAGCAACTCTCGCGGCCCTCATGAAGCTTTCATGATGTCCGAGATTGATTTTTATGCGAATTTCGCCGCCAGCTCAGGCGAGGTTCTCGGGCTTGGCGTGGGTTCCAAGCCTGACGAGTGGACGCAGAAGCTTGGTGACAGGTTCGACGAGAACCGATTTTCCGAGGAAAGTCTGTCCAGAGACTTCGGGTTCATAGGTCTGGATTTTCTTCCTGCGTCCGACCAGTGGTCATGCGACCTTGTGAGCCTCAAGATTCACAAGCTTGGCATGAACATCGAAGGCTGGGATCCAGTGCCCGAAGCTCTCAGCGATACTTACGGAAAGTTCTCTGACAGAGTCTCCATCGATGCACTGGTTGAACCGCTGAGCAGCATGGGCCTCACTCTGCTTCGCGTGCGAAGCGACCAGCTTTCCGAGCTGGAGACGCTCTGGATTCCAGAGACCAGAGTGGAAATCTGGATGGTTCGTGATCCAGATTTCGCCAGCGACCGGGGAAAGCAGGTGGGTGACATCTACACCATTCATCACCACTCCACCTCGGAAGCCGACGAGGAGCGACTCCACCCATACTGATAGCTCGGAGAATCAGTTCACTCGCTTTCAGTTTCCCTAGCAGCTCAGGGTTTCCCGGTTGGCAATTCCCGGGAAACCCTGAGCTGTGGCCACAAAAGGAACCCGGCTGATATCCTACCTGAAATTCTACACCCACTTTGTCGCCCACAGAGGCGACGTAATGGGTGCAGGCATCGGCTCGCGACCTGAAGAGTGGGTGACGGCACTTGGGAACGAGTTCGACGAGAACAGACTCTTCGAATCCAGCCTATCTCGCGATTTCGGGTTTGTCGTTGCCGACTTCAGTCGCGAAAATGAACTTTGGGCTTGCCATCTCGTCATCCTTCAAGTTCACAAGCTTGACATGGCGATCGAGGGCTGGCAGCCGTTGCCGGAAGTCGTCCGAGCCAGGTACGGCGCCTTTCCGAAACGCGTTGTTGCCAAGAACCTGACGAGCGCTCTGGTTGAGGCCAGCCTGTCCATCTATCGAGTTGCCGACGAGAAGCTTGCAGAGCTGGAAAATCTGTGGATCCCTGAAGCGAATGTCGGCATTTCCGTAATCAGGGATCCCGAGTTCGCGCAGAGTGAAGAAAAATCTGTTGGCGACGTGTACTCGATGTACCACTCTCCTGCTGCCGTCATCGATGCAGACAGGCTGATTGAATACCATTGATTGTGCATGCCGCCGCAGTGCCCTGCCCGCAATTTCCGCAGGCAGGGCACCGTCCGGCTCTGTATCTCCATAAGAAGAATCGCACTCACTCCAATCCTTAGCAGGTGATACCGAGTTCGGCGTCACTGGGTCGAGGAAAGTCCACGGGGTCGATGGCGATCAGCACCGGTGCACCGTCGATCCAGTCCCGGGTGGGGCGGGGTTTGATGATCGCCCAGCCGGTCGGGATCTCGGAGAGGAACTGGGAGAGGTCGCGGTGGTCGTAGCGGCCGTCCTTGCCCAGCTTGGCCATCATCCGTTGTTTGGATTCGTAGCTGTCTGCTGAGTGGACCGCTACGAGTCCGGCGCAGTTGATGGCCTGCTGGGACAGCTTTTCCGGGCTTTGCACCACCAGCATCAGCGCCAACCGGAGTGAGCGGCCCATGGACAGGGTCTGGTCGAAGACGGTTTGGGTGACGCCGGAAACGTCCTGCTGGTCGCGGGCATCCGGCAGGTAGTCGTTGGCTTCCTCCAGCACCACCATGGTTTCGGAGAGTGTGCCGACGTTGTCGCGGGCGTAGGCGAAGGCGGCGGTGAACACCGCGGCCAGCACCAGCGCGCCGGACTGGGCGTCGAGGTGGGCGGCCTCCAGCACGACGCAGTCTCCACGGCCCATCAGGTCGCTGACCTCGATGGTGGCGCTGGTGGCCGCCCCGGATGGGTCGGGTAGGTAGATGCCGGAGCCGTAGACGTCGCGGTGGAAGAACTGCAGCCGGTTTTGGATGACGTTGTAGCCGGTGACCAGTTCTTTGCTGGTGGTGGATCGGCGGGAGATGGCTTCCAAATGGTTGTCGACCCATTCGGCGAGGTCGGCCATGCCGACGAAGCGGGACAGTGCGGGGCGTTCGTAGACGGTGGCGGTGTCGCCGCGGTCCGGGTCTGGGCGGGTGGCCGACCAGAGGGTGTGCAGGGCTTGCCAGAGGATGCCGCGGCCGCGGGGACCGAGGGAGCCGACTTTGGCCATGGTGTCGCAGATGGCGTCGCGGTAGACGTTGGGGCGCACACCGGGTGGGATGCGCAGCAGGTTGTAGCGCAGGTAGGGGCCGGTGCCGGTGACGGTCGGGCGGTGGCCGGGTGGGGGTTCACTGCTGAGGTCGTAGAAGCGGAACCGGCCGGCCTGCTCCGGCGGGAGGCTGTGGGCCAGGCGGCGCCAGTCGCTCTTGCGGTCCAAGGCGAGCACACCACGGTGGACCTGGCGGAGGGTGGGCAGGCCGGTGGTGTGGTCGATGGCGCGGATGCTTTGGGTGGTGTGCAGCCATTCGTGGGCCAAACGGAGGCCAGTTTCGGTTTTGCCGCGGCCGGTGGAGCCGGTGATCAGCGGGTGCAGCAGGTCGTTGTGCACGTCGTCGACGAGCAGGGAGAACTTCTCCCGGGAGACGACGGCGCGTTGGGTGTCCACGACGTGGCCGAGGTGGATGGGGCCGTTGCGGGCTTGGGGGTAGACCAGGGTGGGCAGGCGGGTGGCGGAGGCGGCCACGATGCCGGGCACGTCGATGCGGGGCGGGGTGGTGAGCACGGCGACTTCGTTGGAGAGCAAGGCGGTGCCGTAGTAGTGGGGTTCGATGACTTGGGGGCGGCTGTCGGCGTGGGCGCACGGCGAGAACGCGCGAGCGTGCTCGATGAGGTGGTCGGCCTGGGTGACGGTGAGGGTGGTGGATACGCAGAAAGGTTGGGGGACGGGGGTTTTCTTGCCTGTTCCCCAGAAGCTGGAGGTGAGCAGACCGGCCGCGGCTGCGGCGGTCGCTGCGTCGGGGAGGAGCATGTAGCCCTGGGAGAGCCACATTCCTTCTTCCAGGCCGAGGGCGAGGCGGTGGAGTTGGGCGGTGTAGATCTTGCTGACCTGATCGGCCATGGCGTCGAGGGTTTGGCGGGAGGCGCCCATGCCGAGGGTGGGGACGAAGGAGAGGCTGCCGGCGACCTGGGAGTTGCGGGCGGCGGAGTTGGAGAGGGCGTCGGAGCGGCCGTAGGTGTCGCCGAGGCTGCGGCCCAGGCTGTCGGTGGTGCCGTTGGCGATGCTGTGGTTGCGGCCGCTCTGGTGGGTGGTGGCCTCCTGGTTGGCCACGCTCTGGGTGCGGGAGGCCGCGGTGGACTGCTGGCTGCCGGTGTTCTGGCCGAGGCCTTCGGTCCAGCCTCGGTTGGTGCCGGTGGTGGCGTTCTGCCCGGCTGAGGTGGTGTCCGATGTGGACAGGCTCTGGCCGGTGGTGGTGCCTTGGATGCGGCCGATGGTGTTGCCGATCTGCTGGCTGGTTCCCTCGGAGACGCCGGTGCTCCAGCCTTGGCTGGCGGCCAGGGAGTTCCCGCCGGTGTAGGAGGTGTTGGTTCCGTGGGATGTGCTGGTGCCGCGGTTCTGTGATTCCGACGCGGTCACTCCCTGACTGCCACCGACGTTGGTCGAGGTTCCATGGCTTTGACCCGTGTTGTAGCCAATCTGGTCGCTTGTGCCGGAGCTGGTGTCCACGCTGACGATCAAGGAACCGCCCAGTCCTCGGGAGGAACTCTCGCCGTGTGAGGCGCTCGTCCCCGAGCTGACCTGTTGGCTGGTTCCTTCGCCCCAGGTTTTCCCGCGGGATTCGGCGGTGCCGGTGGTGTGGCCGGTGGATTCGCCGTAGGAGTCGTTGGTGCCCGTGGCGATGGAGTCGCTGCGGGTGCCGGTCAGGCTTCCGGTGCTGCCGACACTGTGTTGCTGGGACTGGCCGATAGTGTTGCTCTGGCTGTGGGAGAGCTGGTCGCTGGTGCCGGTGGAGACGCCGCGGGTGCTGCCCTGGGACTGTTGGGTGGACACGCCCTGGGTGTCGGATTGGCCGCCGGAGAGCCCTTTGTTGTGGGTGAGGCCCTCGCTGGTGCCGCGGGTGTCGGTGAGCCCGGTGCCCTCGGTGTGGGTGGTGCCGCGGGTGTTGGTCACCGCCTCGGACACGCCCTGGGTGGTGGACGCGGTGGTGCCCTGGGTGGCGGAGAGGCTGTCGGTGCTGCCGGAGTTCACGCCGAAGCTGTGCGCGTTGCCGTAGGCGTCCCCGGTGGCGGTGGAGAACATCATCGGCAGCCCGACCCCCGCGGAGATACTGCGCTGCCCGTGCACCTGGGAGGCCACCGTGGAGAGCTGTTCCGCGGCGGCGGACAGCCGGGAGGTGACCTGGTCGAGGGACACGGGGCTGGCCATGAGGACCAGGAGGTAGCCGGGGCCGCCGAGCAGGCCGCGGATCAGTTCCTCGATGCCCTCCTCGAACTCGCCACCGGACTCGTGGGTGCCGGCCAGCGGCACGCGCAGGTCCTCGCCGACGTCCCGGCGGGGCATGGGAATACCGCGGATGGGCAGGACGTGTGACCACTGCTGTTGCTTGTGCAGCAACCATTCCGCTTCCGGCGGTGTCAGGGCCCGGAAGCGGATCTGGGGGTAGGTGCCGGTCAGTTGTGCGGACAGTGCGGCGAAGTGCTGGTCGGCTTGTGCGCGGGCTTCGGCGTGGGTGGTGCCGACGCCTTGGACTCCCATGAGGTTGAGTACGCCGTGTCCTTCGGTGCCGGTGTCGCCAAGCACGCAGACGTAGTGGATTTGTTGGGACCACAGGGCTCGGACGAGGTCACGCTGGTCGTCGTACTCGTTGGCGCGTTTACGCAGCATCGGGTTGAGGACCGGCATGCGCACGATGCGCAGAAACCGCACCGACTTGATCAGCGGACGCCAGTCGGGGTCGCTGTGGTCGCGGACGCTGAGTCGGTAATCGAGGTAGTGGATCGCGTTCGGGTCGCCGCGGTCGGGGACGGCATCGGCGGAGTGTAGTTGCATGTCGGGGAACTCGGCGAGCGCGTCGCCGGAACGGATCGTGTGTGTCACGGGTTTCTCCTTCAGGGTTGGAAGTGGTCTTGTCGGCGGGCGTGGCGGACGAGGGATTCGTAGCGGTGGGTCCGGCCGTAGAGGCGCCATTTCTGCACCAGCCACAGGCTCCAGCCGAAGGGCACCGCGATGACGGCGTAGACGAACAGCGAGGGCAGGTGGCCGCCGAGCAGGTTCCCGGCGGTGGTGGAGAACTCCGCGCCGAAGGCCTCGCTGACGCCGCGTGGGCCGGATCCGGCGATCACGGCCAGGGTCAGCTTGACCGCGGTAGTTCCGGCGCAGAGCACAGCTACCCAGCAGCGGGTCTCGTGGCGGATCTCCGCCGCGGCGTTGACCAGCAGGCAAGAGGCGGCGATGCCGGTGATCAGCAGGTACAGCGCGACGTGCAGCACGGCCGGCGAGCTGGTGAACGCCGAGACCGCCCACACCACCGCGCCGAGCACCAGGTGCTTGATCCAGGTTGCTGGGACGTTGACCGCGGTTTTGACCTGGTGGGGTCCACGAGCGGTCGAACGCAACGCTCGGCCGAGCAGGCGCAGTGCAAGCTCGGAGCTGGGGCGGCGTGGGGTAGTCATGTCCGTCTCGATGTGACCTTGGTGGCGGCCCGGCGTGCGGCCTGGATGTCCAGCCGCGCGAGCACGATGCAGCTCGCTGCGAGAACCACGATGGTGATGTGGTTGAGCGCCAGTAGCAGGGCAGCGAGCAGCCCATTGAGGATCAGCACACCAAGGGTGTGGACGGCCTGCATCGACGCCTCCGTTGTGAGCCGTGTTGTCGGCCGGGCAGGTAACGCGGCGGCTAGCCGTTGGGCGGCAACCAGATCCGCTTGACCTCGGCCGGGTCGTAGCCGGCGGACTTGACGAGTGGCCCCCACAGCGCGTCGTCCGCGCCGTCGTCGCGTCGATGCACCGCCACGACCAGGCTGGACTGCTCGTCCTTGGCTCGGGCGCGGGCCAACAGGTCCCGCATCAGCTCCGGTTGGTCAGCCAGCCAGGGCAGCAACCAGCGGGCCGGAAGCCTGGGACCGGTCAGGGGTCGGCTGCTGACCAGCGGCACCTGGTCTGGCCTGCCGGGATGGATGCGGAGGTGGTGATCACGACCAGCGTGTGCGAGTACACGCAGAACGGCCTGGCGGAGGTCGTCGTTTGCCCGGTTCATTGCGTCAAGTGCACGCTGGGCAACCGACGGCCGTCGGCTTCCGAGTCGAGCGCCGACCTCGGTCGCGAAGGCGCCCAGTTCGTCAGTGACGGTCAGCACCTCGGCGTGTCCAGGGTCATGCAGGGTGACGAGGTGGTGCTCGACGAGCTTGTCCACCAGGCAACTTCGTTCCGCGGTCATCCCGTCCCGGTCAAGCTGTGACCGTGTCCAGAGCGAACCGCCCCACAGATCTCGTAGAACTGTTTCACCCCAGCGTTTCTGGTAGCTCCGCGACACTTCCGGCCAACGGGAGCCAGTCAGGGGCGGTGCGGGTTTCGGTTTCGCGGCAGGGATGTCGGGTGTCGACTTCTTCGGTGGCTTCGCAACGCCAATGTCCGCCCAACGGCGATACCAGTCCGGACGGCGGAACAAGGTGGGTAGCGCTCCGTCGCCTGACGTGATGTGGTCGGCGAGCCGGACCGCGCCGCGAGAGAGTTCGCGGCGATCGTTGGCGCATTCACCGAGCTGGCCGGTCAGCTTCTGCACCTGTTCCTCGTAATGGTGCAGCCGGTCGAGGTAGATCGCCTGGTCGGCGTTGCGTTGTTCGGTGTGCTTGGCCAGGTCGGCTTCCAGCGCGGCGTTGCGGGCGCGCAGCGCGGTCAGCTCGTCCTGGACAGCGCGCTCGGCGCTGTGGCGGAGTTCGCCGTCGCGCATCTGGTCCCACTGAGCCATGGCCGCGAGCAGTGTTGACTCGGTGGTGTTGGGGCCCAATGGAAACCCGTCCTTCTTGAGGCGTTCGGTGCGCAATGGGTGGCGGCTCTTGAGGTAGCCGATGACGCCGTGCCGGAAGGCGGCCAGCGCGTCGGCATGGGAAACGCTGGCCTCGTAGAAGCCACGGCGGGCGAGGACCTCGCGATTGAGCACCAGGGCGTAGTCACGGCACCCGACGCATTCGGGGTTGTGCCGGAAGGTGGCTGGGGGTTCTGGGACGCTGTTCATCGGGGTGCCTTGTCCAGGCGGAAGCCCGCGATGCGGAGGTGTTGCTGGTAGTCGCGCAGGTAGTCCATGAGCAGCTCGGCGTAGCGGGTGTCCAGGGTGCGGGCGGCCAGCAGGGCCTGTTGCTGGTCGGCGGCGTTGGTGGCGGCGATGGCGCGTTGCATCGCCTCGTAGTGCTGGTTGAGCGTGCCCACGACGGTGGCGAGCTTGCCGTGACTGGCGCCGAACGGCTCGGGGACGCGCTTCTCCTCGCGCATCCTGGTCAGCTCGGAGCCGGTCGCGCCGAGCAGTTGCCGCATCGTGGCCAGCGACCGGCGAACCGGGTCCGCGGTGAGGTTGCGGGTGTTCTGGCCGAGCACGGCGCGCATCGCGGTGTCATTGCCCAGCAACTCCTCGGCGACGGCGTCGATTCGCTTGATGTAGTCGGCGCTGCCGGACTGCGGGGAGGTCAGCACGAGCGCCTGGCCGTCGAGTTCGCGGGTGACCACCGCGCCGACCGCGGCGGCGACTGCCACGGCGAAACACAGGGCACGGAACGTCGACCAGGCCCGACGTGGTCGCGGCTCGGTGGGCATCTGGACTACCTCGTCGGCTCGGATGTCAAAGGGGGACATCCTGCTCAGCTAACGCATCGCGGGGAGAGGGGCATCGGAGCCGCCGGTGGCGGCTCCGATGCCCACAAACCGCACCCTCGTGAACATGACCTCAGTCATTTGTCCACTATGGACAGATGTTCGTCAGCGTGCCCGCCGTGCCAGTTCCGCACGGTACAGAACCCGCACTCCTCGGTCGGTGTTTCGGATCCAGCCGCGGGTGACGAACTGCCGCATGGCGAGGCACACAGTCTCCCGGCTGGTTCCGATCAACTCACCGAGTTCACGCTGGGTGAGCCGGTGATCGACCGTGATCGCATCACCGTCGGCGGTTCCGAAGCGATCCGCCCAGCCCAGCAACAGCTTGGCGAGTCTGCCGGGGGCATCGAGACGTACCTGGTCGATCCGCCGCTGCTCAAGTTCCCGTAGGCGGTCCTGGCGCTCACGAGCCAGTTCCAGGCCGATCGCGGGCACGACGATGCACCACTTCCGCAGCACGGAATAGGGAACACTGCCGGTTGTCACGTGGGTCACCGCAATCGCGGTTTCCTCGCGAGGGCCGGTGTCAAGGCCCGGCAGCACGCCGAGTAAGTCGCCCGGACCGAGCACTGTGAGCAGGTACGGTGTCCCGTCGGCGAGCGGCCGACTGACCTTGACCCTGCCCGTGCGAATGATCTGCAGCCGGTCGCCGTCATCGCCGGCTCCGAACACCGGCTCGGCGTGTGCGTAGGTGTGGAACCACATGTCCCGCCGTAGTGCTGACGCCTGTTCCGGCCGAAGTCGCCGGAACAGGCAGGAAGTGGCCAGTTCGGAGTTCAATGGTGTTGCCACGGCCGCACTGTTGTCGATGATCTTCATGTTGTCCCTGGCACGCCAGGGCTCTATGGAACGGCGGTGCCGTTCCATAGAGCCACCAGGGGGTCTTCACCACCTTCAGGACGAGGTCGTGGTTGCTCCCCTGGCGTGGAGCGGGTTGGCCGGGTTCAGCGGATGCGGCGGGCCAATGCCTCGGAATCCAACAGGACTACGCCGCGACGGCGAGTTGAGAGCAGCCCAAGGCGGGTCAGCTCGGCCAGCGCTCCGTGCACAGCCTGGCGGCTGGCGCCGATCAGATCTCCGAGTTCGGTGTGGTCGAGGTGGTGCTTCAACCTGACCGTCCCGTTGTCCGCAATGCCGAAACGATGGGCCAGCAGGAGAAACAACTTTGCCAACCTGCCTGTGGTACTGAGCGAGACGCGGTCGGCGAGTCGTTGCTCGGCCGCGACCATGGCGGCGGCGTGATCATGTTGGATCTCCCTGCTGATGGCGGGCTCGCGGCCGGCCCAATCAGCCAGTGCCGCACAGGAGATGCGGGCGACGGTGACCAAGGTCGCCGCGGTCGCCGTCGTCGTGTGGACACCTGGCGTGAGGTAAGGCTCGCCGCCGAGCAGGTCGCCCGGCCCGGCCACAGCCTTCAACTGCTGGACGTCACCGCCAATCGTCTGGCTGATCTTGACCTTGCCGTCGCACAGCACGTGCAGGTCGGTACGGGGATCGCCTTCCCGGTGGATCACGATTCCCGGCAGGAACCGCGTATGGGGCAGTTCGTCGGCGAAGGCCCGTGCCTGCTTGGCGGACAGTCCGCGCAGTAGGCGTGATCCGCCCAGCACCGCATGGCCGCCGGGTTCGTTCGGGGTGTTGTTGTCGTGCATGGTTTCCCCGGCGAGCCAGGGCTTCGTGAGTGGCGGTCTGGCCGCGATCACAAAGCTGCCAGGGATGTCCACCACCTTTGTGACGCGATCGTGGAACGCTCCCCTGGCCGGAAGCGGATTGGGCAGCGACCCGAGGGCCGCGGGGCACGCTGTGGAGGTATGCGGGTACGGGTCCGCGTTCAGTCGCGGACACGCGGGGAGGTAACACGGCCGCGCCCTGCTTGGATTCGCCCACGACTCCAAGCCCACTGTTCGGCGAGAGCGAGGAGCGGAACGATCAACAGCGGTGGCCACCCGAACCGAGGGAAGGCGACCAGCGCGATGGTGACCGCGCAGCCCAGGAACAGCAGGCCGGCCCAGAATCGGTGGGCATGCCACTGCGCGCCACCAGGGATGATCAGTCCAATTAGGACTCCGAACATCGTTTTTCCTTTTGTGTCAACGGTTCAATCTCTGATTGGGGCAAGACGCGTTTGACGCTGGCCTGAAGTGCGGCCCCGATCTCCTGCCGGAGTTCAGGTGTCAACTCGTCAACAACGGAGTGCAGTTCTTCAAGGTTCCGACACAAGCGCCGCCAGAGCTGGCGACCGGGTGGAGTCGGCGGCTTGTCCGGCACCACCTCGTCGCGGACGGGCGCGGGACTGTCTGCGGGCGGGTGGAGGGGGGTCAATTGACCCCCCTTCCTCGCTTCCGCGGGCGGGGCGCCGGCGGGCTGCTCGCGCTCTGGTTCAGGCTCCGGGAGTGGAGTCGGTGCCGGATTCGGCAGCTCGCCGGTCTCGGCGAAGCGGTGTTCCAGTTCGCGGTCGTGGGCGAAGGCGCTCGCCGTCACCCAGGTGGCCGCCGGGGTGTTGAGCCACTGGGCGACCTCGGGCAGCCAGCTCATCCCGCGGTCGCGCACGGTTCGGTACACCCGCCAGTAGCGTTTCAGGGTGGCTTCGGGCAGGCGCATGATCCGGCCGATCGCGTTGCGGCTGCACGAGCACGGCGGGTCGGCGAGCCTGCCTATGGTGTTGAGGGTTTCCAGGATCGTGAGCTGCTTGCGGTGCGCGTTCTCCGACGCCTGGGCGCGGATGAACACGGCCATCAGTTCGTCGTTGGCTGTCCGGGCGTCGACGAAGGCGGGGATGGTCTCCCGTCCGAGTTCCTGGAAGGCCAGCCTGCGGCTGTTGCCTTTGATCAGGGTGTAGGTGTCGTCGCCGTTCGGGTTGACCTCGATGGGGTGCAGCAGACCGAATTCCTTGATGTTGGCCGCCAGGCTGGTGATCTCCTCCGGCTTGGCATCGACACCGCACACCTGCACGCACCGGGTGATCGCGGACAGCGGGATCGGAACCGCGACCCGTTCCGGTTCACCGTCTTCCAGCTCGCCTAGCGCCGAACTGTTGTCAGCCGCGCCGAGGCCATTCAGCATGTCGGTCATGCCAGCCTGCCTCGGACCCACGCGGCCAGTTCGGCCGACGCGCGGTGGGTGGCCTGGGCGTTGCCGACGGCGAAGGGGCTGCGGCTGTTGAGCACCGCGTTGGCGACCCACCCGTCGTGTCCGATGTGGACGGGGCAGAGCTGGAGCCGCCCTGCGCCCTCGTGCTCGATCAAGCGGTTGAGCAGCATCATTTCGCTGCGGTCCTTGCGGATCCGGTTCACCACGACGTGTACGGCGTCGCATCGGGCAAGCCGCGTCAGCTGCTGGTAGGCGCTGAGCAAGGTACGTACGCCGAAGGCGTTGGCGACGACGCACAACACGAGGTCGGCCTGTGTGAGCAGGTCGAGGGCTCGTGGATCGGGCAGCTTGACCGCGTCAACGACCACCCAGGGGATTCCGGCGCCTGCCGCGGCCTTCCGGATCCGGTCCGGGTCGAAGAGGGGCCGGCCGGTGGGGCGGTTGAGTTCTCGATCGGGTGCCAGGTAGTAGCAGTGGGCGGAGGTCGGCACCTCGCACAGCACCTCGCGGTGCGGCAGCGAGCCCAGCAGGAAGTCCTTGACGGTCCCGGCTGTCCGGGTGGACACGGCCAAGATCTGGGCGCCGTCTCCTTGCGGTTCCAGATCGGCGAACAGGGTGGGTTCGGTGGCGGCCAGGCCGTGGGCCAGCAACGCGCACAGGTGGGTCCCGCCCACTCCGCCCTTGAACTTCGCAATCAAGATGATCTTTGGGTTCTTCACGGTGACTCCTTGGCTTTGATGACACGGACTCACCTGGAGAGGTCGGGACTGCCGCGGCCAACGCGGCAGTCCCGACTGTCGAAGACGTGGGCGAAGCACTCCGGCGCGGCGCGACCCTGCGCACCGCGCTCCGGTTCGGGCTGGTGGAAGCGGCACCGCGGCCTGCCATCAGCGGCGAGTGGTGGCCGGTCTGGTGGGCGCTGGGCGAGTTCGGCTGGCTCGACGACGCGCTGCTTGACAGCCTTGACCGCTGCCAAGGTCCAGGAACAAGGGTTCCGTCGCTCCGGTTGGTCCGGCGCCTGTACCGGATCGGATGGCTGGTCCGCGACCGACCGCCGGGGCGTCCGGCCCGGCCGGTCCGGGTCACGCCGCAGGGCCTGGAGGTGATCGGCGAGATCCCGGCGGGTGCACCGGCGTGGACGGTGTCGAACAGCGAGGTTGCCCGGCGGGCCTTGGCGGCTGCGCTGCCAGTCCGCGGCTGGGCCGAGGTCCCGTCGCTGTGCCGCTCGGCCGCCGAGGCGGCGGCGTCCTGGAGCCGCTTGGTCCGGGACGTGGACGTGCGGGCGGCGGTCCAGGAGTGGCGCAACGCCGGTTGGCTCACCGACGGCGCCCCAGTTCCGGGGCGTTGGTTGCTGACTTCACTTGGCCGGCGAGCGGCTCGCTCAATCGCGCACGCGACTGGGACGGCCTCGCCCCGCCGACCGCGTCAGCAGGACGAGGAACACGATCGGCTGCTGACCAACACGGTCCGTCGGCTCCTCGCGGTGCGTCCGGGCTTGGTTGGCGTGGTCCGGATCGCCCGCCGCTGCCCCGTGGCCGGGCTGGGCGGACCGGGGTGGATCGTCCCCGACGCAGCGGTCGGATTCCGGTGCGAGGACGGTGATCGGGTGCTGGTGATCGAGGCCGAACGGCATGGGCGCTACGACGGTCTGGTCCGGCACATCCGGCAGTTGCGGCAGCTGGCCGAGTTCTGCCCGGCCGAGACGATGCAGGTGGCCGTGGTGTGCTCACGCCGCACTCCGGGACGGCTGGCTGCGCTGAGTGACGCACTCGCCGAGCCTGGGATCCCGTATCGCTTCCAAGCCATGGTCACGACCCCGGTGCTCCTGCCTCGTCAGCTCCTTGACTGGGGTATCGATGGCGACGCGGTGCCCATTCCACCGCCCTGGTGACCACTACGGAACTATCCAGGCATGAATGTCGAAGCAGCGCCCTGAACTGCGTCAATGATCGAGTTGGAGCTGGTGAAACTCATCGTAATATGGGCCTTTGGCCCATATCTTTTTTTCGGCGGCCTTGGTCGCCGTGCTTTT
The DNA here is from genome assembly GCF_052078295.1 of Crossiella sp. CA198. NCBI lineage: Bacteria > Bacillati > Actinomycetota > Actinomycetes > Pseudonocardiales > Pseudonocardiaceae > Crossiella > Crossiella sp. CA198. Next base: position 82,672 of record NZ_JBQJIM010000013.1, read on the forward strand.
CGGGGGCGCGGCATTTTGCCGCGCCCCCGCCCGTGACTACTTTCGGTAATCAGCGGGGCGATACTCGGACCACGGGTGGTGGAGCACGTGGTTCTGGCGGCCGGATCCAGGTTCCCCCTGGCCAGCCTGATCGCTGATGTCGGCGAGCCTCGGTGCAGGCGCCGTCCACCTCTGGCCGGGCGCGGCCTCGTGGGAGCCGTGCTGACCCACCGGTGGCATCCCCCGGTGCGGCACCGGCCGGTGCCAGCATGGACAGCTACGCCGAACGAGGAGGTTGAACATCCGGAACGTGGTTGATGAGGTGGCTCGAACCGGCGACCCGGTGCCTTACCGGGAGACCGACGGCGCGGTCGCGGTGTTCCTGGACTTCGAGAACCTCGTGCTCGGCGCGGGTGTCGGCGCTGGCGGTCCTGGGCCGGAGCCGATCCCGGACACCGCACTGCGATGGTTGTGCCGGGGGTTCGGCAACGCCTCGATTCGCCGCGCCTACGCGGACTGGCGCGACGTGCGCTTCGGTCGTTACGAGAAGGCACTGGCCACCAACGGCGTGGACCTGGTGCAGATGGGTCGCTTCACCCCGGGCAGTCACAAGAACGCCGCGGACATCCGCCTGGCCGTCGACGCCATGGAGACCCTGATCACTCATCCCGAGATCGGGGTGTTCATCTTGATCACCGGTGATTCCGACTTCACCCCGCTGGTGCAGCGGCTGCGAGAGTTCGGCAAGCACGTCGTCGGTGTGGGCACCGAGACCTCGGCCAGTTCCCGGCTGGTGTCGGTGTGCTCTCAGTACAAATTCTGGCCCACCCTGGTCCGCCAGGCCGACCCCGTCGGCACGTCCGGTGCAGCCACAACGCCGTCGGCGCCCGCGGTGTTCGACCTTGCCGCCGCGCATGCCCTGCTGGTGCGGGCGATTGAGCAAGTCCCGGCGGACACCCCGACCGCAGCGGCGGTCAAACTCCGTATGCGGAGCCTGGATCCAGCCTTCGATGAGGCCAACTACGGCTATCGCCGCTTCCGCGATTTCCTGGACGCCTGCCCCTTGGTGGCCGTGGCCGGCCGTTCTGGCTCCGACATCACCTTGATCCTGACCGCCCCGGCCAGCACCGTGCCGAGGCAAGCGGACCACTGAGTCCGCCTGCTCAACCGGTCGGCGACCGCGCCGCCTGGTTGTCGACGTATGCTTTGCCTTGCCTGGCAACCGAATGGCGCGGGCGGATGGCTTTCCGGCGGAGGTGAGTGTGGTGGATCAGAGCAGGGTTCCGGTCTACGACGACAAGGCCGCCGTCCGGGATTCGCTCGACTTCTCCTCTTCCACCTGGCTCAGCGGCGACGATCCCGAGGGAACCGGCAAGGTCGAGATCGCCTTCGTGGACTCCGGTGGTACCACCTACATCGGCATGCGGAACAGCGCACAACCCGACGGGCCGATCCTCGTCTTCACCACCAGTGAGTGGGACGCCTTCCTTGCCGGGGCAAGGGATGGCGAGTTCGGCGAGCCTTGGTGAACGCTGGGCACGCCGGGCGCACAACAAGCGGGGCACCCGGATAACCAGGTGCCCCGCGAGCTGTTCTTGGTACGGGCTACCGATGTTCGCTGTTCGCGAACTTGACGAGGAAGCTCTTGAAGGCCGAGGCGGCAAACGCCAGCTCGCCGCCGCCGCGGTTCTTCGTGTCGCGGATGTGCACCGTTGTGGGACTGGTCGCTACTTCGACGCACGCGTTCGACGGTTGACTGTAACTGCTGGTACGCCATGTCTTTCGGGTCATGTCTTCTCCAGGTTGGCAGCCTGTTCGCTGATCACTTCGGCTGTTCTGTCGGGCGGCAGCGCAGCCTTCTCCGCGATGTCCGCGAAGGACGATGTGTACTTCCGGACATCCACCTCATTCTCCACCCACACGCCGCCACCAGTGATTTCGAGATAGACGGCGTCGGGATCCTGGTCGTCCTCGTAGCCAAGGATGATCGAGCCGGACATCGTGCCGTAGGCCCCAGCCGCGAAGGGGATCAGCTGCAGGTCGACGTTGGGCTGTGCGCCAAGTTTCAGCAAGTACCGCAGTTGAGCGGCCATGACCTCGGGGCCGCCGACAACGCGCCGGATGCACGCCTCGTCGAGGAGTGCGTGCAGGCTGAGCGCATTCGGACCTCGAAGCAACTGGCTCCGCGCGGCGTGGGCGGCGACCACGCGGTCAGTGGACGGCTGGGTGACGAATCGGTGCGCCGCGGCGTACAGCGCGAGGGCGTACTCCAACGTCTGAAGCACGCCCGGGATCACCAGCGGGGCGACCGTCTGCTCAGCGGAGGCGTCACTCTCGCCGCGGATGAAACCGCGTGCCTTCGGGTTGTAGACACCGGCGTGTTCCATCCGCTTGCTGTCCTGCTGCGCTTCGATCCACAGCGACTCACCCTCGCTGCGCTCTTCGGCGGTGGCGCCGTAGAAGGTCAGCATCGCGCCGAGCATCGTCCAGCCAGGTAGCGTCCGGCCGGACTCGATGCGGGACAGCGTGGCCTGGGACTTGCGCGTCAGGCTGGTGAAGTCCTGTTCGTTCTTGCCGGCGCGCTTGCGCAGCTCGTACAGGAACTGGCCGAGTCGGCGCTTGCGCCTGGTCGGGGTCGTAGCCATGGGTCCTCTTCCGCCTGGGTGAGCCAACACTATCGCCTGACGTCGAGTGAATATTCACTCTATCGGTAGCGGTCAAAGTGCATATTCACCTGTTACCGTCGGCTTGCTGGTACGGACGCGGCTCCTGCAGAAGGAGTGCCGCAGGCAAGTCGGGTAGCGGCAGTACGCCATGCCCGCGTCCGGGCTCAGCACGGGTGGGCAGGGCTTGTTCCGTGGCAGGGCAACCCTGTCCACCCCCGAAGGCGAGCACGGTCGCCCGCCACGCATGAACCGTCACCGAGACGGTTCGGCGGATCAGCTATTCCCCGATAGCAACCGCCGGGTGGTCGTGCTCACCAGGGCGGACGGGGCAGCAGGGACCGCCGTGTGATCGCTGCCCCGTCCGCTCGCCAGTGCACGCGGCGGGGCACGGGCGCGCGAGCCCCGTGTTCCGCCGTCCCCAGCAATCGAAGGGGCAGGCATGGACGAACGGCACGTCGTACTCGGCACCGTCGCGCTGACCCTTGGCGCGGTGCTGTTGGCGGTCGCGTTCGCGTACCGCAAGGGCCACGGGCGGGGGCGCGATCGCGATGGCTGATCCGCGCAGGTGCTTCACCTGCAACAACAAGGGTGAGGTCATGGCCAACTGCAACATCTCGCCGTACTGGAAACCGTGCCCGGCCCCGCAGTGCCCTTCCAAGGGAACGGGCGCGCCGACACCCCGCCCCCTCTCGCCACTCCGGCACCTGGCGGTGGTTCCTTCCCCGGCACAGGACCCCGTCCGCCGAGTTGGCCAATCCGACGTCCAGGAAGCGGGGTAATCCCATGCGCAAGATCCTTGCGGTGCTGCGCGGCCGCACCGGTGAACAGCCTCGCTCGGCGCGGTGCGCACGGTGCCAGGATGGACGACACACCTACCACCTGGCCGACGAAGTGTTGCCCGACAACGGTTTCGTGGCCGCGGCGTGCTGCTGCGAACACTGCCTGTGCGACTTCGTCCGCAGCCTGCGTTTCCTACCCGGCCAGCCCTACGCCGTGCACCCGCCGGACCACTCCGCGCCGCCGGCCTTGCGCCCACTCCTCGACCTGCACGCCGCCTACTCCGCACGGTCCCAACGCATCCAGGTGATGAGCCTGCGCGCGGAAAGCTCGACATTCCGCAAGGCGGAGCGTGAAACGAACTGGGCCATTGCCGCCAACCTCGGCTCGGTGCTCGCGCTGACCGTGCTCCTGGTGTGCCAGCTCAGGTTTGGCTGGCCGGCGGTGGTGACGCAGGCGGTGTTCGCTGTGTGCGTGCTGTCCCTGGTGGGGACCGCGACGTCGATGTTGTTCAAGCGCTTTGCCGTGCTGTCAGCCGCGGTCGCCGCGTACGCCGAGCGGCACGGACCGCTTGGCAGCCCACACGATCAGCCGGTGCCGTCGGTGATTCCGGCGCCGGATGCCACGTCCCGCCACGGTTCCGGGCCGGGCGGGGACAAGGCCAGCCAGTGCTGACGACATCGCATCCGGCGGGCCCGGCCCGCACCGGAGCGTGGACAGTTCCGGACTTGCTCCGGTCCACACCTCTTCTACCTGATCATCAGCTCCATGTGGAGGACCGCGCTGTGCCTGACAAACCACCCGGACGCCGGGGACATCTCCGGCTCGTAGCCGACGCGTCCACGCAGGACAGCACTGGTTTCCAGCCTCGCCTCGATCCCCGAACTCTTGAGGGAAACGCCGCATTGCACCGGGAAGCGGAGCGTTTCGTCGCGCGCAGGGAAGTTGAGGACCCGACGTGAGGTTCTTGCGCGTAGTCAATTCCGGACCGCAGGTGGTCGAGGTCGACCGGGACCACGACCTTGCCCCGCGTATGCCGGTGAGCTTCCTCTGCCCGCACCCGGCCACCGACTGCGTTGTCGTCGTTCCGATGTCGACCGAGGCCACCGACATTCCGTTGATCTGGGACTGCCTCCCGCACGGCACCACCGCTGAACGCATCGACCCGCCACCGACCGCGGCCGAGATCGAGAAGGCCTCGAACCCGGCGCAGCTGGCGAAGTACCAGAAGGCGGGCAGCGGGCGTTCTTCCCGGCGCGGCAACCCGGACTGGACCCCCAAGACCCCGTGGGAACACCTCCTGGAGCGCCGCTCGCCCGCCGAGTTGGAGAAGCTGGTGCAGTACCGCCTGGCCGAACTACGCGGCAAACCTGTCCGCGCCTTCCCAGCCGACCGGAACAAACCATGATCGAGTTCGGTGGATGGCCCACCCATCTCAGTCCGGCCGTGTGCGTCGAGGCCATGGTCTCCGCGGACGAGGAATTGCGGGGCAAGCCGGAAGAGTTCCTGGTGCAGCAGGCCGCCATGGCGCTGACCACTGCCGAGGTCCGGCTACGGGAACTGCGCCGCGCGCAGCGTCCCGACCCGGCGGAGTTGGCGGAGGCACTCCGGACGCACGCCGACCTCGCCCGCGCGCATGCCGTGGCGGCGCTCAACTTCTATCAGCGGCACGCTGAACTCACCGAGCGCTACGGCACCATCTACGGGCCAGGCCCAGCCCCGTCCGAGACACAACCTTCCGAGGGCTCCGGGCCGCGCGGTGCCGCTGCCGGAGACGTCGCCGAGGCGCGCGCCGTGCAGGCCGCGCTGCTGGCACAGGTCGATCCGGTGGCCTCGATGTGGGGCAGGTTCGTGACGTGGTGGGCGGCGTTGGACGGGCTGTTCGCCTACCAGGAGGGGTACGAGGAGGTCTGCGACAACCTCGCGGATGCGGCGAGCTTCCTCTCGGAGTGTTTGCGCAGTCTGGCCGTGTCGGTCTGGCACGTCGAAGACCAGGTTCGGATCTTGGACGAGCAGGTCCGGCGCCATGCCCGCCCCGAAGCGCCGGGGCTGCCTGCGCCGGTGGGCGAGGACCCCAAGTTGGCGGAGTTGCTGGCGGGAGTGACCGAGGCAGGTGAGTCGGTGAGCAGGTACCTGAAAGCCAGAGCGCCGGGACGTGCACGGCTGGCCGCTGCCAGCGGCGTGTCCGAGGCCGGCGGAGCCCCGGACGGCGTTGAGGAAGGCCGGCCGGAATGAGCGGGCACTTCGCCGACCTGCCCGAGAAGGATCGGGTTCTGCTGAACGTCATGTTCGGCTACGCCATGGTCGCGCTCCGCGGGTCACCGGAGGAGGCGAAGCTGGCCGACGCCCGGCACAGGCTCGCCGGGCTGTTCGTCCCGCTGGAGAAACTGCTGCTGATGACTGCCGACGGTGTGCCGTCAGTTGAGCAGGCCGAGCGGATTGGGTACTGCCTGACCAGGCTTCCGCAGGCACTGAACGAGCACGGGGACGCTCTGGAGGCGTACGGAGCGAAGGTTCAGGCCGAGGCGATCGAACTGAACGCGATGTTCCCGGATGAGCCGCCATCCGCGGCTCGGTCGCTGGTCCCGGGCGCGGAGTCGCAAGGCGGCAAGGACGCCGCAAGCGCTGACCGCGGCGCGAAGTGAAACCAAGCTGCAGGAGCGGCCTGGGTTGGGGCGCTCCTGCAGAACGGCCCGACGGGCAAGAGCACACGGGCGAGCACGCGCTGGCCGGTCTGCGCCCGGTCTCGCCCGCACCGGAGGCGGGTCGTCCGGTCCGCTGTTCCGACCACGTGAGGAGATGATTGATCATGAGTGACCACAGCGCGCCCGCCGAGGTGCTGTCCTTTCCCCTGTCCAGCGAAACCGAGGTCAGCACCCACACGGACAACGGCGTTCCCGTGCTGGTCATCGTGGCCGCTGGCGTCGAACTGCGTTTCCACCCCAGCGATCCGCAAACGGTCACCCGGGCTGACCTGGAGTCGGCGGCGGACCTGCACGCCGCGGTGCAGGCCTACTTCGACAGCTGTCAGCGCTACCTGGCCGCCCGCGAGGCGTTCGGCGGCTGGCCTGGCCAGGACGAGCCCATTCCCCCGGCGGTGTGACCTTCTCGTTCGTCCTCCGTTCGGAGGGAACCCCTCACTCGCCGACCGGTACCGGGTACGGTTACTGGCAGTACGGGGACGGGTACGAGGGGATACGACAGTGCACGTGATCGATGGGGGCGGATCAATGCCGCCCGGGGGCGCCAGCGGACCTGGTTTCAAGGTCAACAAGGAAAACGTGCTCCAGATGGCCAGGGAAACCCTGGACACCGCCCGGTGGCTTGAGGACGAGGTTGCCGCCTGTGCCAAGGACATTCGGATGGAGCCCGCTCGCCTGGACCCAGTGAGCCAGGACATGGCGCGGGCGCTCAACGAGAGGTTCATCGGAGCCCCGGACTCCTACATCAATCGAGGCCTTGAGTACGTCGGCACCTTGCGTGACGCGGTGGAGCAGATGAAGGCCGCCGCCGCGACCTACGGCTACACCGATACGGAGATCAAGACAGCGCTTGGCACTGAGGGGACCCCGAATGCGTGACCGTCCGTTCCTGCCTGCCGCAATGTTGGTGGCCAGCCTGCTCCTCGCGGGCTGCACCACTACTGGCACCGCCACGCCAGGTCCGTCCTCGACCACGGCCACGACGTCGGCCGCCGCGCTGCCGCAGCGGCCAAAGGACATCCCGGTCGCCGGTCTGGACCCGTGTCAGGCGCTGACTTCCGATCAACAGCGTCAACTCGAAGTCGACGAGAAGCCCCGCTTGTCTGGCCCCGATCAGGTCGACCATCACGGCAACCGGAGCTGCGCCTTCAGCAAGGCGGAGAAGGCACCGCGGTTCACCTTCCGCGTCGCCTTGGTCCCGCAGGAGGGCGCTGACGTGTGGCTCAAGGGCGAACGGAACGTGAAGGTCAAGCAGGTCGCAGCCGCGGGATTCGGCGCGGTGGAAACCCGCGTCACCGACAACGCGCCAACCTGCCATGTCGTGGTCGACGTAGCGCCTGGCCAGAGCCTGGACGTGATGGGGACAGCGGTCACGCAAGGGGTGTTCACCACCGACCAGACCTGTGAGAAGACACGGGTGGCGGCCGAGATGGTCATGCAGACGCTGTCCGCGCGGAGCTGAACGGGGTTACAGGGGGTAGTACGAAAATGAGTAGCAACCAGATCGGGGACCATCGTTTCGAGGGCGTCCCGCTGGATAAGAAGCACAGCTGGATGCAGGGTGGCAACGGGCCGGTTGAACTCAGCCGCGCGCAGGCCAGGCTGACCCGGCTGGGCAACGCCCTGACCGAGGCCGACGACCGGCTTCGGCGCGCAGCTGCCAAGCTGGGGGCGGAGTGGGATTCCGAGGCCGGGACGCTGGCCGGGTTGATGATGTTCCGGGCCGCCAGCTGGGCCGGTGACTCCAGCACCGCCGCGGCCACGGCCCAAGGCCGGATGCAGGCGCAGGCCGACGCGGTGTCCACCGTGACCTCGGCGGTGCCGCCGAAGCCGCCGGTCACATACACCTTCGGCGACGCCCTGCAGGATGGCTTCACCTCGTTCATCGGGTTGACCAACAACATGGACCGCGAAGTCGAGAAGCAGCGGGCTGCCGACAACGCGGCCAACCGGGCGCTCTACGCCTACAAGTCGTCTTCCGAGTCGCACCTGGCCTTGGTCCAGCCGTTGCCGGAGGCGCCGAAGCTGACCGGGGCGGCCACGCCGGAACCACCCCCAACGCCACCTGCGGACCCCCCGATCGTTCCGCCCGGCGGCCGACGGCGAGACCCCGCGATCCGGCAACGCGACCCGGGCCAGGCCGGTCACCAGCAACAGCCGGGACAGCCTCGCCCCCACGATCCGCAGCTTCCGCAGCAGGAACCACTGCCGCCTGAACCGCGGCCGAACGACCAGATCGACCCAAGTCTGTTCAACCCCGGACAGCCACCCACATCCCCTGGCCCAATCGGCGGCCCCAACGTTCCCGGCGGGCCTGGTGGCCTGCCCGGCGGACCGGGTGGCGGCTTTGCTGGCGGTGTTGTGGGTGGGTTCGGTCCCACCGGCTCGGGCGGCGGACCTGGCAGTTCCGGCAGCGGAACCCTCGGCCGTGGCTCGGGTCCCACTCCGGGTGTGGGCAACCAGCCTGGCGCAGCTCGCCCCACTCCTACACCAGGCGCGGCCGGTCGACCTGGTGCCGCGGGGCATGGCTTCACCCAACCGGCCGCGCCCGCCGCCGGGCGAGGCGAGGACGACGTGGAGCGGGTCAACGAGTTCTGGGTCAAGGACGACGACCTGTTCGCCGACGAGCGCCGGGCTGCTCCGCCGGTGCTCGGCGAGGGACCGGGGTGAGCCGGGCGACCACCGTCCAGGAACTGTCCGCGGTCGAGTTCGAGGCGTGCTGGGAACACCTCCAGCTCGGCGAGCTGCCCTACGTGCTGGACGTTCCCAGCGCGGGTGCCACCTGGGCGGAACGGCGGCAGATCCTCGACGGGGTGATCACGGACCTCACGGCGCGTGGCCTGGCAGACCGCCGGGGGCTGGTGCCGGAGCTGGTGGAGGCGTTGACGACGCTGGCCCGGTTCCGGTGGGCCGTCGACGCCCGGGTGTTCGCCGACTCCCGCACTCGCTACGTGCGGGGCGCCGTGTCCGGGGACTGGGCGGTGTTGGCCGTGCTGGAGTCCGACCGGATCGGGTTGTGGCCGATGCCGGATCACGCGGTGATCGGCCAGCTCGTCGCGCTGACCGGGGACGCCCGGACACCGCGGGTGGCCTCGGCCAACATCCAGGAACGCGTGCTGGAGGCCGCGGCCGGCCGCGCAGGCACCGACGTGCGGGCCCTGGCGCACGAGCTGGTGAACCTGGGTGAGCGGGCCGATCAGGCTCGCGCGCTCACACACGCCTGGAGTGAGGCGCACGCGATGGGCCAGTTCACCGCCATCCGCTGCGATCGGGACGGGACGTTGCGCCGGATGGACACGGCGGTGGGCTGGCACACCAATCGGGAAGGCCAATTCCTGCACCTGCGCAACAACGGCTGGCTGACCGTCACCCCGGGCGGGCCGGCGCAGCTCACCGCTCAGCTCAAGAGGCTGCTCGGCGACCAGTGAGGCCCGCCCCCGGACGTGGCGCCTCACCTACCGCCGTGCGCCAGTGCCCGGAGGTGCGCGGACATCGCGTGCAGTTGAGCGGTCCGCAGCAGGATGCCGTACGGGAGTTCGGTGCTGCGCAAGCGCCGCAGCAGTGACGCTTCGCCGAGGTAGACGACGTCCGGCCCGCACACCAGTGCCGCGTGCCCGGCCGCTCCGGCTCGCTCCAGCCGGGCAGGCCAGGCGAAGGCGGCCGCGGCCGGTCCGGGAGTGCACCGCAGTCGAGCACACCGGCGGTCGCCGTCGAGGCGGACGTCTTGTTCGGCGGCGCGGCGCAGCGCGCGGCTCCACAACCGTCCTTCGATCGCCGTGGTGGTCAGCGGGCCGGTGTCCCAGCAGATCCAGCGTTGCGCGCGCCGTACGACGAGTTGCCAGCCCGGCCTGCCGGCGAAGTCCCACCCCACCGAGGGCATCGCCGCCTCGGCGGCCTCGGGGTCGGAAACCGGGACCAGGTCGGCCCACAGCTCCAGCGTCGCGTCTACCGCCCCGTCTGTGAGATCGGCGCCCGCGACGACGTTGAGTGGCACGCGCACGAACCGCTCGTCGTGGTCGATGAGCAGAATCGGGTCGGCGCTGTCCGGGTCGATGAGTTCGGCGTGCCAACCTCGGGATCGCATCATCGGTATCCACCGTGCCCGCAGGGCATCGACGAACTGTTGCTGACTCATTGTTCCTCCCGCAAGACGTGGGCCAGTTCAGGGACAAGGCCGGCCACGGTGGCCAGCAACGCGTGTTCGGCTGTGGTCAGCCGGACTTCCACCAGGTGGACCTGGGGCAGTGGGTGTTTCCGGGGGCGCGCGGTGGCCAGCCCCAGCGCGGCGAGCAGGCCGTTCCAGGCCGGGTGTGCTGTGGTGGGCGAGGGCCGCAGACCGCGGCAGGTGCCGAGGGCCGCGTGCACGAGTCCGGGCGGCAGCCAGTGACTCAGCGCGTACTCGGGCGCGGCGAACGCAGTTGTGAAGTTCATGCCCAGAGAGGTCGCGGGTTCACCCGGTCACGCGGCCTTGCCGCGGGTTACCTTGGTGAGCGACCCCTCGGCGAGTTGCGGAAGGAGTTGAGCACCGTGGCCTGGCCGCACCCGGAGAACGAGTTCCACCCCTTCAGCGACGGCTACTTCGGCATCGACCGCGAGTGCTTCCGCGCCGGCGAGGAGTCTTTTCGGCGTCACGGCGAACAGCTGATGCGGGACGATCAGCAGCGAGGCACCGAGTTCATGGCCAGTCTCTTCGAGGCCACCGAGCGTGAGTTCGACTTCGGCGCGCACCTGCTGACCGACTTCTCCCACGGCTTCGACTCCGGCGCCTTCTGACGCTCCACCAGCCCTTCCGTGGCTGCGTTACCAGGACCCAGGTCCGTGTAACGACTGTCCACATCGGAAGGACTGGACCATGCGCAAGCTGAGAATCATCCCGCTGGTGGCCGCGTCGATCCTGGCTGCCGGAGCACCGCCGGAGGCCGCGCCGACCGCCCCGCTGCATCGCCACCTGGCGCAGGTGATCGTCTGCGAGTACGTGGTGAAGGGGATCGGCGCTCCCACCTTCGCCAGCTCGCAGTTCGACATCACCGAGCCCAGTGGCCACCTCCAGGGCGGCACGGTCGTCTGGGGCGACCGGCGCGGCTTCGTCAACCGCCGTTACCCGAACGAACCCCTGACCGTCCGGGAGCTATCCGGTTCCGGTGGCAAGTGGGCCTTGGCGATCACCCTCGCCAAGACGCCAGCCAAGTGCCTGCCGCTGTAGCGCCCTGCGAAGAAATCGAGTGCGTTACCTGAGCCCGCGAAGGCAGATGCCGGCAGAACTATGGAGGTGGACGACGGTGGCAGCCGACCTGAACCTACGGCGTGCGCTCGGCCGGTTGAGCATCATCGCCGCGGCCAACCACATCGGCCGCTTCCTACAGCCGATGCGGGTGGGCTGTCCGCGATGCGCGCAGCACCTCCCGGCCGGCTGGGCCAGCCGGTGGAACTGCCCGAGGTGTGCCGGTGGCGGCGATCAGGTCAACTACCTCATGGCATCCGGACTGTCCTTTCCAGACACTCGGAACCTGTTGCTGGCCAACGTGCTCGACTGGTCAAGTTGGGAGAAGGAAGCGTTGCGGCGGGCGCTACCGATGCCGTTCGTGCTGACCAGGCTCGGAATCCCGTTGCAGCACGGACGAATCCGCTGCGTCAACGACAATGCACACCGCCGACGCGACGCTGATCCGTCCTGCTCGGTGTACATGGACGCGGTGCACTGCTTCGCGTGCGGGTTGCACGAGGACGTCTTCGGTGTCTGGTCCAGGGTTCGCCGGATTGATTTCCTGACCACCTGGCGGGAACTGCTCATCCTGGCCCAGGGCCTGGACCATCCGGTCACGGTGGATCCCGGGGTTCTCCGTACCACCGCACCCCGGGACGGAGCGGCATTCGCGGAGCTGTACGCCGCCATGCTCGACTGCTGCGAACCCCTGCCTGACACACCAGGCGCGTCCTACCTGACAGGCCGGGCGATCAACCCGTTGGTGGCGCAAGGGATCGGGGTCCGCTGGGTGTCCAACCTGGCGCTCGGCCGGATCCAACGGTTACTCGGCAGCCACCCGGACAACCTGGTGGCTGAGGCCGGGCTGGTCGATGACCGCGGGCTTTTCACCTTGCGGAGGCACCGGCTGCTGTTCCCGGCGTGTGTCGACGGGAAAGTCGTGTGGCTGCAAGGACGATCCACCAACCCGACGGTGGCCAAGCGGTGGCGGTGGCGTTCACTGAACGGCATCACCCTGGTCCCGCTCGGTCTTGACCAGCTCCATTCCGCTGATCCCGCGGTTCCAGTCCATGTGGCTGAAGGTCCGACCGACTGGCTGGCCCTGGCCAGCCTCGGGCGGATCGCGATCGGGGTGCCTGGGGCACAGGCGATTGCCACCTGGTGGCTTCGCCTGCTCGCCGGACGGCGTGTCGTGCTCTGCCACGACGGCGACGACGCCGGCGAACTCGGCGCGCGGTTGTGGCGCGAGCAACTGGAACCGTTCCGCACAACGGTCCAGCGGCTACCGCTGCCCCCGGGCCTCGACCTGAGCGACTGCCTTGTCCTCCTCCAGTCGCAAGGTCGGCCCGGCGAACTGCCCGAGCCGGTTGCCCTGCCGGAGCCCGTCGAGTAGGTCACTTCGACGGACCGGCCACCCCAGAGGGTGGGGCGCGCTCAACCCCCCAAGCGCGCCCCACCCGCCCCCTCCTTTCGCGGTTCCGACCGGGTTCGCCGCGGTGCGTTACCTGAGCTTCCGGCCCCACCTCGTGGGACAGCGCCGTGTCCGTGAAGTTCAGGAGGTTTGTTCCGATATGCAGTCCATCACCAGCACCCGTCCCGTTCGGCACCTCACCTGGGAGGAGTTGCTGGACACCGTTCGCCGTGGCACGCCGATGACCGGCCCGGCGGACCTGCTGGGACTTGAACTCTCCGGTCGGCCAGGTGCCTGGCATTTCCGCATCGAGCCCTTCAACGGCACCATGGCCGTGCTCGTCGCCGAGGTTGACGAGCACGGTCTCCGGCAACTGGGACCAATGGATCGCACCCAGCGAATCAGGTGGGTCGCCGCGGACCTGAGCACCACGGCCACAGCCCTCGCCAAGGCAGGCGTGCACCTGCGGCTCGGATACTGCCTCACCTTGGCCCAGCGGGCCGTGGACGGTTACCACCGCGTCGAGTCGACCCCGCCGAGCGACCGTGCAGGGCTCTCCGAGCGGTACCAACAGATCCAGGCCGACATCGGCGCCACCGCACACGGTAGCGCGCTGGATCGGCTGATCGACGTGGACTCGGCGAGCGCACTGGCCGCCGCGGAGCTGAACGCCGCCGGGCTCCCGTGGGATGCCGAACGGCACCGCGAGGTTCTGGCCGACCTGCTGGGACAGCCCAGTCAGGCTGACTGGTACCCGCGGTTGAGCGAGCTGGACGAACAGGTGGCCGAGTGCTTCGGCGGCGCGCGCTTTCGGTGGCGCACCGAACTGCCGGATGCCTTCGACGGCGAAGGCATCGAGGTCCACGGATCGCGGACCTGCGATATCGAGCACCTGGCGCATCCAGCGGTGCCGCTGCTGACCAGGTGGCGGCACCTGGACACCCTGGCCAACCAGTTCGGTTACGACTGGGCCAAGCGATGGACGGAGGCGGATCGATGGTTCCCGGTGTTCCACCCAGCCGGGACCTCAACCGGACGCTGGACCGCCGATGGCGGCGGTCTCCAGCTGCCACATTCGCTGCGCAGTTGTGTACGAGCGCGACCGGGACGCCGGTTGCTGGTGGCGGACATTTCCCAGTTGGAGCCCGGGATCCTGGCCTACCTGGCGGGAGACCGGGCGCTGCTGAACCTCGCCGAGCACGAGGATCCGTACGAGGCGTTGGGTCGCAGGCTCGGCATGGACCGGGCGGTGGCCAAGACCACCCTGCTGGCCGCGCTCTACGGCAGGCGATCCGGGGTCGCGCGTCCGGCCATGGAGCTACTCACGCGGAGTTGCCCTGCGGCGATGGAACTACTGGCTGAGGCCGAGGAACGCGCCCGGCATGGCGGCGCCGTCCGCACCGAGCTGGCCCGAACCCTGCCGCGCCCTGATCAGCCGACCTGGTCCGCGATCGAGACCACCGCCACTCGGCGAACCACGGAACAGCGTTCCCTGGTCGCCCGGTTCGGGCGCCGAGGTCGCGCGTTTCCGGTGCAGGGCACCGCGGCGGAGGTCTGCTGTGCTGCCCTGGCCGCACTGCGAACACTCCTCCGGGGAGAGGACGCCGGTGTGGTCGCGTTCCTGCACGACGAGTTCGTGGTGGAGGTCGCCGAGGACGCTGTCGGGGAGATCGAGCCCCTGCTGCGCCACGCAGTGCTGGTGGGCCTGGCAAAAGTGGTGGGGCAGGATGCAGGTCTGCTGCCCGTGTCCGTCCACTCAGGAATGGACTGGGCAAGGTCAAAACCCTGACTTGCCAACGAGAATCTGTGGGGCAGGACAAGCTGAACTCGTCCTGCCCCACTCCCTCGCTCGCAGTTCAACCGGCAGGGTCGAGGAGTTCTCGGACCCGCGCGCGTAGCTCGTTCTCCACCGCCGCCGCGGTGCGGTGGTGGATTCCGCAGGCCGCGATTCGCCGCTGCGCCACCCCAAACACTTGGCGCAGCACGTGCATCACAAAACCTCGGCACAATCGCTGTGCCGCAATCGGATCGTCCGTCTCGGGAGCACGGAGCAAGGCAAGGAGGATCGAAGTCGCGACGGAACGGTTGTCGACGGTGTGTTCAAAGTTCTCACCTGTGTCCACGGTATCGTCTGATTCGTCCAGAGTGGACTGTCCACCCGGGAGCAGGGACAGGGCATGCGCGACTTGGAGTCGATCCTTGCCGCTGAGGGACTTGCCGTCCGTGAATCGGAAGGCGCGGACCTTCTGCAGGGCGGTGTAGCCGACGGTGGCCCGCCAGTAGTCGGCGGCCTGCTGCCGAACCCGTTGCGTCACATGCGCTGTCCACGGTCCGCGGTCGGGATCGTAGGTCCGGGCGGCAGCCAGGATCCACAGCCGTAGTTGCTGGGTGAGGTCGTCGATGCCGCCGAGCAGGTCGCGCAGTGGTCCCTGCTGGGCGCGGATGGCATGCCGAGCCAATCCCATCGCCTGATCCAACAACCTGGTCAGCCGAGTGGGCGGAATCCCAGTCAGGTCGCGGTGTCCGGCGGGATTAAGTGGCACGTCGACCCACCAGGTGTCGCCGGTGTCGGCGTTCATGTTCGCTCCTGGGGTGAGTTGACCAGTACCGGGTCCAAGTCCCACAACAGCTCGGCGAGCCGACGGGCATGGCGGATTCCGGCTACCGTGGTCTCCCTGCCGTGGATCGCGTCCCCAAGGGTGCCCGCGGAGATTGAGACGGTGACCAGCACGTCGTCGGCGAAAACGACCTCCACCGGCGGGCTGGTCAGTCCCAGCTGGGTCAACGCGGCCTGAATTCGCCGGGTCCCGGAATCCAGGCGCCACAGCGGCACCCGGAACTGGAGGTGGAGTTCAAACGGTGAGTCGGGATCGAGCTTGCCGCGGGAGGGTACGGGGGTGGCCATCGCGGATGGTCCTTTCGCTGGGTGCGGTGGTGCTTGCCACCCGCGTAGGTAACGCGCGACGACGCCCGTGGTCGTGTAGGCGGGAAGGGGAGGACACCGGGATCACCGGTGCCCTCCCAGATGGACTATTTGCCCGTGGTGGCCAGGGTGATCAGGTCCGGCCATTCCAGGAACGCCCGCCAGACGTGCTCGTCGGGCGCTCCGGGGGTGAGCCACAACCGCCAATACGACGCCAGCCCAGGGCTGCGCTGTTCGCGGACAGCGGCACTCAGCTCCCGGTGCAGCTCGGTGAGCAAGGCCAGCTCGGTCGCCGGGACCGCGGGCAACCGTGCCGCGAGCAACCGCCGCACCTCGGCGCGGATCACCTCCACCGCGTGTGCGCGCGGGCTCGATGTGCCGAAGTTCGGCGGAGCGGTGTCGGGATATCGCTGTTGGAACAACGCGAACTCCGCACTACCCCACTCTGTCGGCTCGGGCACCGTAGTCCGCCACAACGCATTCCGGAGTCCGGTCAGCACCGAGGTCAACGCCCCGAACGCCTCTTCCACACAGCCGGAGTTGATCAGCCGCCCGTAGGCCGCACCGATCTCCTGGTCAGCCGGGCGACCGAGTTCGGCGAGCCCGGTACGCACCGTCTGCACCAGCTCGGCCAGCGACCGTTTCCCCTCCTCGGTGTACTCCGCCGGCCAATCACCGACGGCATCCAACACCGCTTGGCGGGCCGTCCTGAGTTCGGTGGTGAAGGCGGTCATCCGGTCCCACGCCTGCACGACATCCCGGTACCGCCGGGCCTGGTGCTCGGCGAAGTCGGAGAGCCGCCCGCCACCGGCCACGTGCGCGGCCAGCGCCAGATGATGCGCCTGGCGCATCGGCATGAGTCCCCGCAGGTCCGGGATGTCCCCGCGCAGGATCTGATACCACCGGCCGAGTTCGGGCGTGTAGTGCCGTGCGAACGCCCGGACCACCCGGTGTCGTTTGACCGGCACAGAGATCAGCCAGCTGGGCGAGATCCTCCGCGAGGTGGAGGAGGAACGCGCGACCGGCAGACTGTTCTCGTCGATGGTCCTGCGCAGCCAGGCCCCGCAGCGCATCACCGCCGCCACGGCCGCACCGGCCGACAACGGCTCCACGTTGGTGCCGGCCATCATGCTGGCCACCTTGACCGGGAGACCTTGCCGGATCGCGGTGTGCAGCAGATCAAGCTGCCCTGCGGAGAGCACCTCGTAGCTGATCGACGGGGTGTCCAACTCCGACCCACGCGGGTGGACCGGTCGTGGGTGGCGATGCACCTGGAACTCCCCCGACACCTCGCCCAGCACGGGCACCAGGCGATCCGGGGCCCGGAGGTCCGGCACCTGCGCCAGCCAGGTCCGCAGCCGGCGCAGGTCCTCGTCGAAGTCGACCCGGCTGCGGTGGGCGTGGTTCCACACCGAGTCCGCGAGGTTGCCGGTGGTGCTCAGCAGGTCGGCGAGTGCACCGTGGCGCACGCCGACCGAGGGCGGAATCCGCAACGGTGGCGCGGTGATGCTGGCGGGGGTGAGCGCGGATGGCCGGATGGAGCCGTGCAGGATGCCGTGGACGACAGCGGCGGTGGCCGCCGCTGAGACCGTGCAATGGCTGTCCTTCAACACCGAACGCACCCTGGTGAGCAGTAGGCGGTTGGGCGCCGCCCGTTTGCGCGCCGCGGTCGCGGTCTCCCATAGCGTCCTGATCGCGCTGCGCGCCCGTGGTGGTTCCTCCTGGGACTGGCGGACCAGGTTGCCGACGGAGTGCACCACGGTGTCCAGCTCGGCCAGCTCGCGCAGATCCCGCTCCACACACCGCACCAGCCCCGCCCTGTCCACAGTGGACCCGACGGTCGGCGCGCTCATGGCTGTTTCCCCTCGACGGCCGCGGTCTCCAGGCCCGCGGTGGTCTCGTCGATGCGAGTGGCGGGCTGGGCCCATCTGAGTCCGTCCTCGCTCGCCCACTCGCACAGCAGGTGCGCTTCGGCGAGCCGGGTGCGGATCCGCGCCAGGCCAGAATCGTCCACCTGGTGCAGGGCGAGGAGGTCGCCGTGCCGGGCCGAGACCCAGGAGTGCACACCGCCGTACTGGGCGCGGAAGAGCACATCCAGCACCGGCACCATCTCGGGCCGGGCCGGATCCAGGACCGCCGACTCCTGCCGGGCGAGCTTGGCCAGTACGGCCTCGACTTCGTCGATGTCGCCAGCAGCCACCGGTTCGCCCGCGCGCAGCTCGGGCCGGCCCCACAGCAGGAACAGCGCGTGCCGTGTGCTGTCGAGTTCGGCCTGCGGCGGCAGGCTGCCGACCGCGACCGCCCACGCGGCCCCGTGGTGGTAGGTGCCGTGGCGCGGGTTGACCCCGATCCACTGCCAGTGCCGTGGCCCGATCTTGTTGAGCCAGTAGTTGCCGTGACCACGGCCCTCCGGCTTGCTGCCCACGCCGATGATCACCCCGGGTTGCGACCACGAGGGCACGTTCTTGTGACTCATGGCGCTCCTTCCCTTTTCCGCAGATCACGTGTCGGTGGCGCCCGAGGCGGCGCACGGCAGTCCACCCGGCCGGGGCGGACCGCGCGCGGTAGCGCCCAGCCATCCACCAGTCGGACCTCGTGGCAGGTAACACGCGGCGCGTTACCTGCCACGACGTGGACCCGCACGGGTCCCAGGACTGTCCTTTGGCAACTCCACACAGCAGAGACGCGGCCGAGATGGGCCGCTTCGCGGTCCCGGCCGTCCACACGAGACGGAGACAGTAAATGGACGCCGACCCGGCCAGTGACCGCGAGGAACTACTGCTGACCGCCTGCCTGGTCCGAGATCCCTCGCTGGCGGATGGCCGGACCGGGCTCGTGGTCTCCGGGAGTGAGGAGTTCGCCGACCCCGGCCTCGGGCGGGCCTTCGACCGCCTCCGCGAGATCCGGTCGACCCACCCGCACCTGGCCACGGTCGGCATCCGCTACAACCTCGACCTCGGCCTGCACCCACACCTCGACCGGGCCCTGACGGCCTGGGACAGCGAGGCCGAACAACGCCACCCGCAACTGCCGGCCTGCCCCGACGAGGTGGAAGTCCTGGCCGCGCTGGTCAGCCGCCGCGCCCGGCACCGCCGCTTCGACGCGCTGATCCGTACGATCGCCCACCACTACCGCTCCGGCGACAACGACCGCGCCGGGGAAGCCGTGCACGAGCTGCTCGATGTGGTGCGCACCGACGACGACCAGTGGGTCGCCGCCGACCCCTACGCCGAACACGCCGCCGAGATCCTGCGACAGGAAATGGAAGTCCACGGCACCGGCCGCGGCTTCCCCGTCCACCCCGAGCTGGACATCCTGCTGCACCAACGCAGCGATTGGCTGGGCGAGCTGGTGTTGCTGGGCGCACGGACCAAGGTCGGCAAAACCGCCCTGGCCTGCTGGTGGGCAACCCGCCTCGTCCTGGCGGCCGCGCTGGTGGCACCGGAGTCCCAGGTGGTGTTCTTCTGCACCGAGATGACCCGAGCCGAACTCCTCGGACGACTCCAGCAGTACCTGCCCGACCCCGAGCAGGTCTTCACCCCGACCCCGCTGGGGCGGCCGCGGTTCCTGTTGTTCGGCAAGGAGTTCTTCGCCCGCGCCGGCAGTGACCCGGCCAAGCGGCTGGCCGCGTTCAAGGCCGAGATCCGCCGCTTCGCCGTGGCCAACCTCCGCTGGTCCGAACACCACGGCCTGCCCATCGCCGACTGCTGGCTGGCGGCCTGTTTCGTGGACTACCTGACCTCGATGCTGGCCTCCGGCAACGACTTCACCGTCTGCGAGGAGTTCATCCGCGGCGCCGACACCAGCCTCCGGGTCTTCGACCCCGGCTGGTTCGGCCTGGGCGGCCGCCAATTCACCACCCTGGCCGGCCTGTCCAGCAACGTCATGGTGTGCGAGCAGGTCAACGCCCGCCGCGAACCCACACCCCGAATCACCACCGACCCGCGCACCGGCCACACCCACCGGCCACCACTGGAACCCCCGGCCCCGACCGAGGTCAACGGGGCTCGCTCGACGTTTGAAACCGCGAGCGTGTTCTGCATGCTCGCCCGCGACCACGAAGGCCGCATCCACCCGCCCGAACAGGCGATCCTGCGGATCTCCGGCCGCTCGGTGGCCACCCGGCAACTGACGTTGCGCTTCGTCGGCGGCAAGTTCGAGTTCCCCGGCGACCCCACACCCGCCCGCGAACTGCCAGCAGCCGAACTGGTCGAGGAGGTGCCGGTGGACCAGGCGGATGAGCACGTGACCCGGTTGTGGTCACTGCCCAGCTACGTGATCGCCCCACCCGCATCAGAACAGGTCGACGGCACACTGGTGGTGGCGCGGGAGGTGTGGGTGCCGGTCGACTCCGCGGTCGCGGCCTGGCAGCCGGACCCCGTCAAACCCTGACCATCCTCTGTTGTGTCGCTCAAGGACAGCTCGCCATGGACGCCGCCTGTTTCCCACGACCTCCCCCGTCGAGGTCTGGGTGACGGGCGGCGCCCCACCCTCTTGCCCGCTACCCTCGTCAGGCGAGTTGCGCCGAGTCCGGGGGGTGGATGTCCGGTGGATCCCGACGACATCACGCAAACTCTCGCCACCATCCTCACCCACAAGATCACCACCGCACTGAACCTGACCCCCAGCAAAATCGACCCGCTGGAAGACCGGCTCTACCGCGCGATCAAACCTCTCCAGGGCCAGGAACGAACACCGCTACCCGCCGAACTCGTCCAGGAATTCCGGACCGGCCGCATGCAAGCCGAACTCGACGACCTGGTCGCCGCCAACTACTCCACTACAAACAGGACCGCACCGGCGGAATTGCACAATTGGGTAGACATGCTCCTTGGGGCTGTAAGCCAGACCTACAAGCTGCCCCCAAATGCGCTCTTGTTCCTCAATGACAGAGGCAAGGTCGCACTTCATGTAACTGGGTGTCCTGACTTGCCGCGAATGTCAAGGAACAGACTGTGCCCTAAACTACGGAAATGTGATTTCCGTAGGCAAGCACGATTCCAGCCAGAGTCACTGAACGCAGTTCAGGGCCATTCAATACCCTTTTCCGCTCCCCGTAGTGCTCCCCGAATCAGCAGCGGTGGGCCTGTCGAGGTACGTTCATTGATGGATCTCGCTATGGGCCGCTCGCGAGTCAGCTTCCGACAATTAAGTAGTACCTCAACCCGGTGCGCTGCCTGTGGTCGACTTGGTCAGACGGGCGACCAGCTCCAGCAGGGTTTCCCTGTAGGTGTCGGCAAGCCACACGAGGGGATGGGGCTGAGGAGTCTGTCCTTCGGACTTCCCTGACGCCTCAGCGTCGTTCTCATCGTCATCTGAGTCGGACCCATAGCCCCGTGCCAACGATCGCATCAACTTCAAGTCGTCGATGCGGTGGCCTGCGCTGGCCGCTCGGGTCAACAGCAACGTCTCGTCCGCGGTCAATTGCTCACCAAACGCGTCCAGCCATCCTCGGTCGACCTCGGTGCCGGAGACGGCAACCAGGTCGGCGATGACGCCCAAGACGTGATGGTGGAGGTCGTGCAACTGCTGTACGACGGTCGCCCCTCCCCAGGTTCGGGCTGTCATGTCGGGGAGGTCGTTGAGGAGGCGGACGATCGCTGCGGCACCGGGTGGCGGCCAGCCGTTCGGCCAGCCCGCCCGGTGCTTCCACAGGTCGAGGATGGCCTCGCGGGCTGCTGCGGCGCGGACGTCGGCATCTGGTGCGCTATCTTCGCGGGCGCGATCGGCTGCCTCCATGAGGCTGGCGACGTGGTGGGTCAGCCAGCGGGTAAGCGTGTTAGTGGTCCGGTCGTCGCCGAGTTCGGCGAGGATGCGCTCGCCGAGGCGGGTGACCGGGTCAGCGTGCGGTGACTCGGCCACTGGGCTCAATGAGGTAGATGCGGCTTTGCGGCTGCCGGTAGTCGTTGCTGCTTCCGCTGCGTCGCTGTCGGCCAATCTGGACCTCCACGATCAGGTTTGTGTCGGTGTCGCGCAGGTAGCGCAGAAGCTCGGTGCGGCCGACGCGGGTGCGGAAGCCGGAGGAGGTGACATGACGCTCGGCGTCAGTGCTTGGGTCCGCCCACTGCTCGGCAGCGGCAATGACGTCTTGGTTGGCGTTGTGCAGGCGGAAACCACTGGGGTCGGGCGAGACCGTGGCGCTCTGGCGGAAGTGGAGGCCAGGAAGTTCCCGGCCTCTGCGCAGGTCGTGCGCGTAGTCATCGTGCTCGTCCAGGGTCGTGAGTGTGTGTTCGGAATCGCTGAGCCAGCCGCGGAGGCCGAACCGACCGTGGTTGATCTCGAAGTTCGTTTCGCCCTCGTGCGGCAGCTTGAAGTCCATGGAGTTGGACGCGGCACAGAGTGCGCGTTGTAGATCTGCTGCGTGGTCTGGCGTGACCAGCGCGGAGGATGCCCGTCGGGTTTCGTAGCCGTCGTCCCAGTGGAGGCTGGTGTAGCCGGACACGACGACCTTCTCCGGGAGCTGGCCGTCAACGAGTTCGAGAGCACGGTCGTAATCCTCATGTGCAGGGTCGAGCCATTCTTCGAGCGGTGTGGTGTGGCCGAACAGATCGGCTTCGATGGGAACCGGGCTGCGAAGTTCACTGAGCCACGTGCCCGGGGACAAGGGCAGCGCTTCAGCCAACCACTCGCCCCAGGGGTCGTCTTCGTCGCTGCCGTAGTCCATCAGTACTCGCTGGCCGGCATCGACGAGTTCGCCCGCGGCTAGCATCATCCCATGGTATTCCAGGTACAGGCGGAGGCTCTCGGCCTGGGGGATGGAGCCGTGGCGGTGCATCATGTTCCCGGCGGAGTGCTCTCCACGAAGTTCCCGGGGGTCGACCATCCAGTCGTGCTCGCCCAGTTGCCATCGGTCGACGATCCAGTGCTCGGCATGCTTGGCCACTGTGTCCACGGGGACATCGAATAGTTGGGCGAGTGGCGCGTACCAGTAGGGGATGGTGTCCGTCTGGTCGAAGCGGTACCGCAGGTTGTCGGATACCAACCGGTCGTTCCCGTGAAGGCTGCGCCTTTGACTGTTGTCGTGTGCCAGTGGCTGGTTCGCGTGTTCGAGTTTGTCAGTATCAGCGCCGAGGTGCTTAGCCGCTCCCAGAGCCACCTCTCGGGCGAGCTGACGGATCTGGGCGTGTGGTAGTTCGCGGCTGGTGGCGATTCGCGTCAAGGTCTCCAGGTGAGGCGCGAACAGGTCGGGCTTGTCGGCGACTCGTCCCAGTGTGCTCAGCAAAGTAGCCATTGCGGACAACCGGTAGAAGTGCAGGTCGGAGTCACGGTAGTGCCCGACTTCGGCCAGCTCCAGGCAGCCGATCAGTTGCTTCACCAGGTTCACCGCTCGTGGGCGGTCGGCGGTGGTCAGCAGGTCGCGCACGGCGTGCGCGGCACGCCAACGGACACTGCGCCGCGGATGCCCGAACGCGCTCCACAGAAGCATGACCAGCGGCTCCGCGCCGGAGCTGTTCCGTTCGGGGACAACGGCATCCGGGATTCGATCATCGAGCAGCTGGACGAGGGCGTGCGCGGCATCTGTGGGTCCGCACAGCGTGCCGAGGATTCCGGCCACGTTCTTCCAGCTGTGCGCAGCCAGCTGCGGCTTGGCAACAGGCAGCGCCGCGAGGACCGCTCGGCGGATCGCATCGTCGTCGACGAGAACTCTGAGCTGCTCGACCACTGTCGCCGCGCTGTTCCCGTACATCACCAAGTGTGCCAAGTGCTGGGCGACAACTTGGGGCAGGAGAGCCCCTACCTGCTCGGGGATGCCCGGCCAGGTCACCCACGTACTGGCGAGCTCAGCAAGCACAGGAAGCACGACCTCAGCGCCAGAGGAGCCAGGCAACGTGGCAAGTACGCCGAGCGACTGTGAACGCTGCATGGGCGGGGTCTTGAACAGCACTGCTGACACGAAAGCACGCAGTTGATCGCCGCGCACGTAGGCTTTCGCGAGGCTCGCGACATCGTCGTGCAGCGAGGTCCAGTCTCGCTTCTCCGGGGCGTCGAGCAATTCTTGGACCTCCGGTGGGTGGTCCTTGCTCAACCACCGGAGGCTGTAGGACTGCTCAGTGTGCCGTTCGAGAGCTTGCACTCGGACCATCTCGTCCCTAGTGGTGACGTCGAGATACGGTCCGGCTTCGTCGAGCAGTCTGGCCGCGAGGCCAGGTTGGTCGCGTGCGGGAACGTGCAGACGGAGCCACTGGGCGGTCTCCCTCAACGCTTTCCGACGCACTGCGGTTCCTGCCGCACCGGTGGACAGGCGGTCCACCATCGCAAGGCGGAAGCTCAGGCGGGCGTCGTTGTCCTCCACGAAGTGGTCAAGACTGAGGGCCTCGGTGGTCGTGAGCTCGGCGCCGTCCACCGCGCCGAGCAACGCGGCAGGTGCGGTGCGCGACAGCCTCACCTGGTCCTGGTCATCCCAACGGCACACTCCGGCGAACCCGATGTCGGGGTCGAGGTGGGTTGCTGCCCTGGCGATCTCCTTGTAGGGCACTACGTCTGGGTGGGTGACGTGGCGGGCGACTTCCTCGGCCGCACGGAGTAGCCGAACAGCCGTTCGTGGCTTGTCTTCAGCGGGCAGCTCTGCCTGCCGGGCGAGTCCGGTGTGGACGGAGAGCAACTGGGCGGCGTCATCGTTGATGCCCGTCGCAACATCGACAGCGTGTGCGAACAGGTGGTAGCCGATCTCTGGCGCCGCTGTCCCGGCGATGGCGGTCGCGCGGATCAGCAAATCCAGCCGATCGGGGGCAGACCGGTCACCGCTTCGTTCGGCCTCCGAAGCACGCACGCACAAGTCAATGGCTCGGGCGGCGTGCCCCGGTCGTGCCACCAGCATCTCAGCGAGGTCGAGCCACAACCCAGGCGCGCCGTCACGGAGCAGATCCGATGCGGCGTCGGCAAGACTGTCGAGCAGGTGATCCGGAGAGCCGGCGTCTGCCACAGCCTCGGCGGCGAGTGCGGCCCACGCGCGGAATGACCGGTCGTACTTGAACCATCGATGCGCGGCGGTGGCGTTTCTTGTAGCAAGTCCGTCCCGCACATGTGCGAACACATCGTCCGAAACGGGATCGCCCAAGGCAGCTCGTGTGGCCAGAACCGTCATGTCGGCGAGCGGCCGGATCCTGCCGAGCCATTCGTTGCGGCGGTGCGCCAGCGAGTGATCAGTGGGACCGTTGTCGCCGTCGGAAGTACGCAGCGAGTGGGGAGCCAGCGCGTCGACGTCGAGAGCGTGGTTGGCCAGGGTGGCTGCGACGGCGTGACATCGCAGAGCGCTGACGTTGTCCGCAGCTGAGGAGTTGAACTCCCATAGGGACTCGGACAGGGAGCCGCTCCAGTGGTTCGCGAGCCTCTGCGCCAGCTGTCGATCGCCGTATCGGACGGCCACATCCAGCATGCGCGGCTGCCACGACCGCCGTTCGCCAAGAGGGGTGGCGAGGAGCGTCGAGACTACAGCGTCGACCCAATCCTTGGCCGGTTCCGCAGATGGCGATGCCGAGTACGCCAGGAAGGGTGCTTGAGCGCGGGTGGGAATCCGGGCTTTCCGAAGTGCCGACTGCGCGGTGTCCGGGCCAAGGTCACCGGTGACGCGGGCTGCGAGATGTGCTGCGACATCGAGCGCGAAGGACATCGGACGCCAGCGGCGTACCCAGGTCAGCGTGGCGTCGGGGCCGTCGAGCCGGAAGTACGCCTCGGCGACGGCAGCAACATCATCGGCTTCGAGGTCCCAGTGGTCGTCGTCCCCCCGGGTCGACCACCGCCGAACCCAGGCGTCGGCGTGATCGAGTTCGTCGCGGGCAGCGGAGTGCCGGTCCGGGTTTCTGGACAGGGCCGCGGCGAGGCGCATATGAACGGGGCCCAGCCACGAGAGGTGGCTCTGCTTGAGCGCGTGGGTGCGGAGCAGGTCGATGTCGGCGTATTGGGCGACGAGGTCCAGCTGGGTCTCGACCAGCCGGGACAGGGTGTGCGTTCGGGATGCGATGTCGCACGCCCGAGCCGCAACCTGGACCGCGGCAGCTCGGCCGTCGACAGCTGCAACCGCAAGCAGCGCCAGGTCCAAGCGGCGGTCCTGGACCTCCTCGCGACGCAGGCCGTCCAGGATGCCACTCGGCGACGTCTCAGCCAGGAACAACTGCAGCAGTTCGTCGTGGCGGTTCGCACTGAACAGGTGGTCGGCAACGTGGGCGGCAGCATCAGGATCCGCGGCGCGGATGTCCAGGAACAGGTCTGAGAGCCTGCTGTGTGCGGTCACGATGTCCGCAGCGGGCACCTTGTCACGTACATAGGTCTCGAAGTCCTCGTCGCGGAACTGGATGGCACCGTTGACGACCCTTACCCCGGGAGTGAGCCCGCCGGCGAACGCAGACACGGCGGCAGGAGCCACTCCAAGGGCTTGAGCGAGCGCCTGCGTATCGACCGGCCTAGACAGGGCAAGCAGTGCAGCCAACCAGCGCCGCCCATCGGCATCGGCGCCACTGCCCTTGAGAGCGGAGGCCACGACGTCGGCGAACAGGGGCTCCGGGGTGCGTTCGCAAGCGGCGAGCAGCCTAGCCGTATCCCACCCGTTCGACTGCGCCTGCTCCAGTGCGTAGAACTGGGTACGAGGATTTCCGTCAGTTTCCTGGTGGAACGTCACTGCCTCGGCCTCGGAAACCTCCGGCCGGTGGCGGCGGAGGTGGGCAGCAGAGGTCTCCGCGTCGAATGGGGTGACCGCCACCTCGGGTGCGTCCACTGCGCCCAGCATCTCCACGCGGTGGCACCGAGCAGACAGGACCACGGCCACCCGGGGCGGCAGGCATAGGCCCAGCAGGCCGGGAAGGAAACTGGTGCTGTGCCGCTCGTGGGCCGCTACGGCGCTGTTGTCGGCGGCGTCGACGGCCAAGACCAGGACCGCAGCCGGGTCAAGGGCCGCCACCGCCTCGGCCAGGGTGGTGGAGAGCCGCCGCCACAGATCCTCCTCGTGTGCGGGCGGGTGAAGCAGCAACGAGGTTCCGCACTGCTGTGCCAAGGCGTTGACCACCTGCACCACGAATCGGCGTGGGGTGTGCCTTTCCATCCCCGAGCTGAGGTAGTCGCCACCGCCGTAACAGTCGTACAGCAGCGTCACCGAGCCGGAGGGAAGGTGGGCGTCGAGCTGTCGCAGCGCCGTCGTCTTGCCGACCCCGGCCGCGCCGTGTGCGACGACGATGCGGCCTAGGTTGCTCAATGCAGTCTCGGCGACGACACGGGCTCCTGGTGCGGGCAGCGGGTCGTGCAGCGCGGCGAGCCTGGTGGGTGCGGGGTAGAGAGCGCTCGGGTCACCGACGCCCAGTTCGGCAAGCACGGTGGACGCGGTGATTCCTTCGCGGTCAGCTCCGGGGAGTGCTTGTTGGCGAACGAGGTTGAACAGGCGCAGGGCCGTGTCCTGGCCTCGATCCGGCGTCAGGCCAGCGGCACCGGCGCGGACGGAACGCGCCTGCGCCTCTCGGTTGTGTGCGCCGTTCACCGAGAAGTCAAGAACTGCGAAGAGGCCGCTGTCAACAACTCCGCAACTTCAACCCCCAGGCAACTTCTCAACTTTGACCCCCTGGAGTAGCCTTCAGTTGTTGGCAGCCCGATTTTCCTTGGACAGCAACTCCCGCCGTTGACGGGTTCGATAGGAATCACCAGTCAGCGTGAGAACCTCGGCGTGGTGCACGAGCCGGTCGATCATCGCGGCGGCGACCACGTCATCGGAGAACGTCTCTCCCCAACGCCCGAATGGCAAGTTCGAGGTCACCATCACCGATCCCTGCTCGTAACGCGACGCGATCAACTGGAAGAACAGGTTGGCCGCGTCTTGGTCGAATGGAATGTAGCCGACTTCATCGATAATGATCAGCTTGTAACGACGGATCCGCTTGAGTTCGTCATCAAGTCGGCCGCCACTATGTGCGGCGGTCAGTCGGGCGATCCAGTTACTTGCGGTGTCGAACAACACCGAGTAGCCAGCCTGTGCGGCTTTAACACCCAAGCCGATCGCCAGGTGTGTCTTGCCGAGGCCGGGTGGCCCCAACAGGATCACGTTCTCTGCCTTCGCGACGAACATTCCCGTGGCCAGATGAGCCAGGAGGTCACGGCGCAACGACGGCAGATGATCCAGATTGAAGTCCTCCAGGGTCTTCACCTGCGGAAAATGTGCGGTGCGGATCCGCATGACCGTTCCCTTGGATTCCCGGTCCGCGACCTGCCGCTGCAGCAGTGCGGCAAGGTATTCCTCGTGCGACCAGTTCTCATCCCGCGCCTGTCCAGCGAGGTCTTCCCAGCAGGCTGCGATCGTCGGGACTTTCAGCACACGAGTCAGGTAGGCCAGCATCGACCCTATTCCTTCCCCCGATCCCGAAATGGGCCGTGCCGTGATGGTCTCTGTCATTATTCACTCGCTTTCGTTGATGGTGCGGTGAAGTCGACACCGAACAAGGCGTCGTAGTCGGGCAGAGCGCGCAGCTGGACGACATGTCCATCGGGGTGCTGTCGCCCGGCCGGGGCGTTGGCCTGGTGGTGGCTTCGCTGGGCCAGGTCCCGGCGCAGATGCCGGGCGAGCTCGACATGTTCGGGGTCGGTGACGACCTCCTGCTTGGCCCAGGACCGGTGATGCCGTGCGGCGACCTGGCCATCGCAGAACACCACCACCTGGTCCGGTGAGGCGGTCACGTCAACGAACCGGCCGATCAACCGCGGGTCCACCGAGTAGTCGCAGGTGTCCACCCGGACGTAGTAGTCCCGTGCCAGTCGGACCCGGTTGTTCAATCCGATCGGTGGATCGACCGGAGGTAGCGGAATCATCGCCAGATAGTCGGTCTCCAGCAGGTCAACCGGCCGGGCGTGAATGGACCGGACCGTGCGGGTGTTCGCGCGGACGAGCCATTCAGCCAGTTGCTGGTTGAAATCGGCAGGTGAAGTGAATCTGCGGCCGGGAAGGAACGATGTTTCCAGGTAGCCGTTTGCCCGTTCGACCATCCCCTTGAATTCCGGATCCCGCGGTGGCGCCAGTTTGATGCGTGTCGCGAGTGTTCCAGCGAAAGCCGCCGCCGGCGCGGTGACTCGTCCGGTCCCGCCGATCGCCGACTCGCGATCCCAGACGAGCGTTTTGGGGACTCGGCCGATAGTGGAGATCAGTGTCCACATTCCTGACAGGAGATCCCCGCCCAGGCGAGAGGGCAGCATCACCGCGCTCAGGAATCTCGAATAGCCCAGCGTCATGACCAGAACGGGCAGCACCCGGTCTTGGCCCGCCGCGACCGGAATCTTTGTCTCGGGGAACCACAGATCACACTGGGCGATCTGGCCGGGTTCATAGTGCACCCGGTCTACTGGGTCCACGCCGAGATACTCCGGTCGGATCCGCCGGAGGCACTCCCGCAGTGGGTTCATCGTGTAGGGCCAGCTGATGCGCTCTGCGATGACGGTTCCCGGCATTCTCGGGTACTCTGTCAATAATGCGCGGATCGCCGACTCGTATGCATCCGTGACACGGCCGCCTGGTGCTCGTTCGTACTTTGGCGGCTGGTCCGATCGCAGTGCGGCCCGAACGGTGTTGCGCGCTACTCCGAGCCTTCTCGCGATCTCCTTGATCGGGATTCCTTCGGCCCGATGCAAGCGGCGGATTTCCGCCCAGTTTTCCACTTGTAACACCCGCCTAGCATCGTTGCGGGGTCAAGTTCCCCGAGTTGCCTGGGGGTCAGTCTTGCGGAGTTGTCGACAGGCCGCAGAATTGGGCGCTGTTCAGACGTTGACCGACAGCCTTGTGGAACGCGTCAATCACCTCGACGTGGGCGCTCGACAACGCCGAGCGCAGGTGGGCCAGCCGAAGGGTTGCGCCATTCTTGCTCCGTACCCAACTGGCCGCGGCGGTGACGGTCTCCACCACGAGCCGGTCCACGGGCTGGTTACTTACCAGCCGGATGCGCACCTTGTCCGACACTGCATCATGGTCGTGCTCGTCCACCAGCAATTTGTAGGTGTTTGCCAGGTCGGCGATCAGCGACCTCGGAGACTTTGCGGACGCCGCACCACTGGAGCGGCGGCTGCGCTTCTCAGTGAGGCGAGCCTTCGTCCAGACTTTGGTGGGTTCACGGGTGCTGTACTTGAGCTGCGACAAAATGACAGAGTCGGCGGAGTCGAAGTCCCCGCCGCCGAAGTACTCCCCAACGTCGACGATCTCGTACTGGTCGTCGGGGTCGTCAACGGCGGCCAGTCCCTCGACAACAACCCGTTTGAGATGGGCTCCTGGCGCGATCAACTGCAGCGCTCGACGGGCTGCCCACCAGAAGTGGAAATCATCCCCGGCGTTTGACTCCGACGCCCCCATCTGTGCCTGACCTCTCGCAAACGCGCCCCATAGCTGTGCAGGGCAGACTACAACCGGAGGTGCCGCCGACGGGGAGGCGCGCAGGCAGTCTGAGGTGGGCCGCGTGGTGCCTGGGTGATCGGGGTGTGCTCGTCGACTGTGGTGCGCCGCCACACCGCCGGGGCGGCCCGTGCTTGTGGGGCTCGGTAAGTCATCGCCGCAGGTGGCAGCTGGGACTCTGGCCCTTCGGTAGTGACTGGGATGTTGCTCGGGTGATTGTCTCGCTGCTGCGCCGAGCAACTCGCGCGTTGCTGTTCGTGCCCGCGGTGCTGCTGCCGGGACACCACAAAGGATGCCGACCTGCTCGTGCTGCGGCACGAGAACGCGGTGCTGCGCCGACAGGTCAATGGGCGGTCCGCTACGAGCCCGTCGACCGTTTCTGGTTGGCCGCGCTGTCGTCGCTGCTGCCGCACCACTGCTGGCGCAGCATCTTCCCGACGCATGGCACTCGGATCTATCTCAGGGGAATCGTCCACGCGTCGTGGCATGTCGCGCTTGGCCTGCATGGACGTGGTTGTCGGCACACACAACGCTGCACGGCCCGGCGCACGTAGTGGCCTGCCCACAGCCACCCGCCGTCGGGTGGAAAAGCGGCGAGTCCTGCGAGCCTGTCTCAGCGGGCGTACCGGGACAGCAGCGCCGCGTGCTCGCGATCCACTTCCTCGGGGATCGCGAGCACGGTTCCCGAACAGTCGCGGAACGGCCGTCCCGCCCCGCGGAAGGACAACCAGGGAAAGTCCGACGCGACCCAGAAACCGTCGAAGATCAACGTGTTCAAGTCGCCAGAATCGGGCCGGTGTACCCGGAGGCCGCGATGTCGGCGAGCGAGGCGGTCGAGTTCTTCGTCGATGTCCTTGCTGGGCCGGGAAAGGATCAGGTCCACCTGGACGCGAGCCCGCAGTCGCTGCTCCAGCCGGGCGATGAAGGTGCCATCGACCACGGAGCGGGTGGCCATGTCGGTGGCGATAAGGATCCGGTTGATGGCGGTCTCCAGGGCCGACATCAGAACCAGCTGGTGTTCGAAGTGTCGGATTCCCCGCACCCTTGGGCCGTTCTCGTTCAGCGGCCCTCCTGGCGCCGGGTACACCCGCTCCGCCTCGAGAGCCGGTGTGAGCGGCACATGCGCCTGCACGGGTTCGACAGTAAAGGCCAGTTTCACGTCGCCGCCAAGCCGGCTCAGCGCGGCGTCATGCGGCTCGCTGTGGTCACCGTCGACGACCACAGCCGTTTCGACCTCGCCGCGGTCCGCATCACCGTAGATCAGAATTTCCGCCGGCATGTACCGGTGGGTCGAGGGAGTGACCGCGGTGATGTCCAAGACATCTAGCGACGCGCGCCGCCCCGACGACTTGAGAATGGAGTTCACCGCGGCCGGGGTGATGTCCGTTGTCTTGATACGGGTGGTGTGCAGAGCGGACAGCAGGACGCAACCCTCGGCCTGGGCGGCGGCCTTGGTGATCAGGTCCCGGTTCTCGTAGTCCGCGACCGACCAGGTGACCCGGTCGAAGACGATCTTGACATTCTTGCGCACCGGCGTGATCGACTCGAGGTCGTCGGCCAGCCGCCGCCCCCGGTCAGTCAGCTTGAGCCACTCCGCGCCGGGCCCGACCAGCAGATCGCCGTTCCGGTGCTGGTCGGCAACGGCGATGTCGACCAGCCGGCGATCCAGCCCCAGAAAGGCCGCGATCTCCGCCACCCCACCGACATCAGCCTTGACCAGGCGCAGCACAAACTCGTCCAGCAGCGGGAGCGATTTGATCTCCTGAGCCAGAATGTCTGCCGCAACGACCGTGACCGGCACGGCCGCCTTCTCGACGCCGAGCAGGTCGAGCCCGGGACGGTCGTCACCGAACCGCTTGGCCAGGAGCAGGTCCGAACTAGGCACTCTCGACCTCCCGCACCGCGCAGTCGTCGGGATTGTCACTCATGTAGCGCAGCACATCCCGCAGCGCCCCGTTCGCAGTCCGACAGAACTCGGCGTCGCCGACGATGGTCAGGCCGAAGCGCGCCCGGGACACCGCGACGTTGATGCGACGCCAGTGGTCCGCCCCGAGAAAGCCCAGTTTGAACTGGGGATTGCTCCGGGTCACGGAGAACAACGCGACGTCGCACTGCCGACCCTGGACGGCGTCCACGGACAGCACGTCAACGCGCAGTCGCTTGAAGCGGTTGGCCCCGAGCCGCCGCAGCATCTCGGTGACCTGTCGGCGATACGGGGCGATGAGCAGGACCTCCAGCTTGTCCGCGCCGCCCGGAATGCTCACGACGCCTTTGTCGATGGCCCTCTCCAGCGTCTTGAGCCGGTCGAAGACGACTCGGGCCTCGGCCCGGTTGGCATAGCTGACGCCGCCCGGCCCGGCGTCTTCCCGCCGGTCGTCGCCGAGCCGGGATGTGTCCAGCCAGAGCACGGGCTTGCCGAACACATCGTAGCCGGGCAGTCCCTCGGCCCGGGGCGAGTTGAGCTCTCCTCCATAGAAGCAGGTCGACACCAGGTCACCGATCGGCCGGACCATCCGGTACTGGTCGCGCAGCAGGAACTTCGAGTGCGCGGGCAGCCGGTCGGCGAACCATTTGAACATGGTCTCCTGCACCAGCTCTCGGTCGATGCCGTGCTCGGTGAGGATGCCGGTGGACCTGAGCAGGTCCTCCTCCTGCGGGGGCAGCTGGTTGGTGTCCCCGACCAGGATTGCCCGACGCGACCGGGACAGCGGCACGAGGGCCTCGGTCGCGGTGGCCTTCGACGCCTCGTCCAGGATGCAGAGATCGATTTCCAGGCTGCGGACGGCGGCTTGCCCCACGAAGCCGATGCAGGTGCCGGCGATCACCTGGGCGGTGCCGAGGAACGCCTCCGTGAGGTGGCGGTCGGTCCGAGTCCGCTGCAACCATTCCGCCTGCAGCTCGACGAGGGAGAGCAGCCGCCGAGCGGATTCGGATGTGCCCAGGAGCGCGTCCGCGGTCATGAGCGCGTCCGCGGCCGTCAGACTAGGGGCCAGTGTCAGGTCGCCGGCGAGGTGCTTAACGGCTTCCGCGTACAGCTGGTCGTAGCGGGTGGCGAGGTCGTCGACCCGGTCCTGGAGGTCGCTGTCGTCCTCGACGATGTCCAGCGAGGTGGCCAGCTTGGACGTCACGCCTCTGCCGTTGACCCGGCGGTCGATCTCCTGCCCGACCTCCGCACGTTCGCGGACCACCTTCGCCAGCTCCTCCAGCGACAGTGCTGCGTGCAGGTGCCCCACGTCGAGACCGTGCTCGGCGGCGACCTTCTCCAGGTAGTGCTGGGCGTTCCGCCGGATCCTGCTCGTCCACTTCGCCATCTGCTGATCGAGCAACATGTGCCGGATGGAGTTGTCAATGCGGGGATCGTCGGGGTTGCCGAGCCGGACGATGCCGGTCACCCCGGCCTGGTGCAGGCGGGCCAGTGCGTTGTCCACCGCGACGTGGGTCTGGCTGACAATGAGAATTCTCGAGTTCGGCCGCTCCCGTAGCGACTGCACGACGATCTCCGCGATGAGGTCGGTCTTGCCGGTGCCGGGCGGCCCCTCCACCAGCAGGACGTCCGTCGTACCCAGTGCCGACTCCACGGCCGCCTTCTTGCCAGCGTCGAGCGTGCCGGCCCAAGCCTCGACCTTGCGCGGCACGGGGGCGTCGACCGCAGCGGGGTTCCGGACCTTGGCCAGCAGTTCCGGCCGGGCCGCGGTGCCGTCCCGGAAGGCTGAGACGGCGTCGCGCTGGCGTTGCAGGGCCTTCCTCGAAGGGCCGAGGGACGGCCGGATGATGCCGTTTCGCTCCAGCCCGGCGCGCAGGTTCTTGCTGTGGATCGTGACGGTCGCGTCGTCCTGGCCGATGACGCGACCGTGCGCCAGCACCCTGCGCGAGTCCCGATCGAGGATCTCCCAGTCGGTGTCGATGAGTTCCTCCTCGACCGGGTCCTGGAGCGTGAGCTCCACCTCCCGGCCGCGAATCACCCGGCTGGTGTAGTGCAACTCCTTCATGGAACCGCGTGCCAGGTCCTCACGCGCCTGCAGGACCTTGCTCCACTCGTCGAGGATGTCCATGCCGTCGTGGCGGTCGGCCAGGTCACCGCCGTGCCGAAGGTCCTTCTCCACGTCGAAGTCGTCCAGCGCGCGCAGCAGAGTCTCATGTCCGTCTGCTGCCCTGGCGCGGTCACGCGGCTCCGAGCAGACCCACGTCGCGAAGTCGGCGACGTTCAGTGCGCCCCGGCGAAAGCGCTCGAGTTCCTCGTACTCGGCCTGCCGCGCGCCTGTGATGACGAACTTCGGCGGGGCGTCGAGCTTGAGCGTGTACCTCCACTGCTTGCCTGCGATGAGCACGGTCGTCCGGTCGGCGGCGTTCTTGCTCCGGTCCTGCCGGTATTCGGCGAATACGTCGTCTCCGAGGTCGTCCAGCACGATCGCTTCGGCCGTGGTCCCCGGGGCTTGCGCCTGCTCCAGCAGGTTCCGCCTGGCGTTATTCGTGAGCTGGAGCCAGAGGACGCTGCGACTTGAGACGGGGAGCACGGCCCGCCCGCGCAGAACCTTGTCCAACTCCTCAGCGAGCACGGCGCCGTTCGCTGGCCGCTGGGTGTGGTCCGGGTCGACGCACCTGCCGAGCAGTCTGCGCACGTCCGGCGGTACGTTGATCGATTGGAGGGCGGGGTCGACGTCCGCGAAGTTCTTGAGCGGGTCCTGGTGCATCGCCCGGATCAGCAGCACACCCATCGAGTACACGTCGCGAACGTTCTTGACGGAGCCATCCTGCTCCGGCGGTGTGTACGCGCCGGAGTGGAAGCCCATGACGGTGTGCTCGCTGGCGGTGCCCTGGGCGACCTTCGCGATGCCGAAATCGGCCAGCAGCGGATCGCCGGCCGCGGTGACGAGGACGTTGCGCGGCTTGATGTCGCGGTGCTCGACTCCCTTGAGATGCGCGTAGGACAGCGCATGGACCAGCGGCATGGCGACCTTGTCCGCGAGTTCGTCCCAGGTGTAGGGGCCCTGGGCGGACAGGACGTCGTCGAGGGACGTCTCGACCCAGTCCAGGACCAGGTAGTGCGCGTTGCGCTCGTCGTCGATCCCGGCGTCCCGCAGTCGGATGATGTTGGTGTGGCTGAGGGTGCGCAGGCTCTCGAGTTCCCTGGTGACGGCGAGCTCGCGGTGCGGGTCGGCGCTCCGGCCGATCAGCTTCACCGCGACGGAGTCCTGCGCGGTGAGGTCGACAGCCTTGTGGACGCTGGCGAAGCCGCCCATGCGGGGTGCTTCGTTGAACAGTGCGTACCGGTCCGCGATCACGTCCATCAGATCGCCCCCACAAGCTCGCGGAACTCGTGCGCGTTCTGTGGTCTGGCGGAGGGATCCCGTACGGTCGCGGCGACGACGACCGACCGCCAGGGCTCGGCAGCGGGCAGCAGCGGCGTGCCGTCCTTCGGTAGTTTCCCGGTCCGCGCCCAGCCGATGATCTGGCCGAGGCTGTACAGGTCTGCGCTGGGGGTCGCGTTGTGGGCGTCCGTCGCTTGCTCAGGCGCGGCGAAGCCGTAGGTGCCGAAGAACTCGCCGGGTGCGGTCCGGCCGGTGAAGGTGGTGTCACCCAGCCGTCGTCGACCGAACCCCCAGTCAGCGACTGTCCATCGTCCCTCGACCGACAAGATGTTGGCTGGCTTCAGATCGCGGTGCAGCCACCCCGCCGCGTGCGTCACCTCCAGCGCCGAGCAGACGGCCAGAACCAAGGCCTTCAGACGGTCGTCGTGCGAGAATGAGGCGCGAGCGTCCTCGGCGCTGCCGCCCTCTGCGAAGGGCATTACGAACCAGTCGTGGCTCAAACCGTGGTCGAGCACTGGCATGATGTGGTCGTTGTCGAGCGGCAACTGCCCGAACTCGATCTCCCGGCGCATCCTGGCCACGGCTTCCACACCCCACGACGACCGCCTCTTGAAAGCCACCTTGATGCCGGTCCCCTTGTGCATGGCGGGAAAGACCTGGCCCTGCCCACCTCGCCCGACCGGGCGAGCTTCCAACTGGTAGCCCCGTCGTTCGTGCCTTGGGTGGTCTCCCAGCGGACCGTTCGAGCCCACGCCGTTCCTCCCCTTGCCCCGCCACGTCGCATCCAGGTTCAGACACGTTACCGAGAGCCCGCTGCCGACGGAGACCACCCGTCGCTTTTGTCTCCAGATCGACGAATGCCTCGGAAGGCCGCGAGTGGCGAGGGCCTGTGGCGAGTGGGAAGCGGCGGTTGCCGAACTGGAGAAGACCTACGCCACCTCAGTCAAGCTGCACGGCGCTGAGCTTGTACCGCAGGAACGGCGACCGAAGCCGGAGAGCCTATTGCCGGCGCCTCCCGTGGCGGGTACGGCGAGGGCCCTCCTGCCTCGGAGTCGTCCATCGCACTCCCCCTGTCTGCCGCGTGTCGAACCTACGACACGCCGCATCGATGCGAGTCAGATGAACGGCCAGAACCACCCATCCTGACCAGGGAGCCAACGTTGGGGCTGGCCAGGAAGTTGACCTACCTGGAGCGAGCACCGCTGATCCACCCCGGAGCACCAGCACCACCGACGGTGCCGTCACGGAGCCGCGTTACCTGAGTTGGTGTCCGCGCTCAACTGCGGACCTGCACGTTGACAGCTCAACAACGCGTACCCGAAACCGGCGCCCACGCCAGGGCGTTCCCGCACTCCGCTGGAAGGCGGTGCACCCCCTGGCGCCCCCGGTCCGGCGACCGCGGGGTTCTGGCGTGCCAGGGCACACCATGAACGGAATCACACACCTCATCCGACGGCGCAAGGCCAAAGCCCTCTGGCGCCAACTCCACGACAGCTCGGCTCGGATCCTCGACACCACCGACACCAGCGTGGTCGAGCTGACCGCGAGCTTCACCAGCCCCAGCGCCCTCGCCCCGGACACCACCGTCCGGATCCTCATCCACCACGGCCACGGCGACCCCGCCAAGCCGGAGTTCGCGCTGATGTACCAGCCCACCGGAACCGGCCTGTACTGCGCCGACTGTCCCATCCTCCCGTGCGCACACCACCAGGCCCTCCTGGAAGCCGGCACCCAACTCGACGGGCAGGCCGGGGCGGCGGTGCGCGAGGCCATGGACAACATCGCCGAGTTCACATTCGGCATGGGCGAACCCGCGGCGGCCGACTTCGCCGATGAACACCGGCTGGTGTTCTTCCCGGTGAGCATGCGCTGGCAGAAGGCCTCCAGCGCGCTCGTGCCCATCCAGGTCCCACCACTACGGCCGCCGGCCCGGTGGTCGCGGGAGCTGGGTGAACGCATCCCGGATCCGCGGGTGCTCGCCGAGGCGGTCACCAACGAGGCGGTGCACCAGCAGCTGGAGAACCTCACGGCCCTGGGCCGCCGGGTCTTCCTGCTCTCCGGGCCGCCCGGGACCGGCAAGTCCGCGACGCTGGCCCGCCTCGCCGCCAACCGCGGCGTGCCCTACCTGACGGTCAACAGCCCCGAGCAGATCGAGCTGTTCCGTATCGGTTTGGAAGGCGGGGCCACGGTGCTGCACCACAGCCTGCTCGTCGAGGCGATCCAGCACCCGTGCGTGATCGAACTGGTGGACCTGCACCGGTGGACCGACCGGATGGACGTGCTCGATGCCATCGAAGCACTGCTCAACCCGACCGCGGCCCGGTTGCAGGCCTACTACCCGATC
This sequence comes from Crossiella sp. CA198, assembly GCF_052078295.1. Classification (NCBI taxonomy): domain Bacteria; kingdom Bacillati; phylum Actinomycetota; class Actinomycetes; order Pseudonocardiales; family Pseudonocardiaceae; genus Crossiella; species Crossiella sp. CA198. The sequence continues at coordinate 120,333 of NZ_JBQJIM010000013.1, forward strand.
ACCGGCGGCGCGATCGACGTCCCCATCGATCCCCATGTTCTGGTCGCCGGGACGACGAACCGGCCGAGCGTCGACTTCGGCGCGAAATGGCTGGAGCGGTGGACGGTGTTGCCGGTGACGCAACTCCACCAGGACTGCCTTGCCAGGGATGCCTACCAGGCCGGTGCTCGTGTTCTCCACGAGCTGGTCCACCGTGGACTGGCTTCTGCCTCCACACTGGACACAGCGCTGGAGGAGCTGGAGAACTTCGCCGATCTCACCGCCCGGACAGCCTGTCTGCTCAACCACAATCAGGTGTTGGCCGCCCGGTACTCCTGGGGCAGCCGCGCGGTGCGGGAAGCCGTCGAGCGGCGCGCTTTCGGTGAACCTGCCAACGAGATCGCGGTGGCGGTCTTCGCCGGCAAGTTGCCGCGCGATCCGGCGCTGGCGCTGCACGCGCTGTCCCTCGCGCACGGGCTGGAGGGGTGGGGCACCCCGAAGGTTTCCCACCTGCCGTTCAGCTCGCTGGTCTCCGACCAGCAGCTCCAAGCCGCCTTCCCGGAGATCGGAGGCACCGTCGAATGAGCGAGGCTGAGTACGAGGGCGTCCTGCGGCGGGTCTTCGGCATGATCGTGCCGGGTCACCGGGTGTTCCTCACCCCGGCTGGGCAACCGTCCACCCGGGCGAACCCGCTGGGCTTCACCGTGGGCTTCCCGGTCAGTCAGGTTCTCGCGGCCGGGCACTTCCACCCGGTCTGGCAGGAGCTGGCCGGCACGCTGCGATACCAGATGATCTCCTACCTGGCCGGTCACGAAGCGATGCACGCCTGGGAACACACCCAGGGCTACCGGCCGCTGCCGGCGACCACCCTCCGCGGGGTCATCGCCAACATCCTGGCCGACATCCGCGGCGATCACCTGCCCATGCTGGACCGCCTGTCCCACTGGCCGCTCAACCGGGAAATGGCCTACCTGTGTTTGCTGGAGCCCTACGGCGAACCAGCCGACGCGGCCGCGGGTCCCGCGGCCGTGCAGGACGCCCAACGATTGCTGGCCTGGGGCATGCTGATCATGCGCTGTGGCCGGCTCCGGCGTGCTGACGGCTCCGAGACCGACCACCCGGCCGACCCCGTCTTCGCCACGGTCTGGCCGGAGATCGCCTCGATTCTCATCCGGGCCAGGCACACGTCCTGGCAGCACGCGACGGCCATAGGCGAGGAGTTGCTCGACGTTCTATGGGAATGGGTGCGGCAGCGCGAACACGAAGGTGAGGAAGGAGAACGCACCAGCCGCGAGGAGTTCGAGCGGCAGCTGCTCGATCACCTGCACGCCACCCCGCGCCCGGTGCACTGCATCGGCCGGAACTCCCCGGAAAACCGACCTCGGCCCAGAGGTGATCTGCTGCGCTTCCTCCGCGAAGCTGTTGACCACCAAGGGTATCGGCGAGCAGTTGTGCGGATCTATCACGAAGAGCGCGGCCCGCAGAACTACGCCGAGCTGGTTTGTCCGCCAGAGAAATGGGCGCGGCAGCAGGCCGATCCAGGCGCCCTGGAGGTAGTCAGGCGGTGGGCGGATCTGGTGCCGGTGCTGACTCAGCAGTTCGCGGCGGTCCTCCGGCCGCTGCTCACCGCGCCCGCGCGGCGACGCTGCCCCAGCAGCTCGGGGCCTCGGCTGGACCTGGAGCGACAAGCCGGCCGCGTCTACCTCAACGCCCACCACCAGGTCGAGCACGCCCCGTGGATCTGGCTCGACGACAAGCTCAATGCCCGTCGGCTGCACCGCCTGCAGTGTGTCCTGCTGCTGGACTGCTCGGCCTCGATGCTTGATCCCGAAACCGGGCCGAAGCCCGCGCCCGCGGCGCATGCCGCGGCGGCGGCGCTGGTGAACTCGGTGGGTGAACTCGATGGTCTTGCCGCTATCGGGATCGCCGGTTTCGCCGACAAGGTCATGGTCATCCGCGACCTCGCCGACAGCGCATCTGTTGCCACCGCTCAGGAATGGTTGGCACGGGCGCAGGCCAGCGGTGAGCAAACCCAGTTGGCCCCCGCGCTCGCCTGGGCGGCCGCGCAGTTCGCGAGGGTCGACGCCGATCGCCGGACACGGCGCCTGCTGTTGATCATCACGGATGCCTGCCTCGACGACGGCGACCTCGTCGACAGCGCCGCCCTGGTCCCCGCGATCGAGGAGGACGTGCTGGTGGTGGCCATCGGCGTGGCCGAGGCGCGTCACCCGCAACTCCGCCGGGTTGTTCCGGTAGTCGTGACGGTATCGCCTGATCGAGTTGACCAGCTTCCGCCGCTGGTGCAGCAGGTCCTCGAAGACGCGATCGGCCGGGACCGCGCGCTCGGCTGACAGAAGTTGGAGGTACGCGTTGAGCTGATGTGCATGCCGGTGTTGCCGAACCAGACCGCCTGGTTCGGCAACACCACCCTCCCCATCACCCAGTTTCAGCACACCGGCCCGCTGACCGGGCGAACCGCGCGACAGGACTGTGCGGCTCCAGGTCGGCGAGTGGGAGGTGTTGCCGGACCAGGTGACTGGCCCGGCAACACCGAACGACGTGTTCTCCTGTTCACTGGCAGCTTCAGCTGTCCTCGGCTCGCCGGGTGAGCTGCTCCGGCGCCACCACGAACAGCGTCTGCCCTTCGATCCGCAGCCAGCCGCGGTCGAGGAAGTCGGCGAGCACCTTGTTCACCGTCTCCTTGCTTGCACCGATCTGCTGGTTGCATTCCAGCAGGGCCAAGCTCAGATCCACCGACCAGAGGTGGTGGGCGATGGTGCCGAACTTCGAGCACGCCTCGACGATGACGTGTGCCAGTTGGCTGTCGACGTCGATGCAGCGCAGGTGAGTCAGTTGCCGGTTGGCTCGACGGAGTTGGCGGGCCATGTCGCGCAGCAACGAGTCCTCCACCGCGCGGTGGCGGCGGATCCAGCGCCGAAACGCCTTCTCGTCCATGGACAGCACGGTCAACTGGTTGTGTGCGACCGCCGCGGTCTCCCGCGCGCAGCGTTCGTAGACCTCGACCTCGCCGAAGATCTCCGCCGGCCCGCGCACCGACATCAGGATGCGCCGTTCCCGATCACAGGAGTTCCGGATCAGTGTGACGATCCCGGCCAGGACCATGAAGATCCGGTCCGCCGGGTCACGCTCGGCATAGACCAGCTTGCCGGCCGGGTAGACGGTGCGCTGCAAGCTCATCGCCAACTCCACCGCGGGACCGGATGGCGCCTCGGCGAAGATCGGGCACCGGGTGAGCAACGGTTCCAGTGTTCGTTCGTTCATGGATTGCCCTGGCACGCCAGGACTTCCGCACCGTGCGGCCCTCTCGGCGGCCGCCACGCACGGGGAAGCCGCCAGGGGGTACACCACCCTTCTCCGGGTGTTCGAGTCCCCTGGCACGGGGCGACGACCGTCTGTTGTGGACGATCTGGTGTGGTGAACAGGTCAACGTGCGTGTCCGCCTGTTTCAGGGGACATGTGTTCAGGTAACACAGGGGTGGTTGCGCTCGGCTATGGCTTCAGCGACCTCGGACCGATGCCATAGATGCTGTCGGCCTGTGTGGCTGCACGGCGTTGCGATCCTCACAGGTCCAGGAGGACCGGTGCTGTCCCCCGAGCTGCTGGAATGAGTGATCATCCAGCAACTCGACTCCGGACTACCGGGGACGATCAAACCCCTCCGAGCTTTCAGGGAACCTCGTGCGGCACCCTTGGTCAGAACAGGCTCCAGTTCCAGGAGCGCCACTCGTCTTTGACGCCCTGCACCAGGGACTCGACGAATCCCGCGATGGCCGGCTGCCAGATCACCAGCAAGAACACGATCGTGAGCAGGCTCAGACTCAGCACTGTGATGAGTGCATACCTGCTGGCCAGGTAGGCGCGGGGTAGGTCGTTGGTCCGGTTCACCCGGCCTCCTCGGCACGATGGGGACGGCCCTTGCCTGGCCGAAGGTCAAGCCCGGAGCGGGACATCAGCCACAGCAACGGTTCTGTCGGCGACAACAATTCGTCGGGTGCGGTGCCAGCCACGGAGGCGACCAGGTAGTAACGCACCTCGGCGAAGTCGCGCTCGGCCGCCAATACCAGGTTGTCCAGCCCAGCCTCGATGAGCCACTCCCGGACCTGGCCCGGACGCGGGAACCGCCAGCGCCCACTAGCGAAAAAGACAGAACCCGAGTACGTGCAGGCCGAGACATTCAAGGCCAACTGCGGATAGGAAGACACCATGGCCAACACGATCGACCAGTTCGCAAGCCAGGAGTTGTCCCGACTGAGCGAGGAGATCGCGTCTGAACTGGACAGACGGCCCACTCTGCTGGAGCTGTTGGAGGTCTTGGGCTGGGGAGCACAGTCGCTACGCGACAAGCTGGCGGATGACCCGCCGTTCCCCATCGTGTTCGCAGCCAGCCCGCCCGTTACTGGAGAGTCCTGTGCGGGTGATCTCACCGATAGCATCTACGCTGAAGCGGGGGACATCCTGGAAGCCCTCGCGAACGAACTGGCTGAGGGCCGCGAAAGCAAACCGACCTTGGATGACCTGGTGTCCTTGATTGCCCGCGGCCTAGTTTTTGCAGAAACGAACATAATCGAAGGCGCCTCATGTCTCCAAGGGCTCACGGTAGCCAACCCTGCCCGCCGCCCGCGTCCCAAATCGGGTGATATTATCGCTATCCCCGCCGCCAACGGCGCATATCACCTAGCGGTCGTAGTCGCCCAAGACAATTTCGGGACCGCGTTTGGACTTTTCCAAGGAACACACCCGGCTAAGCCGATCTCAGCGACCCACCATCCACCCGTGCACCCCATCCCCCGCTATGTCGACGACGAAGCCATTCGATCAGGCCGCTGGCCAGCAATCGGCCACGACAACGCCCTACTCGCCAAGTTCCGCACACCAGAACTTTTCCACACTCCTCACGAGGATTTTCCGGATCTCGGTCCACATGGCGCGGCCGAGACTGCATCCGGAAACCTTCGCCCACTCACGAAAGAGGAGGCTCAAGAGGTAGGCTTGACGAAGCCGAGTTTCCGCCAAGCATACCTATGGAAGCGGTTTGAAAGACTCCTCAACGAAGATCTCAAGGAGTAGTTCCTCGTCTCTGGTTACGCAGACCGGATGAGCAATGAGATCTCATGAGGATTCAGCGTCCTATGGCTTTGGAAGGCCATCGTCATGCACATTGCCGAGCAGGACGGCGCGATCCCGCTCTCCTATAGACAGAAAAATGGTAAGCCGCATCGTTCACGACGCTGCCCACCACTTCACTTTGTAACGTGTGAGCAAACCTGGCTGTGCGGAAACAGGTGTCAGGCATCTCCGTCAGTTTTTCACGGACATCCGAACGGCACCCACGGTCGACCACCGGCCACGAGCCAAGCAGAACACGTCTGAACATGGTGAGGCTTGTGAACCGGGGTGACACGGCCAGCCACGCACGCACGACGTCTACCGACAGGTGCGGAATCCACCACAGGTGGTGTCGCGTGCCTGCACGTTGCCAGCATCAGTCCGGTATCCTGCTTGGTGTGATTTCCCCATTTCAGGGAAACCTCACCGTCCAAGCGGGAAGAACAGGTGTTCGATCCCGAAACCGACACGCCCTCTGCTACGGTGCCGCGCCCCGAGAGGGTTTCGGCGCGCCGACGGTGTTGCTTGAGGGGTCAGCGCTGTCCGCGGGGCGAACCGGCGAACTCAGAGCCAGCCGTGCCGGATGGCCTGCACCCCGGCCTGGAAGCGGGTCTGCGCGCCGCACCGGTCCATCAGCTGGCGCACCCGCCGCTGCGCGGTCCGCGGCGCCATGCCCAGCTGCCGCGCGATGCTCTCGTCGGTCAGCCCGGCGGCCAGCAGCGCGAGCAGCTGCGGGTCCACCTCGGGCGCCGCCTCGGCCGCGGCCGCGCCGGTGAACGGGATGCTCCGGTCCCAGTACAGCTCGAAGGTCGAGTGCAGCACATCCAGCAGCGGGGACGGCCGGATCACCAGCACGCTGTCGATGCCGGTCGCGCCGACCACCGGCAGCACCGCGCCGCGCCGGTCCACCAGGCCCAGCTTGAACGGCAGGTCCGGGGTCACCCTGGCCTTCTCCCCGCCGGCGACCAGCGCGAGCACCTCTTCCAGCCGCCCTGGCAGCTCGAAACTGGACCTTTCGTAGACCACTCGCCAGCTGACATCGCGTTTGCTGCTGTCGCTTTCCAGTCCGATGAACTCCTCGGAATGGGATAGGTAAGGAGGTTTGTCCAAAACCCGGACCTCCTCCCGCGCACTGAGCAACAGGGCCCGCCACTGGGACAGCGCGGCGTCCGCGCCCTTCACCACCTCGACAATGGACTCGTCCTCCGGACAACCGTTGCCGGACTGCCGGTAGATCTCCATCAGCCGGGCCGTCTCGGCGCGGGCGCGGCGATGCTCGCTCTCCCGGCCGGCGATGAGCAGCTCCAGCGCGAGATCGGGCGGGACCGCGCACCAGCGGGCCGTCGCCCCGGCCACCCTGCGCACCAGCCCGCGCCCCTCCAGCTCGCCGAGCACCTCGGTCAACCTGCGTGGATCACGTTCCGACCCGGCCATGGCCAACTCGGCGGCGGTGCTCGTGCCGCCACGCAGCAGCAACTCGTAGACCGCCGACTCACCCGCGCTCACGCCGAGGTTCTCGAACACCCGTCCCCTCCCGCCTGTTCCGCACAGTGTGACTCCCGGAAAGCGAAAAGGCACTCCGGCCGCTCTTTGCCGGGATTACCAGTATTCAAGTGATTATCCGACCGAGCGGCCAACAGGTCGGCAATCCGTTAGACCATTCGCCGCAGGTCCTGAACGCATAGTAGTCGGATGATGACGAATGCGTGATCGAGTAATGGCGTGAACACGGTGCTGACGTAAAACAGCCGCGAACAAGCCTGTGCTGGCGGTCACACCAATGCCTACCTTCCGAGTCCCCTGCTTTGGAAGGAAAACCCCTGTGAACCGTGTGTTCCGCACGGCGCTGGCCGCAGCGTCCGTGCCCGCCGCCCTGGCCAGCAGCATCATGCTGCTGCCCCTGTCCGCCCAGGCCGCGCCCGCCGGGGCCCAGCCCGGTCAGCCGGTGACCGAGCGCCCGTTCGAGCGGCTGATCGTCGGCTACCAGTCCAGCTCCCTGGAGTCCTCCTCCGACGACGCCGCCGCCAGCGACACCCGAGGCAAGGCCGAGCGGGTCGGCAAGAACCTGCGGCTGGACCGCCGCCTGTCCACCGGCGCGGCAGTGGTCGACCTCGGTGGCAAGAACACCAAGGCCGACGCCGCGCGCACCATCGAGGAGTTCCGGGCCGACCCCAAGGTCGCCTACGTCGAACCCGACCTGATGATGCAGCCGCTGGCCGGGCCGGATGACACCGAGTACAACCGGCAGTGGGACCTGTTCGAGGCCACCGCTGGCATGAACGTGCCCGGCGCCTGGGACGCCACCACCGGCGCCGGGGTGACCGTCGCGGTGATCGACACCGGCTACGTCGCGCACTCCGACCTGGCGGGCAACATCGTCTCCGGCTACGACTTCGTCGCCGACTCCGCCCGCGCCAGGGACGGCAACGGCCGGGACAACAACCCGGCCGACGAGGGCGACTGGGTCAAGCGCGGCGAGTGCGGCACCGACGCCGCCGGCCAGCCGGTGCCCGCCAAGGACACCGACTCCAGCTGGCACGGCACGCACGTGGCGGGCACCATCGCCGCCTCCACCAACAACACCAAGGGCATCGCTGGCATCGCCTACAACGCCAAGATCCAGCCGATCCGGGTGCTGGCCAAGTGCGGCGGCGCGACCTCCGACATCGCCGACGCGATCACCTGGGCCTCCGGCGGCACCGTCTCCGGCGTCCCGGCCAACCCGAGCCCGGCCAAGGTCATCAACATGAGCCTCGGCGGCAAGTCCAGCTGCTCCAGCACCTACCAGAACGCGATCAACTCGGCGGTCGGTCGCGGCACCACGGTGGTCGTGGCCGCGGGCAACAGCAACGACGACGTGGCCGGCTACACCCCGGCCAGCTGCGGCAACGTGGTCTCGGTTGCCGCGAGCAGCCGCGAGGGCAACCGGACCTGGTACTCCAACTACGGCGCCAAGGTCGACGTGGCCGCCCCGGGTGGCGAGACCCGCAGGGCCAATGACACCCCTGGCACCATCACCACCCCGGAGAACGGCATCTGGTCCACGCTGAACACCGGCGCGACCACCCCCGGCGCGGAGAACTACGAGCCGTACCAGGGCACCAGCATGGCCGCCCCGCACATCGCCGGCCTGGCCGCGCTGATGCTGGGCAAGGACAAGACGCTGTCCCCGGCCACGGTCGAGCAGCTGATCAAGGACAACGCCCGCCCGCTGCCCGGCACCTGCACCGGCGGCTGTGGCTCGGGCCTGGCCGACGCCGCCAAGACGGTGGCCGCGATCGGCGGCACCACCCCGCCGCCCGCAGGCACCTTCAGCAACGCCGAGGACGTCGCGATCCCCGACCGCGGCACCGCGGTGACCTCCTCGATCACCGTCGCCGGCCGCACCGGCAACGCCTCCAGCGCGCTCAAGGTCGCGGTGGACATCAAGCACACCTACCGCGGCGACCTGGTGGTCGACCTGCTCGCCCCGGACGGCACGGTGTACCCGCTCAAGGCGTCCTCCTCGGGCGACTCGGCGGCGAACGTGCTGGCCACCTACACCGTCAACGCCTCAGCTGAGGTCGCCAACGGGGTGTGGAAGCTGCGGGTGCGGGATGTCGCGGCCTACGACACCGGCAAGATCGACTCCTGGAGCCTGACCTTCTGATCCACGCAGTCACCCGACCCACTGGATGAAGTAGTGCGCTGACCCGCCCGGTCCCTGCTCCGGGCGGGTCAGCGACGTTCCGGGGGCACGTCCAGGTCCTCGCACACCGCGCGCCACACCTGCTTGGGTGAGATCCCCGCGTCCAGGGCCTGGTCCGCGGTCAGCCCGCCGAGTGCGGAGAAGACGTGGTCCCTGGCCAGCATCTCCGCGCGCACCTCGCCGAACTCCTCGGCCATCAGACTGCGGAACACCGTGTTTCTCATTGCCGACCAGCCTACGGCGCGACCCCGGTAGGCTCGGCGCGTGCTCGACTTCGGCGACGACCCCACCGGTCTGTCCTCCCCGCTCGCGACGATCATCATCATCGCCGCGCTCATCGGCGCGATCGTGATCAACCTGCGGTACCTGCGCAACAAGCGCAAGCGCGACGACGAGGACTAAGCGGGCTGTAGCGCCCTGAGCGCGCAGATCACCAGCAGCGGCAACGCGGCGAAGCCCACCAGCAGGCCCAGCGCCGCGTAGGACCCGGCGGTCACCAGCACCCCGGCCAGCACGCCGCCGCCCGCGCCGCCCAGGTTCATCAGCAGGTCGGACAGGCCCTGGACGTTGGGCCGCTCGGCCAGTGGCACCGACTCGGTGAGCAGCGCCGAACCCGAGACCACCCCCGCTGACCAGCCGAAACCCAGCAGGATCAGTGCCAGCGCGAGCTGTGGCGCGTCCGCGCTGTCCGAGGTGCCCGCGATCCCGGCCGCGGCCACCACCAGCGCCGCGCCCAGGCCCAGCACCGGCACCCGGCCGTGCCGGTCGGCCAGCCAGCCGAAGAGCGGACTGGCCGCGTACATGGCGGCCGCGTGCAGGCTGATCACCACGCCGACCACGGCCAGCGAGTGGCCGCCGTGGTCCAGGTGCACCGGGGTCATCGACATCAAGCCGACCATGGCGGCGTGGCAGAGCACGATCCCGGCCAGTGCCAGCCGGGTCTGCCCGCGCAGCTGCCGCCAGGCCGCGGCCCGGCGTTGCCTGGAGGGCACGGTCAGCACGCCGCCGTGCATCGGGCACCCCGCGTCACCAGCAGATTCCCTGGCCAGCACGAGCGGATCGGGGCGCAGTCCCAGCCCGGCGACCAGCGCGGCGGCCAGGAACACCAGCGCCGTCACCAGGTAGGCGCCCGCCGCCTCGGGCAGGCCGAGCCCACCCGCCGCCTGACCGGCCGGTCCGGCCAGGTTGGGGCCGACCACCACCCCGGCGGTGCTGGCCCACACCACCACGGACAGCGCCCGCGCCCGGCGGTGCGGGGCGGCCAGGTCGGTGGCGGCGTAGCGGGCGGCCAGCCCGGCCATCGAGCCGCCGCCGAAGAGGATCAGCGCGCCGAGCAGCAGCGGCCAGCTGTGCACGGCCAGCGCCAGCACCGCGAGTCCGGCGCCGAGCGCGCCGATCCCGTAGCCCAGCACCAGTGCGGGCCGCCTGCCCCGCCGATCGGCCAGGCTCGCGGCGGGCACCGCGAGCAGCGCCGACCCAATGGTGGGCGCGGTCGCGGCGAGTCCGCCCACCGCGGCGCTGCCGGAGAGCGCCGCCGCGGCCAGCGCGCTCACCGCCACCCCCGCGGCCACCCCGCCCGCGCCGAGCACCTGGGTGGCCGTGAGCACCCCGAGCACCCGGCGCTGCACCGCGGGCGCCGGAGCGCTCACCCGTCGCCGTCCAGCCGGAGCGACCGGCCGATGATCTCCTTCATGATCTCGTTGGTGCCGCCGTAGATCGCCTGGACCCGCCCGTCCAGGAAGTACTTGGAGATCGGGTACTCGCGCATGTAGCCGTAGCCGCCGTGCAGTTGCAGGCAGCGGTCGGCCACCTTGCGGTCGATGTCGGTGGCCCACAGCTTGGCCATGGCCGCGTCCTCCGCGGTGAGCTTCCCGGCCACCAGGTCGAGCACGCACCGGTCCACGAAGGTCTGGGTGACCCAGTACTGCGTCTCCATCTCGGCCAGCTCGAACCGGGTGTTCTGGAACGCGCCGATGGAGCGGCCGAAGGCCTTGCGCTCGCGCACGTACCGCTCGGTCAGATCCAGCATCGCGCGCACCGCCGCGGCCGAGCCGACCGCCATGGACAGCCGTTCCTGCGGCAGGAAGCGCATCAGGTGGTAGAAGCCGCGGTTCTGCTCGCCGATCAGGTTGGCCGCGGGCACCCGCACCTCGTCGAAGAACAACTCGGCGGTGTCCTGGGCCTTCTGCCCGATCTTGTCCAGGTTCCGCCCGCGCTCGAACCCCGGCATGCCGCGTTCCACCGCGAGCAGGCTCAGGCCCTTGCTGCCGGTGGCCTCCGGATCGGTGCGCGCGACCACGATGACCAGGTCGGACAGGATGCCGTTGGTGATGAAGATCTTGGACCCGGACAGCACCCAGTCCGAGCCGTCGCGGCGGGCGTAGGTGCGGATGCCCTGCAGGTCAGAGCCCGCGCCCGGCTCGCTCATGGCGATCGCGGTGATCAGCTTGCCCGCGCAGAAGTCCGGCAGCCAGCGTTGCCGCTGCTCCGGCGTGGTCAGCTCGCGCAGGTACGGCCCGACGATGTCGTTGTGCAGCCCGAAGCCCAGCCCGGTGGCCCCGGCCCGGACGATCTCCTCGTCCTGCACCGCGTAGAAGCGGTAGTCGGACTCGCCCCCGCCGCCGTGCTCCACCGGCATGTCGATGCCGAGCAGACCGAGCTTGCCCGCCTCCTCCCAGACCTCGCGCGCGACGATGCCGTCCCGTTCCCACTGCTCGTGATGGGGCAGCACCGACCTGGTGAGGAACTCCCGCACCGTCGCCCGCAACGCCTCGTGCTCGGCCTCGTACAGCTGACGCTCCATGCCTTCGATCGTGGCACGCGGCCCACCAGCGCGGAACCGTCCAGCGGTGCCCGGCCACGGCGCGACCGAACGGGCAACGAGCGCCCGCCATTCAGGTAACGGTTTGGACCGGAGACATCACATTCCGTCTCCGGCCCCGTCGCACCGTGCGTTGCGTCACAGAACAAGTCGAAAGTTGAAGCAAGAGTTCGTCCGAACGCAGGAATCGTGTCGGCTGGGGCGAGTAGAGAGGGGACTCCACAGTGTCCGCACAGGCGCATTCCCTTGGGGGACTCGGCGGGGTGTTACGCCGGGACATCGCCAGGCGCACGAGCACCATCTTCACCCCGGTCCGGCCGGAAACCCAGGACAGCGAACTGGACGGGGTGGTGTCGGCGGCCATCGCCGGCGACCGGTACGCGATGTCCTGGCTGCTGGGTTACCTCCGGCCCATCGTGGTCCGCTACTGCCGCACCCGGATCGGCCGTCAGGAGCGTTCCTACGCCTCGGCCGACGATGTGGCGCAGGAGGTCTGTCTCGCGGTGCTGACCGCGTTGCCGACCTACCGCTCCCAGGGCCGTCCGTTCCTGGCCTTCGTCTACGGCATCGCCGGGCACAAGGTCGCCGACGCCTACCGGCACGCGGCGCGCAACTTCTCCGAACCGGTGCCCGAGGTGCCGGACACCGTGGTCACCGAGGGCGGGCCGGAGCAGCTGGCGCTCTACCGCGAGCTGTCCGCGGAGATGGGCAAGCTGCTGGACGTGCTGCCGCCCAAGCAGCGGGAGATCCTGGTGCTGCGGGTGGTCGTCGGGCTCTCCGCGGAGGAGACCGCCAGCACGGTCGGGTCCACGCCCGGCGCGGTGCGGGTGGCCCAGCACCGCGCGATCAGCCGGCTGCGCACCCTGCTGACCAGACAAAAGCGCGCGTCGTCCTAGTCTCGGCGGCATGCACGTGCTGCGCGCCGAGATCGACGGACGACCGGCCACGGTCGAGGAGCTGCTGACCACGACCACGGTCAACTACGGCCATTTCACCGGCATGACCGCGGTGGACGGCCGGGTCCGCGGGCTGGACCTGCACCTGGACCGGCTCGGCAACGCGACGAAGTCGCTGTTCGGCACCACCCTGGACACCGACCGGGTGCGCACCCTGTTGCGGCAGGCACTCTCCGGCCTGCCGGGCCCGGTCAACGCCCGGATCAACGTCTTCCCGACCGAGCTGAGCTGGGGCGGGCTCGGCGATCCGATCGACTCCAGGGTGCTGGTGCTGATCCGCCCGGCCCCCGAGGTCGCCACCGCGCCGCTGCGCACCCGCACCGTCCGCTACTCCCGGGACGCGCCGGAGTTCAAGCACGTGGGCACCTTCGGCCTGTTCCAGCAGCAGCGGCTGGCCCGGCTGGCCGGCTATGCGGACGTGGTCTTCCTGGATGAGCGCGGCAGGCTCAGCGAGGGCTCGATCTGGAACCTGGGTTTCTTCGACGGCGAGCGGATCGTGTGGCCGGAAGCGGACGTGCTGCCCGGGATCGCCTACCAGCTGCTGCGCCGCGGTCTGGCCACGCTGGGCGTCCCGGAGACGCTCCGCCCGGTGGAACTAGTCGATCTACCCGGTTTCCGGGCCGCCTTCTTCACCAACGCGACCACCGGCGCACGCGCCCTGAGCTGCGTCGACGAGGTCGAGTTCGCGGTCGACCCCGACCTGATGGACCTGCTGCGGCTGGCCTACGAACTCGCTCCCTGGGACCAGGTCTGACCCGCCAATGGATGTCGGTCGATCGCAGGAAAAAGTGGAACTCTCACCAAGTTTCGGCCACTAAGGGAAAGGGGCATCCACATCCGCCCCATTCCTACCGAGGGGTCCAACGATGAACCGAAGATCACGGACGTTGGCCGGACTGGTGGCACTGACCACGGTGAGCGCCACGCTGGCGGTGGCGCCGACCGCCACCGCCGCGCCGGGCGCCACACCGGGAGCCGGGACGCATCACCAGGTCACACTGATCACCGGCGACCGGGTGCGCGCGGGCCAGCGCGCCGACGGGAGCTGGAGCCTGACCGTCGAACCGGTCGCCGACGGCACCGCGTTCGGCTACCAGCAGTTCCCGGTCACCCAGCACGGCCGCACCGACTGGTATCTGGTGCCGAACAAGGCCGATCGCCTCATCGGCGAGGGGCTGCTGGACCGCGAGCTGTTCAACATCACCGGCCTGATCCGGCAGGGCTATGACGACGCGCGCAGCCCGGCGCTGCCGCTGCTGGTGCACTACCCGGAGGCCGCGACCACCCGCCGTGCCGCGGAACTGCCGGGCACGACCGTGCGCCGGGAGCTGCCCAGCCTGAACATGGCCGCGGTGGAGGACCGCAAGTCCAGCACCGCCGAGTTCTGGCGCGAGCTGACCCACCAGGGGCCGGGCACGCTGGCCGGTAACGCGCGCAAGATCTGGCTCAACGGCAAGGCGCAGGCCAACCTGGACACCAGCGTGCCGCAGGTCGGCGCGCCCGCGGCCTGGCAGGCCGGGTTCACCGGCAAGGGCACCACGGTCGCCGTGCTGGACACCGGCATCGACGACACGCACCCGGATGTGGCCGGGAAGGTCAAGCACAGCAAGGACTTCAGCGGCAAGGGCAACGTCAAGGACGGCGACGGGCACGGCACCCACGTGGCGGCCACCGCGGTCGGCTCCGGCGCGGCCGAGGGCGGCAAGTTCAAGGGCGTGGCCCCCGAGGCCGACCTGGCCGTGGGCAAGGTGCTCGACGACGGCGGCAGCGGCAGCTTCGCCGACATCATCGCGGGCATGGAGTGGGCCGCGGCCGAGGTCAAGGCCAAGGTCATCAGCATGAGTCTCGGCGGCGGGCCAACGGACGGCTCGGACCCGATGGCGCAGGCGGTGAACACGTTGTCCCGCAAGCACAACACGCTGTTCGTGATCGCCGCGGGCAACTTCGGCTCCCCCGGCTCGGTGTCCTCACCGGCCAGCGCGGACCTGGCGCTGACGGTCGGCAGTGTCACCAAGGGCGGCGGCCGCTCCGATTTCTCCAGCCAGGGACCGCGGGTCGGCGACGGCGCGGTGAAGCCGGAGATCGCGGCGCCGGGCAGTGACATCGTGGCCGCACGGGCGACCGGCACGGCCATGGGCACCCCGGTGAACGAGCGCTACACCAAGGCATCCGGCACCTCGATGGCCACCCCGCACGTCGCGGGCGGCGCGGCGATCCTGGCCCAGCAGCACCCGGACTGGACCGCCGAGCAGATCAAGTCCGCGCTGGTCTCCACCGCGGTTCCGGTGTCCGGCAACGGGGTCTTCACCGTCGGCGGCGGCCGGATGGACCTCGGCAAGGCCGTCGGCGCCAAGGCGCTGGCCAGCCCGAGCGTGCTCAACGCGTTCCTGAAGTGGCCCAGCACCAAGGCCGAGACCCGCACGGTGACCTACACCAACCCGGGTACGACGCCGCTGACGCTGAGCCTCAAGCTGGACCTGGCCGACACCGCGGGCAACCCGGCGCCTGCCGGGCTGGCCAAGCTGTCCGCCAACTCGGTGACCGTCCCAGCCGGTGGCAAGGCCGAGGTGAGCGTCACGCTGACCCCGCGGGCGGCCAAGCCGGGCAGCTACGGCGGCGTGCTCACCGCCGCCGACGGCAGCACCACGGTGCGCTCGCTGCTCGGCGCGCACGAGGAGGGCGAGCACTACGACGTCAACGCCAAGGCAATCCGGCAGGACGGCAAGCCCGCCACGGCGCAGGACGGCGACATCACGCTGCTGCGGCAGCAGGACGGCGCGCGCTACCACCTCTCCTTCACCGGCAGCACCCGCGTGCCGCCGGGCGTCTACAGCGCGATCGCCTCGATCACCACGCCGCGGCCGGGCGCTGATGCCACCATCGCGATGGTGGCCAACCCCGAGGTGAAGATCACCAAGGCGGCGACGGTCTCCTTCGACACCAGGCAGGCCAAGCGGGTCAAGGTCAGCAGTGACCAGCCCGCCGCGCGCAGCGGGTACTGGCTGTCCCAGATGCGGCAGCGGATCAAGGACAACGGGCTGACCTACAGCTTCGGCTGGCTGCTCAACCCCCGTTTCTCCGAGTACTACAGCCATTCCGTCGGGGCCGGTTCGCCCTCCTTCAGCTACGCGGACAACCTCCGGCTGGAGGAGCCCGACCTGGAGCTGTTCACCGAAGGGGCGCAACGCCAGGAGATCCCGGTCGGCTGGCTGCGCGGTTCGCCGGATGACCCGATCAGCACCAAGCTGCCCAGCGTGTACGCCGGTGGCGGCACGGTGGAGGAGCTGGCCAAGGTCGATGCCAAGGGCAAGCTGGTGGTCATCGGGCTGCCCGGCCAGACCACCTTTGACGAGGTGTACCAACGGATCCGCAACATCAAGGCGGCCGGTGGCCTGATCGCCGGGCTCTACGTCACCGACGACCAGCCGTTCCGGGCGGGCGCGCGGCTGGCCCAGGAGGAGAACCCGGCGGTGCTGCCCTCGGTGCGGGTCTTCGGCAGTTATGGGCCGAAGTTCGCCGAGTACGCCAAGACCGGCGGGCAGCTCTCGCTGACCACGCGGCGCGGCAGCAAGTACCGCTACGAGCTGTCCTTCCCCTCCCCTGGCAAGGTCCCGGCCAAGGTGGACTACCCGGTCAAGACCGCCGACCTGGCCGCGATCACCATGGCCTACCACGGTTTCAGCGAGACTGAGCCGCCCATCGTGGGGGCCAGTGTGGAGGCCCTCGGCGACCGGCTGAGCACCAACTGGTTCACCCAGGCGGTGGCCTCGGCCGAACGGGTCGAGCACTACACGCCGGGCAACTGGGAGATCAACGTCGGCGGCTGGTACGGCGCCTCCGGCGACCTGGTCGGCAAGCTGAAGCTGGAGGGCGGCAAGTCCTACCGCCAGGAGTGGAACAAGGCGGTCAACGGCCCGGCTTTCACCGGCACCACCAGCAACGGCGTCGGCGACAACCACCCGTGGGCCCACTTCAAGGCCGACCTGATCGACGTCACGGTGCCCTGGTGGTCCGACGCGGCAGGCCACCCCAGGCCCGCCGACCCGAGCTGGGGCATCGACAAGGGCACGACCACCCTGTTCGCCGACGGCAAGGAGGTCGCCCGGCACAACGCCCCCGGCCGCGGCATCTTCCTGCGCGAACGCGCCACCCAGTACCGGCTGGAGTCCGACGTCAGCCGGGACGCGCCGTGGTGGACCACCAGCACGAAGATCAGCTCGGTGTGGACCTTCGGCATCCCCCGGGTGGAGGCCGGCGCCCTGCCACTGTTCAACGTCCGCTACGCACCCCCGGTGAACCTGCGCAACCTGGCGCCAGGGGACCGGGAGTTCGCCATCCCGGTGACGGTGCCGCGGCAGGACGGCCCGGCCGAGGCGACCAGCCTGACCGTGGACTACTCCGTGGATGACGGCGCCACCTGGCAGCAGGCCAAGGTGGACAAGAGCGCGACCGGCTGGACCGCGACCGTGCGGAACCCGGCCAAGGGCTTCGTGTCCTTGCGGGGCAAGGCATCCGACGGCACGAACTCGGTCGAGCAGACCGTGCTCAAGGCCTACGAGATCGGCTGACCTGACGACGGCGGCGTCCCAGCCAGGGACGCCGCCGTCCCAGCCACAACCACTGCGCCACGGCCACGCTTACGGCCATCCCGGCCACAACCACGGCCGCCATCTCGCCCCGGAGCGCGGCCGTCCGGTCTCAGCTGGTGCCCGGCTGGATCTTCTGCTCGAACAGGTCGGCCATCGCGTTGGCGTTACCCGCCTTGGCCCCGGTCACGTTGACCGCCCCGAACAGCGGCCTGCCCTCCACGGTGAAGACCACCCACCCGGTGCTGTTGTTCACCGCCGCCGAGTAGTGCCCCTTGAGCCCGTTGCCCTGCCACGGCGCCTCGACCTTCTCGCCCTTGCCCGCGAGCTGCTTGGTCATGGCCGCGGCCATGTCGGCGGACTGCTGCGACGACGCCTGCTGGTAGATCACCTGCACCTGCTGCCCGTCCGCCTCGCTGACACTGCAACTCACCTGCGCCCCGACCAACTTCGCGACCTCGGCCGGAACGTTGGCCACCCCGGGTCCCTTGGCGCATTTCCCGGTGTCGGCCACGGTTCCGGCGAGTTGCCGCAGACAACTCGTGAAGCCCTTGTCATCAGCCGACCCGACCGACTGGCAGTCCTGCGCGGTAGGCAGCTTCGTCCCACCGAACGCGAACACCCCGATCACCACCCCGAGCACGACCACCACCGCCGCGGCGATCCCGATCAGCAGCAACTTGTTCTTGTTGCCCTTGCCGCCCTTGCCACCACCGGCCGCCTGGGGATAACCGCCACCCTGTGGATAACCGCCCGGGTACTGCTGCTGTTGGGCGTAGCCTTGCTGTTGCCCGGGATACTGCGACTGGCTCGGCAGTCCGGGGGCCGGGGTGGCCGACTGCGTCACGTGCGAGGACTGTGTGACGTGCGCCGGCTGAGTGCCATGCCCCGTCTGGGTGTGCCCTGCCTGGGTGTGCCCCGTCTGGTCAAGGTACGCGGTCTGGTCGGGATACCCGGCCTGCCCCGCGTGCTCGCCCTGCGCCGGGTAGCCGGCGTGGCCTGGCTGCGCGGCGTACCCGGCAGCGCTGTACCCGGACTGCGCCCCGTGCTCGGTCTGGGCGCCGTACCCGGACTGCGCCGGGTGTTCAGCGTGCGCGCCATATCCGGCCTGCGCGGCGTGTTCAGTGTGCGCGCCGTACCCGGCCTGCGCGGCATGCTCGCCGTACCCGGCCTGGCCCGCGTGCTCGCCCTGCGTGCCGTGCGCGGCGTATCCGGCCGCCCCGGCCTGCCCGGCCTGCGCGCCCGATGCCGTCTGCACGCCCGAGCCCGTCTGCAGGCCCTGGGCCGTCGCGGACGGCACGTCCTGGGTGCGCAGCGGGTTGTCGTCCTGCGGCACGTGGTACGCGCCCATGGCCACCGCGGTCTCGGGCTGGTCAAGACTGACCGGCACCACCCGCAGCCGGTCCGCGATGAGCTGTGCCACCAGCGGGATCCGGCTCGACCCGCCGACCAGGAAGATCCCGGCGAGCTGCTCCGGCGACATGCCGGCGCGCTGGATGGTCTGGGACAGCACGTCGACACTGCGCAGCAGGCTGGGGCGGATCAGCGCCTCCAGCTCGGTGCGGGTGACCAGGACGTCGGAGAACTCCTCCGGCATCGGCACCTCGGTCTGCTGGTGCCGGGAGAGGGCTTCCTTGGCCTCGCGCACGTCCTCGAGCAGGGTGCGGCGGGCCCGGCGGTCCGCGGTGGACTCCGGGCGCAGCAGTCGCTGCCAGCGACCGGGGTCGCGGAAGGACACCTCCCGGCCGACGTGGATGAGCAGCGCGTGGTCCACGTCCAGACCGCCCAGGTCCGGCAGGCCGTCCTCGGCGAGCACGGTGAACCCGGTCGGCGTGACCCCGACGACGGCGACGTCGAAGGTGCCCGCGCCCAGGTCGTAGACGGCCAGCGCCTGCCCGGGGGTGAGTTCGCGGTCCGGGAAGGAGGCGAAGTGCGCGGCCGCGGCCACCGGCTCCGGCACGAGCACCAGGTTGGGCCCGAGCCCGGCCAGCCGCGCCGCGGAGACCAGGGCGTTGCGCCGCACCGTGCCCCACTGCGCGGGGTGGGTCAGCCGCACCTCGTCCGGCAGCACGCCGTTGAGCTGCCGAGCGGTCTCCTTGGCGACCCGCTCCAGCACCGCGGCCAGCGCGTCGGTGACGGTGATGACGTTGGTGCCCAGCAGCAACGTGGTCTCGTCGATGCGCCGCTTCGGGTTCGGCTCGAACCGCGACGGGTCCAGTCTCGCCTGCCGTTCGGCGTCCCGGCCGACCAGCAGGGTGCCGTCCTCGTTGGCGTAGACCGCCGAGGGCATGGTCGCGGAGCCGTCCACCTCGATGACCCGCGGCGGCAGGCCGTGTGCGGACAGCACCGCCACGGTGTTGGACGTGCCCAGGTCAACGGACAGGACGCGCACAGCTCTCCCCTCGCCTTCCTTCAGCGGAGGCTGATGCTGCCATGTCCGAACGGAGCAACGCGGGCGGATCCCCTAATTGAGGGCGATTGATTGTCGCTAGTCCCCGCGCGGCTTCGCCCGGACGTGCATCCGCTCCCCCTGCGGACCGAACAGGCTGAGGATCTCCACCGGGGCGTCACCGGTGCTGCCGAACCAGTGCGGCAACCGGGTGTCGAACTCGGCGGCCTCACCGACCTTGAGGATCACGTCGTGGTCGGCCAGCACCAGCCGGAGCTTCCCGGCGAGCACGTACAGCCACTCGTAGCCCTCGTGCGTGCGCGGGTCCGGCCTGTTCTTGGTGGTCCCGATGACCATCTTGTACGCCTGCAACCCGCCCGGCTGCTGGGTCAGCGGCACCACCACCGAGTCACCGTGCCGGACCGGCTTGAGCCGCACCCGTGGGTCCCCCACCGGTGGCGCCCCGACCAGCTCGTCCAGCGGCACCTGGTGCGCATGCGCGATCGGCAGCAACAGCTCCAGGCTCGGTTTGCGCTGACCCGACTCCAGCCGGGACAGCGTGCTCACCGAGATGCCGGTGGTCTCCGACAACGCGACCAGCGTGCAGTTGCGCTGCTGGCGGATCCGTTTCAGCCGAGGTCCGACCTCGGCGAGCACCTCATCCATACTCATATTGCAGAAACAGCAAAGAAGTTTGTCAATATTCCTCGCCTGGGTGCATGGTCGGGTCATGACCGACATCGACTGGGCCGCAATGGCCGACCTGCTCGAACGCGAGGCCGAGACCAACTTCCCGTACGTCGAGCAGGCACTGGCCGAACTGAGCCACCTGACTCCGCAGCGCATCCTGGACATCGGCAGCGGTCCGGGCGTGGCCGCCTGCCAGCTCGCCGCGGCCTTCCCACCGGCCGAGGTCACCGCCGTCGACGGCAGCCCCGAACTGCTGGACCGCGCCGAACTGCGCGCCAAGCGCCTCGGCGTCACCCTGCGCACCCAGGTAGCCGAGTTCCCGGCAGGCCTCGCCGACCTGGACCACGCCGACCTCGTGTGGTCCGGCCAGGTCGTGCACCACGTCGGCGACCAGCAGGACGCGCTCCACCTCCTGACCGCGTTGCTCAACCCGGGCGGTGTGCTGGCCATCGTCGAAGGCGGCCTGCCAACCCGCTGTCTGCCACGCGACCTGGGCTTCGGCCGCCCTGGCCTGGCCACCCGACTGGACGCGGCGACAACCGACCGCTTCAACCGGATGCGCGCGGACCTGCCCGGCACGGTCCCCGTGGTCGAGGACTGGAAAACCCTCCTCGCCAACACGGGCCTCACCGAAGTCCGCAGCAAGACCTTCCTGATCGACCACCCCTCTCCATTGTCAGAACCACACCGCCAATCCATCCGCCGGACCCTGGAACGCCAGCGCCACGGCTTCGCCGAGGACCTCGCCCCCGACGACCTGGCCACCCTGGACCGCCTGCTCGACCCCAAGGACCCAGCAGGCGTCGACCAACGACAGGACCTGTTCTTCCTGTCCGCCAAAACCGTCCACTACGGCACCAAGCCCTAGCCGGCACCACACCGCCCAGGCCTCAGCCGGTCAGGTACGTCCAGCCCAGCGGCGAGCCGGGGCGCACGGGACACCCCGCGCACTCCGGCAACCGCCGGACGTCCCGGCAGTCACCAGCCACTCCGGCGGCTGCCAAACACACCGGCAACCCACCGCCACACCAGCAACCGCCTGACACTCCAGCAGTCACCAGGGCTCCGCGAGGCTCACACCACGCCGACAACCACTCGACATCCCAACGGCCCTCGACGTACCGCGAGCCTCCGGCCACGTCAACAACCACCAGTCACGCCGACGACCACCGGCGCCCCGACAACACCGCGCTCGTCAGCTCGCGCCGAGCACTCCGGCAACCGCCAGGCCGGCGGCGAGGACCACGCGGCCCGAGCCGCCGTCGCAGTCTCCACACCACCCGCCCAACCGATGCCCGGACATCCCGGCCACCAGCGCACTCAGCTCAACCAGAGCGCCCACACCAGTCCTCAACCGGCCAGCCATCGACCGTGCCAGGCCATATGCTGCCCAGGTGATGTGGACGATCCTGAGCGCGATCACGGCAGTGATCACCCTCGTCCTGGTGCTCACCGACAACAGCACCCTTGCCATCGGTGTCGCCCTGCTCGGCCTGGTCGTGGCCATCTACGGCTCGAACCGGGAAAAATCCCGGCGCGAACAGCAGTTCCGCGACCAGTTCCACTCCGCGGCCCGAATCCGCGAAACCCACGATCTCAGCCACATCCGCCTGCTCCGCGACGACTCCGAGATCGTCGCGGTCCGGGCGGTGCGCCGGGAATTCCCGGGCATCTCACTCTCGGATGCCGTGGGCCTGGTGCGCAACCTGTAGTCCGCCGCCCTGTGGATAACTCCGCCCGGCCCCGGCCCTGTGGATAACCGATTAGGCCGAATGTCGGGGTGCGGGGTGAGGATGGGTGCCATGGCCGACCTGCCGATGTTCTCCCCCGCCACCAGGGACTGGTTCCGGGGCGCCTTCGCCGAGCCCACCGCGGCTCAGCTGGGTGCCTGGCTCGCCATTGCCGCGGGCCGGCATGCCCTGGTCGTGGCGCCCACCGGGTCCGGCAAGACCCTCGCCGCCTTCCTGTGGGCGCTGGACCGGCTGGCCACCGAACCACCTCCCGAGGACGCCCGCGGCCGCTGCCGTGTCCTCTACATCTCCCCGCTGAAGGCGCTGGCCGTGGACGTCGAGCGCAACCTGCGCGGGCCACTCGCGGGCATCCGCCAGGCCAGCCACCGGCTTGACCTGCCCGAACCGGCGATCACCGTCGGCATGCGCACCGGCGACACCCCGGCCGAGGAACGCCGCGCCTTCGGCCGGAAGCCGCCGGACGTGCTGGTCACCACGCCCGAATCGCTGTTCCTGCTGCTCACCTCGGCGGCCAGGGACTCCCTGCGTGGGGTGCACACGGTGATCGTGGACGAGGTGCACGCGATGGCGGGCGGCAAACGCGGGGCGCACCTCGCGTTGTCTCTGGAACGCCTGGACGAACTCCTCGGCGCGCCCGCGCAGCGGATCGGGCTGTCCGCGACGGTGCGGCCGATCGAGGAGGTTAGCGCGTTCCTCGCCGGTGGCCGCCCGGTCGAGGTGGTGCAGCCCAAGACACCCAAGACGATCGAGGTCAGGGTGGAGGTGCCGGTCGAGGACATGTCCACCCTCGGCGAGCCGACCGGCGAGGTCAGCGGATCGGCCGCGGGGGCGGAGAAACGCACCTCGATCTGGCCCGCGGTGGAGGAGCGGGTGCTGCGGCTGGTCCGCGCACACCGGTCCACGATCGTCTTCGCCAACTCACGCCGACTGGCCGAACGCCTGACCGCCCGCCTCAACGAACTCGCCACCGAACCCGACGACCGGATCGATCTCGACCACTTCCCGGCCGAGGCGATCGGCCAGTCCGGGCTGAGCACCGGCGCGCACCCGGTGATCGCGCGGGCGCACCACGGCTCCATGTCCCGGGAACAGCGCACCCTGGTCGAGGAAGAACTGAAATCCGGGGTGCTGCCCTGTGCGGTGGCCACCTCCTCGCTGGAGCTGGGCATCGACATGGGCGCGGTCGACCTGGTGGTCCAGGTCGAGGCGCCACCGTCGGTGGCAGCCGGGCTGCAACGGGTCGGCCGGGCCGGGCATCAGGTCGGCGCGGTGTCCAAGGGTGTGGTGTTCCCCAAGTTCCGCGGTGATCTGGTGGCCTGCGCGGTGGTGGCCGAACGCATGACGGAAGGCGCCATCGAGGCCGTCCGCTACCCGCGTAATCCGCTGGATGTGCTGGCCCAGCACATCGTGGCCATGGTCGCCCTCGAACCCAAGACCGTCACCGAGGTGGCCGCGCTGGTCCGCCGGGCCGCGCCGTTCGCCGCACTGCCCGACTCGGCGCTGAACGCGGTGCTGGACATGCTCGCCGGGCGCTACCCCAGTGAGGACTTCGGCGAACTGCGCGCCCGGATCACCTGGGACCGGATCACCGGTGAACTGCGCGGCCGCCCCGGCGCGCAACGGCTCGCGGTCACCTCCGGCGGCACCATCCCCGACCGCGGCCTGTTCACCGTCATGACCCCGGCCGGCGCCGAGGGCGCGGGCTCGCGGGTCGGGGAACTGGATGAGGAGATGGTCTACGAGTCCAGGGTCGGCGACACCTTCCTGCTCGGCACCTCCGCCTGGCGGGTCGAGGACATCACCCACGATCGGGTGATCGTCACCCCGGCGCCCGGCCAGCCCGCGCGGATGCCGTTCTGGAAGGGCGATTCCCCCGGCCGTCCACTCGAACTCGGCCGGGCGCTGGGCAGGTTCGTCCGCGAAGTGTCCACAATGGACGAACCAGCGGCCAGGGCGCGGGTGCGCGCGGCCGGGCTGGACGAGTGGGCAGCGGACAACCTGCTGAGCTACCTCGCCGAACAGCGGGCCGCCACCCGGCACGTGCCCAGTGACCGGTCCATCGTGGTCGAGCGGTTCCGGGACGAGCTTGGCGACTGGCGGCTGGTGGTGCACTCGCCGTTCGGCGCCAGGGTCAACGGGCCGTGGGCGCTGGCGGTGGCCGCCCGGCTGCGCGAGCGGCGTGGGCTGGAGGCGCAGGTCGCGCACTCCGACGACGGCATCGTGCTGCGGCTGCCGGACGCCTGGGACAGCGACGGCGGCGAGGTGCTGCCCACCGCCGAGGACGTGCTGCTCGACCCGGAGGAGGTCGAGCAGGTCGTGGTCGCCGAGCTGGGCTCCTCCGCGTTGTTCGCCGCCCGGTTCCGGGAATGCGCCGCCCGGTCCTTGCTGCTGCCCCGTCGCGATCCGGCCCGGCGGGTGCCGCTGTGGCAGCAGCGCCAGCGGTCCGCCCAGTTGCTGGCCGTGGCCGCGCGCTACGAGCAGTTCCCGGTGGTGCTGGAGGCCATGCGCGAGTGCGTCCAGGACGTCTACGACCTGCCGGGGCTGCGCACGCTCATGACCGAGGTGCGCGCCCGCAAGGTCAAGGTGGTCGAGGTCGAGACCCCGTCGCCCTCGCCGTTCGCGCGCAGCCTGCTGTTCGGCTATGTCGGCATGTTCCTCTACGAGACCGACGCGCCGCTGGCCGAACGACGCGCGGCCGCGCTGTCCCTGGACAGCACCCTGCTCGCCGAACTGCTCGGCGCGGAGGCGATCCGCGAACTGCTCGACCCCGAGGTGCTCGCCGAGATCGAGCGGCAACTGCAACGCCTCAGCCCGGATCGCCTGGTACGGAACCTGGAGGGCGCGGCCGATCTGCTGCGCTTCATCGGCGACCTGTCCACCGAGGAGGCCGCCGCCCGCGGTGTGCAGCCGGACTGGCTCGCGGAACTGGCCGCGACCCGCCGGGCCATCCAGGTGCGCATCGCCGGGGAGCAGCGCTGGCTGGCCATCGAGGACGCCGGCCGGGTCCGGGACGCGCTGGGCGCGGCTCTGCCGGTGGGCGTGCCCGAGGTGTTCACCGAACCGGTGCCCGACCCAGTCGGTGACCTGCTGTCCCGGTACGCCCGCACCCGTGGCCCGTTCACCGCTGGCGACGCGGCCACCCGCTTCGGCCTCGGCGTCGCCGTGGTCACCGCGGTGCTGGAACGCCAGACCGGACTGGGCCGCCTGGTCAAGGGTGAGCTGCGCCCCTTGCCCGAGGCGCACGTGCCGGCAGGTGGGCTGGAGTACTGCGACGCCGAGGTGCTGCGCCGCCTGCGCCGGGCCAGCCTGGCGCGGCTGCGCGCCGAGGTCGAACCGGTGGAACCCGCGGCCCTTGGCCGGTTCCTGCCGTCCTGGCACGGCGTCTCCCGGCGGATGCGGTTCGCGCCCACCGAGGACGATGTGCTGGCCGTGGTGGAACAGCTCGCGGGCGCGCCACTGCCCGCCAGCGCGCTGGAGTCGCTGCTCCTGCCCGCCCGGCTGCCCGGCTACTCCCCCGCGCTGCTCGACCAGCTCACCGCCAGCGGCGAGGTCACCTGGACCGGCAGTGGCGCACTGGCCGGTGGCGACGGCTGGGTTGTGCTGGCGCCGACCGAGGTCGCCGACCTGCTGCTGCCCGATCCCGAGGACGATCCGCCCGCCACGCCACTGCACACCGCCCTGCTGTCCACTTTGGACGGTGGTGCGCTGTTCTTCCGGCAGCTCGCCGATCGGGCCGGGGAAATCCTGCTGTCCCAGGCGGAACCGGCCCCCGGCGACCAGGCGGTGCTGGCCGGGTTGTGGGAACTGGTGTGGGCCGGACTGGTCAGCAACGACACGCTGACACCGTTGCGCGCCCTGGTCTCCGGTCGCGGCGCCACACACAAACCCCGGGCGAGCGCGCCCCGCGGCCGGTACGCCCGGCTGCGTGCGGCCCGCCCGGCCATGCCCAGCCGCAGCGGGCCGCCCACCGCTGGCGGGCGGTGGACCCTGGTGCCGCCCAGGGCGCTCGACCCGACCCGGCGGGCGCACGCGCGGGCCGAGGCGTTCCTGGAACGACACGGGGTGCTCACCAGGGGCGCGCTGGACACCGAGCGGGTGACCGGCGGATTCAGCGGGGTGTACCGGGTGTTGCGGGCCATGGAGGAGTCCGGGCAGGTGGTCCGCGGGTACGTGGTGGAAGGGCTGGGCGCGGCCCAGTTCGCGGTGCGTGGCGCGGTGGACCAGTTACGCGCCAACTCCCGCGGCGCGGAGCCCTTACCCGAGCAGCCCAGGGCGGTGGTACTGGCCGCCGCCGACCCGGCCCAGCCCTACGGCGCGGCGCTGGCCTGGCCCGCGGCGCTCGGCGACACCAAACACCGGCCCGGCCGCAAGGCGGGCGCGCTCGCGGTGCTGGTGGACGGGGTGCCCACGCTCTACGTCGAGCGCGGCGGCCGGTCGTTGCTGTCCTTCACCGAGGAGGACGGCGCGTTGCGGGCGGGCGCGTCCGCGCTGGCCCAGGCGGTGCACGACGGCTGGCTCGGGCAGCTCGCGGTGCAGCGCGCCGACGGCGAGGCCGCGCTCACCTCGCACCTGGCCGACGTGCTCCGCGAGGCCGGTTTCCGTGCCACACCGAAGGGACTGCGCCTACGAGCCTGAAAATCTGAAACCCGCCCGTCGATCGGCGGCTGCCTGCCGTCCACCTTCGACTGACACCGTACCCGGGTGCGACTCACTCGACTTCTCGCCCTGCTGACCTGTGCCGGTCTGACCCTGGCCACCGCGGTGCCCGCGGCGGCGAAGCAGACCGCGCCGGAACAGCTGAAGGTCATGTCGGCCAACCTCTGGTACGGCGGCACCAAGGTCAATGACTACCGCGCCAAGCAGGTCCGCTTTCTTCGGGAGCAGGCCGTGGACGTCGTGGCAATGCAAGAGACCTACAGTGTCGCGGCCAAGGAGCTTGCGGCCGAACTCGGCTGGCACCACTACCAGGCGAGCTACAGCCTCGGCCTGATCAGCCGGCACCCGATCGTCGCCGAGTACGCGCCGGTCAACGCCGCCGGAAAAACGCTCAGCGGCGCCGGGATCCGGATCCGGCTGCCCGATGGCCGGGAGGCGGTGGTCTGGTCGGCGCACCTGAACTACACGCCGTACGGCCCGTACGACGCGTGCCACGCCGGCATGACCAACGAGCAGATTCTGCGTCGAGAGGAGGAATCCCAGCGTCCCCAGGAGATCCGCGACATCCTGGCCGAGCTGCGCGAGGAGCTGGCCGAGTCCGGGCGCACCCCGGTGATCCTGGCCGGTGACTTCAACTCGCCGTCGCACCTGGACTGGACCCGGGCCACCCGGAAGTCGCACTGCGGTTACGCGCTGGACTGGCCCACCACCCGGGAGGTCGCCAAGGCCGGGCTGACCGATTCCTACCGCGCCGCCCACCCCGACCCGGCCAGCGACCCTGGCAACACCTGGTCCCCGGTCTACCCCTGGAACGACCAGGCGGCAAAGGCAGAGCCCCAGGACCGGATCGACTTCATCCACGTCAAGGGGCCGCTGCGGGTGCTGGACTCCCGCACGGTCGTGGTCGGCACCCCGAAGCCAGTGCCCAACCACCGCGACAACGAGTGGACTTCCGATCACGCTGCGGTGGTGAGCACCTTCCGCTTCACCTCCTGACCCGCCAAAATTTCCCCATGGGGATACGCACGACCAACTCGGTCGCCGGGGGGCTGGCGATCTTCGCGGTGGCCGCGGCACTGTTGGCGGTACCGGTGTGGCTGTTCACCGGCCTGTTCGACGGCACCGGTGCCCACGAGAACGCCGAAGCCGATGCCACCCGCCGCGCCACCGCCCTCGGTGACCAGCTGGCCCGGATGCGCCTGTCCGGCGTCACCGAGCACGCCCGCCTGGCCGTCGAACAACCAGGCGTGCAGGTCCTGCGCACCGAGGGCGTGGACCGGGCCGTTGGCGGCGTCTCCCTGCTGGTCCGGGTCACCGGCGAGGGCTGGCGCAGCAACTGGATGACCGGCGACCGCCGCTCCGGCCCCCCGGAAGCCACCGCCCGCCGCTGCTTCACCCTGGAGTTCGGCAAACCGGGCCGCCCCGAGGGCGGCGCGCACCCCACGGCCTGCCCCGACACCAGCCCACTGACCTTCCCGGCGCCGACCTCCGCGACCGAGGCCCGGCAGAACGTCCAGCCCACCGGCTAAGCCCCGCACCGCTCACCCACCGCCGCCCGGCCCACCGCCGCCCGCCGGGCCGGACAGCCGGGCCGGACAGCCGCGGGCTCGGGGCTCGGCCGCCCCAAGCCACCCGATCAGGCGATCTTCGGCGTCGCCCGCGCCCCCACGTACACACACCCGGTCCCATCCGGCAGCCGGCTGAACACCACCGGCATCCAATCCCCGCTGAACGTCCCGGTTCCCGGTCCCGCGAACACCGTCACCCCCGCTGACTCCGACACCGCCGTCAACTCCATCTCCAGCGCATCCGAATACACCGCCATCCCACCCACAAACCGGTACACCAGCCGCGCCACCCCATCCCGCGCGGTGACCGTGATCTCCACACCCTCCCGCCGATACGTCCCCGCGAACCGCGCCACATCCACCACCAGCGGCCGCGCGGGCGGACCGAACGGCGCGGGCATCCGCACGGCGGCGATCTCGGCCAGCAGCTCGCGGAACAGGTTCGCGTACAGGATCCGGGCGTCGCCGCCGTTGGTCAGCAGGGCCACCGCTACCCGGGTGCCGGGGATGACGCGCAGGTAGGCGAACTGGCCGGTGCCCGCGCCGTCATGGCCGTAGCCGGGGGTGCCGTCCCAGTCGTAGAGGGTCCAGCCCAGGCCCCAGGCGTCGGAGCTGACGGTCCACTTGTCGGGGACCTCGACCTCGCGGTTCTGCATGGCGGTGACCGTGCCGGTGGATAGCAGGCGGGTGCCGTCAGCGGTGCGGCCGTCGTTGAGGTGCAGCTGGGCGAAGCGGACCAGGTCGGCGGCACTACTGCACAGGGCGCCGCCGTAGGGGCCTGCGTTGCGGGTCATCAGGTTCCAGACCGGGACCGGGGTGGGCGCTTCGCCCTGGGGGCCTTCGTGGCCGATGGCGGTGCGGAAGCGCAGGGCCTGTTCGGGCAGGGTCACCGAGTGGGTCAGGCCCAGCGGTTCCAGCAGCAGGGTGCGCAGGGCTTCGTCCCAGGTCAGGCCGGTGAGGACCTCGATGATCCGGCCGAGCACGTTGTAGCCGCTGCTGCTGTAGGCGAAGGCGGCGCCGGGCGGGAAGTCCTGGCCGAGGTCGGCGCAGGCGGCGACGTAGCGGGCCAGGGCGTCGTCGCCGCGGCCGGTGTCCAGGCTGAAGTCGCCGCTGAGGCCGCTGGTGTGGTTGAGCAGCTGGCGGACGGTGACCATGCCGGCCGCCGCCGGGTCGGCGACGGTGAACCCGGGCAGCACGTCGATCACCCGGGCGTCCAGGTCCAGCTTGCCCGCCTCGACCAGCCGCATGACCAGGGTCGCGGTGTAGACCTTGGCGACCGAGCCGAGCTGGAACAGCGAGTCGGTGGTGGCGGTGACGCCGGTGCCGCGATGCAGGACGCCGCTGGCCAGTTCGTGGATCCGGCCGTCCACCAGCACGGCCAGGGTCGCGCCCGGCACCTGGTGGTCGGCGCGGAGCTGGTCGAGACGGGTCTGCCAGTGCGCGAGATCGAAGGTCATCGGATTCTCCCCAGGTTGCGAACGATGTTCCGTTGTTGCGCACACTGTACGCACAGTGCGAGCAGAGACGCAACTGCGTACGTTGTGCGCTAGCCTTGGGGCATGGCCGCAGAGCAGAAGCCGAACCTGTCGGTGTGGACCCGTCCGCGGCGCACCCGCGAGCAACCGGCGCTGAGCCGGGCGCAGATCGTGGCCGAGGCGGTCCGGCTGCTCGACGCCGACGGCCTGGACACCCTGAGCATGCGCAACCTGGGCGCACGACTGGGCGCCGGCGCGACCTCGCTGTACCGGCACGTGGCCAACAAGGACGAGCTGATCGAACTCGTGGTGGACGAGGTCTACGGCGAGATCGAGATCCCGGACCCGGACCTGGACTGGCGGGCGGGAGCCACGGCCTGCGCGCACAGCATGCGCGCGGTGATCCTGCGGCACCCGTGGCTGGCCTCGGTGCTGGGCCAGGTGGGGCTGTCCTACCTGGGCCCCAACGTGATGCGGCTCAACGACCGGATGCTCGCGGTGTACCTGGCCGCCGGTTTCGACCTGCCAGAGGCGGACCAGGCGCTGAGCGTGGTGGCCGCGTACGTGATCGGCATCAGCACCAGCGAGGCGGCCTGGCTGACCACGCTGGCGCGCAGCGGGCAGGACGAGGCGGAGTGGGCGGAGGGGTTGCGGGAGACCGCGGAGCGGGCGATGGCGCCGTATCCGCGGCTGGCCGAACTGACCGCGCTGTACCGGAGCCAGGACCAGCCGCGGGAGAACCGCTTCGACTACGGCCTGCGGCGGGTCCTGGACGGGCTGGCCACCCGGCTGGGCTAGGACCGGCGGCCAGGCGAGGTCGCGGTCAGCTGGCGAACAGCTCCGGGTACGCGTTGAGCGCGGGCTGCCCGCCCAGGTGCGCGTACAACACCGTCGAATCCGGGGCGATCTCCTTGCGGGACACCAGGTCCAGCAGGCCGGCCATGGACTTGCCCTCGTACACCGGGTCGGTGATCATGCCCTCGATCCGGGCCGCCACCCGCATCGCCGCCAGGGTTTGTTCGTCCGGGAGGCCGTAGACGCCCGCGTGGTAGCGCTCGTCCAGGATCAGGGCGTCCGCCGGGATTTCCGTGCCCAGCAAGGACGCGGTGCCCTCGGCGATGCGGCGGACCTGGTCGCGGGTGGCCTCGGGGGTGGCGGAGGCGTCGATGCCGATCACCCGGCGCGGCGGGCCGCCGGCGGCGGCGAAGCCGGCGATCATGCCGGCGTGGGTGGAGCCGGTGACCGAGCAGACCACGATGGTGTCGAAGAAAATGCCCAGTTCTCGTTCCTGGTTCACCACTTCCTGGGCCCAGCGGGCGAAGCCGAGGCCGCCAAGGCGGTGGTCGCTGGCGCCTGCCGGGATGGCGTACGGGGTGCCGCCGGCGGCGCGGACCTCGGCCAGGGCCTGTTCCCAGCTGGGGCGCATGCCGATGTCGAAGCCCGCCTTGGAACGGCGGATGTCCGCGCCCAGCAACCGGCTCAGCTGCAGGTTGCCCACCTGGGCGTAACCGGGGGTGTCGTGCTCGACCCAGTCCTCCTGGACCAGGACCGCGCGCATCCCGGTCACCGCGGCGACCGCGGCCACCTGGCGGGTGTGGTTGGACTGCACGCCGCCGATGGAGACCAGGGTGTCGCAGCCCTGCGCAAGGGCGTCCACCACCAGGTACTCCAGCTTGCGGATCTTGTTGCCGCCGTAGGCCAGGCCGGAGTTGCAGTCCTCGCGCTTGGCCCAGATCCGGGCGCCGCCCAGGTGCCGGGTGAGGCGGGTCAGCTCATGCACCGGAGACGGGCCGAACAACAGCGGATAGCGGGGGAAATTCGCCAGACTCACGTGCTGCTCCCGTCGTCGTGGGTGTTCAGGGCGGCCCAGTTGGCCTCGACCAGCTCGGCGGCCCGGCCGGCCTCGGCGGCGGCGCAGGCGCGGATGATCTGCTCGTGCATGCGCACCGAATCGCGCCCGGCGAGCGAGTCGAACCGCAGCAGCACCACCCGTTGCAGTACCGGCAGGTACCGCTCGATAGTGGCGGCCACCGCGACGTTTCCGCAGGTGCTGACCGCGACCGCGTGGAACTCCTCATCCGCGGTCAGCGCACCCAGTGGATCACCGGCGGCCAGCGCGGCGGTGAAACGCTCGTTGGCCGCGCGCATCGCGGACAGCTCGGCCGGGCCGAAGCGCGGCACCGCCAGCCGGGTGGCCACCGCCTGCATGGCCTGCACCACCACCTGCGCGTCCCGCACCACCACCGGATCCACCGCGGTGACCCGGGTGTAGGAGTGCGGTTTGCTCTCGATCAGGCCCTCGTCGGTCAGCCGCGCCAGCGCCTCACGCACCGGGGTTCGGGACAGGCCAAGGCGTTCGGCCAGGTCGACGTCGCGGACCGGCGAGCCGGGCGGCAGGTCGCCGACCACGATGGCCCGGCGGATGGCGGTCAGCGCGCGGTCCCGCAACAGCGACCGGTCCACCCGACTAATATATTGCATACCGGCACCGTAGCACGCGGGCCTGGCTACGTTCATTGCCCGAGCTGGATCCGGTTCCCCAACCCCGCCACCGTGGACTTGTCACCACGGGTGGCGGGGAGCGCGCGGTTCGGCCCACTCCTCCGGCGGCACCGTCAGCGCGGGCGGGTCGCGACAGCTCGCGAGGGCCGCGGCCGCGGCCGGGAGGAGGTAGTTGATGGGGCGTACGCCGGAACCGGACGGCTCGGCTCGGGACACCGAGCCGGACCTGTGGTGGTGGCGAGGACTGCGCACCGTGCTCCAGTTACTGGAGGCGGTGGCGGCCCTGAGAAATGACGAGGCCCTTGTCCTGACGACAAGGGCGCTCATCGTGCTGGGTGAGATGACCGTTGAGGCTGGCGAGCACAGGCGGTCCTGACACCCGGGGTGGGCCCGGCCGTCTCTCGGCGGCCGGGTTCCCCCTCCAGGAAACAACGAACACGCTCGATTGCCAAGCGATGCCAACCGGATCGCACCTTGGGACCCGGCACGGAACGGGTTTCGTGCGCGGCCGGATCATGATGTGCTGGAGGGAGGGGGTGTGATGACCGAGGCGGCGGAGTGCGCGGAGTGCGCCAAGCCGCTGCCGCCCGCACCCGAGTCGGGCCGGCCGCGGCGGTTCTGCTCGGACACCTGCCGCTCCGCCGCGCGCCGGGCCAGGGAACGCCTGCGGAAGGCCGAGGCGCAGGAGCAGGCGCGGCGCTGCTCGACCGGGCTCGCCGGGCATTCCTGCCCACGAGAGGCGGAATTCGAGCTGGCCGTGCACGAGCGCCGGTTCCGGGTGTGCGGCCGCTGCCATGAGGTCACGCTGCTGTTCCTGATCAACCAGGGAGTGCCTGCCACCGCGGTCGAGGTCACCCGGCTGACCGGACCGGACCCGGCCTCGGCCGAAGCGCCCCAGACCCCGGCTCCTTCCTCGGCGCGCATTCTGCTGATCGAGGACGACGAGCGGGTGTCCGAGGCACTGCGGCACAGACTCGACAGCCGGGGCTTCCGGGTCACCACCGAGCGCACCGGGCTGGACGGGCTGCGCGCGGCCTATGGGCGGCGGCCCGACCTGGTCCTGCTCGACCTCGGCCTGCCGGACATGGACGGCTTCCGGCTGCTGCGTCAGCTTCGGGGGGTCAGCGATGTGCCGGTCATCGTGGTCACCGCGCGCAACGGGATCAACGACCGCATCGTGGGCCTGACCAGCGGCGCCGACGACTACCTGGTCAAGCCGTTCGCGGTCGGCGAACTGCTCGCCCGGATCACCCGCCTGCTCCAGCGCGAGTCCGCGCGGCAGTGGGCCGCCGAGGTCTACGACGACGGGCTGCTGCGACTGGACTCACTGCGGCGCGAGGTGCACGTGGACGGCGTCCAGCTACCCCTGACCCCGATCGAGTTCCGGCTGCTCGAACTGTTGACGCGCAACGCGGGCGCGGTGCAACCGCTGGACAAGCTGGTCGGGCACGCCTGGGAGGATCCTGGCGGCCCGGGCGCGACGACCAGGGTCAAGTTCGCGGTGTCCCGGTTGCGCTCGAAGCTGGACACCACCGCGCTGGGCAGCGCCTGCATCGTCTCGGCCAGGGGCGTCGGCTACCTCTACCGGCCGCAGGCCCGGACCAGGACCTCGGCCGAGATCAGGCCGAGCGCCGGGTACGGGCACGCGGCCGGCCTGCTGCGGCAGCTGGACGACGCGGACTAAAACTGCGTGACCCGAAAACTTGCGCGCCCCGCATGTTCCTCGCTACGGTTTCCCCATGGACAGCGCGAAGCCGGAACCCGGGCTGCGGGAGCGTAAGAAGGCAGCCACCCGGGACGCGCTGAGCTGGGCCGCGATCAAGCTCGCGGTCGAGCGCGGACTGGAGAACGTGCTGGTCGAGGACATCGCGGCGGAGGCCGGGGTATCCGCGCGGACGTTCAACAACTACTTCGGTAGCAAGGCGGAGGCAATCGCCTCCCGGCACCTGGAGCGGGCACGGCAGATCGCGGTCCGCTTCCGGGAGTGCCCGGCCGGGCAGCCGTTGTGGGCTGCGCTGACCGAGTCGGTGCTCGGGCATTTCCGGGAGCTGGAACAGAAACCGCCGGACCCGGTATGGCAGGCCGGGGTGCGGTTGATGACCGCGGACCCCAGTCTCACCGGGGAGTTCCTCAAGGCCAGCGCGCAGGCCGATCACGAGTTCGCGCTGGCCATCGCCGAGCGCACCGGCACCGACCTCGGGCACGACCTGTACCCGCGGCTGGTGGCGAGCGCGGTCAGTTCAGCGATCGGGGTGGCCACCGAGATCTGGATGCACTCCGACCCGCCGCGACCGGTGATCCCGCTGATCGCCGACGCGCTGGCCCAGGTCTCCGCCGGACTCCCCGCGCCCTAACGACTTTCCTCCCCCCGTGCCCTTGTCCAGCTGGCAAGAGCAAGGGAGGACACCGTGGCAGAACAGCACGACGTGGTCATCGCAGGCGGCGGCCCCAACGGGTTGCTGCTGGCCTGCGAACTGGCCCTGGCCGGCGTGCGGCCGGTACTGCTGGAACGACTGGCCGAACCCTCGTTGGAACCCAAGGCCAACGGACTGGTCGGCCGGGTCATCGAGGCACTCGATTATCGCGGGTTGTACGAACGATTCAGCGGCACGCCCGGCCCCGCACCACGCACGCCGTTCTTCCAGTTCGGCGCGATGTTACTTGATTTGTCCACAATGGACGATCATCCACTGCGCACCATGATGGTGCCCCAGGCGAGGATGGAGGCCCTGCTCACCGAACGCGCTCAGGAACTCGGCATCGAGATCCGGCGCGAGCACGAGGTGACCGACCTCGTCCAGGACGCGGACGGCGTCACCCTGACCGTGCGCACGCCGGAAGGCGAACAGGAGATCCGCACCCGCTACCTGGTCGGTGCCGACGGTGGCCGCAGCACGATCCGGAAGCGTTGCGGCATCGGGTTTCCTGGCGTCACCGACGACAGTTTCACAGCGTGGCTGGGCAGCGTGGCCATCGAGCAGCCGGTGGCGGTCGCCGACTCCGGTGAGCTGGAGGTGCCGGGCATCGGCAGGCTGTACCCGGCCAGTTTCCGGCGCACCGAACGCGGATTGTTCGCCTACGGCATGTTCCAGCCCGGCCAGTACCGGGTGTTCATCATGGAATGGCACCGGGACGCGGCGGAGACCGGGATCGCCGGACTGCGCGCGGCGGCGGGCCGGGTGCTCGGCACCGATATCCCCATGCGCGCGCTGGAAGGCATGGAGGAACCTGGCCACACCACCGCGGGCATCAACTCCCGGCAGGCCGACCGCTACCGCGAGGGCCGGGTGCTGCTGGTCGGCGATTCCGCGCACGTGCACTCCGGGATGGGCGGGCCGGGGCTGAACCTGGGCATGCAGGACGCGCTGAACCTGGGCTGGAAACTGGCCGCCGTGGTCACCGGGCGTTGTGGCGAGGAACTCCTGGATTCCTATGAGCGGGAACGGTTCCCGGTCGGCGAGCGGGTGATCATGCACACCAGGGCGCAGACCGCGCTGGTCTCGCCGGGGCCGAATGTGACCGCGGTGCGCGCCCTGTTCGAGGAGTTGCTGACCGAGCAGAACGTGACCAGGCGGATCGTGGATCTCATGGCGGGCGCGGACATCCGCTACGACATGGGTGTCGAGGATCCGCATCCGCTGGTCGGCCGCTGGCTGCCGGATGTGTCCCTGCGCACCGAGCACGGGCCCACCAGGGTGGCCGAGTTGATGCGCGCGGCCCGGCCGCTGTTGCTGACACTGGCGGACGCGCCGGAACTGGTCGCCGTGGCCGAGGGCTGGGTGGACGTGGTGCCGGCGAAGCTGGCGGAGGACGTGGAGCCGACTCGGCAGAGCGAAGATGCCGAGCCGACCGCACTGGGCGCCTCAGCCGGGGTGCGCTCAGCGGCAGGCACCGGGGCCGGGCTTGGGGAAGTCGAGGTCGTGCTGGTGCGGCCGGACGGCTACGTGGCCTGGGCAGGCGACGCGGACACGCCCGGCGCGGCGGAGTCGCTGCGCCGGGCGCTGGCCACCTGGTTCGGCAAGCCGATGCGATGACCGTCCACAGTGGACCGAGCGATCCCCGTGATCGCTCGGTCCACCGGGTCTAGAACGGCCAGTCCCCGCGTTCGCCGCGTTCCACCAGGGTCAGCAGGTCGAACGAGCGGTCGGACAGGCCGCCGAAGGTGTGCCGGTAGGGCTGGCTCACCGGGGTGTGGCCGGTGGCGTAACCGGCCAGGTTCCAGGTGTAGAGCGGAACCTGGGCCGGGACGGCGCTGGTGACGTCGCCCTGGCCGTGCTGTTCGTCGGTGAGCAGCACCACCCGGTCGTGCCCGCGGAAGTGCTTCCGCAGCGCGCTGACCGTGTCGGTGCCCTGACCGAGGAAGTAGCCCTCCTGCTGCCAGCGCCGCACGCCGCGCAGCACCGGCTCGTCCGGGCGGACCGGGAAAACCCGGCTCTCGTCCGAATAGGACACCACCGTGGGACGCGCCGCCCTGGCCGCCAGGGCCAGGCCGAAGACCACCGCCGCGTCCCACCGCTTCAGCGTGCCGTCGCGGGAGAACGAGTCGGTCATCGAGTAGGAGGTGTCGATCAGCACCAGGGTGCGGCCGGACAGCCGTGGCACCGCGGCCAGCGAATGCCCCAGCGCCGTGTCCAGCACGCCCGACCAGCGTTCCCCGGCCGCCCGGTAGGCGGAGAGGAAGCGTAGCGGGAGCTGCTTGGACCTGGCCACCTGCGCCGGATCGGCCAGCTTCGCGCCGATCCGGGCCGCGTCCTGGTCGCTGATCCCGGCCTGGTCGAAGTTGCGCAGGTTGCGCAGCAACGCCATGTAGCCCATGGACGGGATCACCGCGGACCAGGCCGCCGCGTCCAGCGGACCCTGCAACCAGCCGGCCAGCGCCTCCCAGGTCATGCCTGCCTCGCGGAGGTCGGCGATGGCCTGGGCCGGATCGGTGGCCAGCTTGGCGCGCCTGGCCTCGACCGGCAACGCGGTCAGGGCCTGGCGGGCCTGCAGCACCGGCAGTCCGAGCGGCTCGCCCGCGCGGCCGTGCCGCTCGTCGATGAGCCGACGGAACAGCAGGCCCTGGCGTTCGTCCAGCGGCGCCGGGTGGGTCAGCTCCAGCACGTCGGCGAACCGGTAGTCCCGGCCGGCCGAGTCCCACTTGAGCGCGGAACGCTCGTCGTAGAGCCGCCGCACCGCGTCCGCGATCCCGCGCTTGACCGGCTTCGGGATCGCCCGGCCGTGCCGCGCGGTCCAGTAGCCCAGCAGTTCGCCGGGTTCGTCCGCGCGCCGCAGCACCGAGTCGATCACCTGCCGGGACTGGCCGGGCAGGCCGTTGTCCAGGCGGGTCTTGGCGAACTCGGCCGCGCCCACCAGTGCCGCGGACCGCAGGTTCGCCGAGGTGCGCAGCCAGGCCAGCAGCCGCGCCGTCCACTCCGGATCTGCCAGGGTGGCGGCGCGAACCAGTGCGGCGTAACGGTTGTCGCGGTCCTGGGCCTGCTCGTAGAACGAGTTCTCGCCGACCAGGTTGCTGATGGCCAACAGGAAAAGCTCGGTGCGGGTGTCCCGCTTGTAGGCGATACCGCCCTGGTGCGTGCGCGGACGCAGCCGCGCCAGCAGGTTGAACTTGCTCATGGAACACCCCCCGGGGATTTCCTTGTGGGCTAACGAAAAAAGAAGTTTAGGTGTGCCCGAGATCCAAGTCGGCGACGGTACACGTGCTCTACCAAGCTGAGCTACCAGGCCGAAACCTGGGCGGGATTCGAACCCGCGACACCGCCGTTACGAGTGGAAGTAACCGTTGCCTGCGCACCGGGCACAGAGAGAACACTAGCCGGAACGCTCAAGCGCCCCAACCGATTTATCGCAGACGGTCGGCGTAGACGGCCATCGCGTCCCGGATGAACTCGGCCACGCCCGCGCCGAATTTCTCGTAGTTCACGGTGAACCGCTCGTCCTGGACGTACATCTCGCCGAGCCCGCGGAACTGCTCCGCGGTGGGTCGCCTGCCCTGCCAGCCGGCGACCACCCAGTCGTAGTGCCGGGCCACGATGGCCTGGACTTCGGCCACGCCCGGATCCTGGCCCGCCGCGGCGGCCTGGGCCAGCGCGGTGCCGATCGCGATCTGCTCGTCCAGGTGGGCCTGGCGGCCGTCCGCGCCGAGTCCGCGCCACCATCGGTCACCGCGCTGGTAGGTCTCCTTGCCCCAGCGCTGAGTCACTTCCTGCTCGTACTTCGTGTGGTCGAAGCCGTCGAAAACCTCGGCAGCCATCAGTTCTTCACCTTCTTCCGTCTTCCGCAACGTGGTCCGCACCGACTCGATCTGCCGCCCGATCCGCCTGCGCTGTTGCTCCAGCAGTTCGAGGTGGGTGCGCAACGCGGCGGCGGTGTCCCGCTGCCCGTCGAGCACCTCGGTGATCATCGGGAGGCTCAGGCCGAGTTCCCGCAACAGCAGGATGCGTTGCAGGCGCACGAGGGAGTCCTGGTCGTAGTACCGGTAACCGTTGCTCCCCACCCGGCTGGGCGGCAGCAGCCCCAGCTCGCCGTAGTGGCGCAGCGTGCGGCTGGTCGTGCCCGCCGAGCGGGCGATGTCCTGGATCGACCACTCCATCGCCGCTCACCTCTCGTCGTCGTTCGGTGAGAGCAACGGTAGAAGTTGACGCAGCGTCAAGGTCAACCGCGAAGACGGAAGAAGGTGACCCGGTTCACCCGGCCGTGGTGGCGAGCCGGAGCAGCGCCCAGAGCTGGGCGGTGGCGTCCCGGCTGCCGGCCAGGGTGACCGTGCGGTCCGGGACGCGGCCCCACAGCCACAGGTAGACCGACATGGGCTCGCCGGTGACCAGGCCGTCCGCGCCCGCGGCCTCGGTGGCCGAGACGCGCTCGGCCACCGTGCCCTCGGGTCCGGTGTGCACCAGCCAGGCGTGGCCGCCGCAGCGCAGGCCGACCGTGCCGCGTTGCGGGCCGGTGATGCCCAGCCGCCCGAGCCGGTAACCCAGCCAGAGCTGCAGGGCCTCGTCCACCCCGTCCACGGCGAACTCGGGCGCGATCTCCAGCAGCGGACTGCCCGCGGCGGACTGGGCGTCCACCCGGTGCAGCGTGCTCTCGTGCGCCATCCGCCGTCGCCAGAACCCATAGCTGGAATCGGCTGGCCACCAGGTCGGGCAGGGCGCGTACGGATCGTGCCCGGCCAGTTCGCCGACCAGGGCACGCAGTCCGGCGCGCACCTGCTCGGGCAGTGGGTCCTCCGGTTCGTCCTCCTCGCTGGTGAGCAGTGGCGGCGCCCCGGTGCGCAGCCAGCTCAGCGCCAGCCGGTAGCCGAGCGCGGCCGCGCGGACCGCCTCGCCGAGGGTGCGCCGCGGCCAGGCGGGCACGGTACTGGTCAGGTCCGCCTCGGCCGCGCAGACGGCGAGCAGTTCGCCCTCGTTCTCCAGGACGTCGAGTAACCGCGCCGGGTCGATGAGTGCCTGCCCGCTCACCTGTCTGCCTCGTGCAGGACCCGCTCGGCGAGCACGAGGAAGTCCTCGGTCTGCCGGAGCAGGTCATCGGCGTCGCGCTGGGTGACCAGCCGGGTGATCCCGGCCTGCACCTGCGCCCGGCGATGGGCGCCCGAGGCGTAGAAGGCAGCCCATTCCCGCAGCTCAGGGGCTGCGGCGGCGAGTAACACCCAGACGCTGGTCGGACGGTTCTTGCCGGGGCGGGGACGCGCCCGGATGGCCAGCACCGAGGCGGCGGCACGCAGTGCGGCCAGGTGCGCCACGGCGTAGCGCTCAGCGGGCTGCGGTTCCCTGCGCGCTGTGTCCAGGCCACGCTGGGCCTGGGCGAGCAGACCGGCCGCGGCCACCGGACCCGTGCGCGGCCGGTAGGGCAGCTCGGGAGAGTTGCGCCGCTGGATCGGGAAGTGGACGGGGACAGACATCACGGCCTCCTCAGAACGTCACCACAAAGGACGACTCCGCCGAGGGGAAGCCGGCGGCGCCGGGCGGCGAGGTGCTTCCCCCACCCCGCCGCCCGGCTGGTCCGAACACACGATCTCTCGAACATGCGTTCGAACGACTCCACCCTAGCCTGGGGTACCGACAATGCTCAACCCATCTCGACGTGGGGCGGAACACCGCGAGGGCTGGCGGTCATGGTCTGATGGGACGGTGAGCGCAGCAGAGCATCCCGGCATCAGCGAGACCGTCGTCGAGCTGACCGCCGACGACCTCCGCCTGCGCCTGGGTGAGGCCCTGGCGCTGTACGTGGCGGCGATGCGATACCCGCCGAGCACCGTGCAGCAGCGGGCCCCGATGTGGCTGGCGCACATGGTCCGGGTGGGCTGGCGATGCGTGGGCGCCTTCGACGAGCAGGGCACGCTGGCCGGGATCGGCTACGGCTACCGGGGTGCCAGCGGGCAGTGGTGGCATGAGCAGGTCCGGCGGGGGCTGACCGCGGTGGCGCCGCCGGAGCAGGTGCACCAGTGGATGGGCGATTACTTCGAGCTGACCGAGTTGCATGTGCGGCCGGATGCACAGGGCAAGGGGCTGGGCGAGCAGTTGTTGCGGGGGCTGATGACCCGGACCGGCTCCGGGACGGTGTTGTTGTCGACGCCGGAGGGACCTTCGCGGGCTTGGAAGTTGTATCGGCGGCTGGGGTTTCAGGACGTGTTGCGGCATTACACGTTCACGGGTGACCCCCGGCCGTTCGCCGTTCTGGGGCGCACATTGCCACTCTGACGGCGTGTTGGCCGTTGTCGTACGGCGAGTTGGCCGTTATGGACGCCGAGTTGGCCGTTGTCGTACGCCACGTTGGCCGTTACGGGACGGGGCAGGGGGTGAAACCCCCACGACGAGGGCCCTCGCGTGTTCTCCGTACGGCCTGGAGCATGCAGACCACACCCCGATGAGCGGCCCCTGCAACACAAACCGCCGCCCGGCCAACCCAACGCGACGGGGGCCGCTCATCGGGGTGTGGTTAGCTGGCGCAAGGCCGTACGGAGAACACGCGAGCCCTCGGAGCCACGCTGGATCAGGTCCCGGCAGCCCAAACCCGCCCCGCAACCCGCCGGACCCGGCTCTTGATCTGCCCCACCCCTCCGGTGGTCTGCCCGGCCGGCGAGGCCATCCCTTTTTGATCTT
The DNA here is from genome assembly GCF_052078295.1 of Crossiella sp. CA198. Lineage (NCBI taxonomy): Bacteria > Bacillati > Actinomycetota > Actinomycetes > Pseudonocardiales > Pseudonocardiaceae > Crossiella > Crossiella sp. CA198. Next base: position 161,616 of record NZ_JBQJIM010000013.1, read on the forward strand.
CGGGTTGACAGTCAAAGGCGAAGATCAAGAGCTACAGGCGTCCTCGCCGGACGGGCAGAAATCAAAGGATGGGGGGAAGAACGAAGAACAAGAACCAGTGCTCGTGTGCGGTTCCCCATCCCCGTCAGCCCTCCGATACCAAACCACATCTCACCGAGCGGCCCCCGTCACGTTGGGTGGTGTCGGCGGCGGTTTGTGTTGCAGGGGCCACTCGGTGAGATGCGGTGTGTCCTCTCCAGGCTGACGGGGATGGGGAACCGCTCGGATTGGGTTTTCGAAAAGCCAGCCCCGCCACCGGTTTCGGGCTTCGCCCGCTCGCAGCGGCCTATGGCGTACAACAACGGCCAACGTGCCGTACAACAACGGCCAACTCGACGTCCACAACGGCCAACTCGACGTCCATAACGGCCAACTCGGCGTCCATAACGGCCAACTCGGCGTACGACAACGGCCAACACTCGGTGCGGTTCGAGTGTTGGCCGTTGTGGGGGTTAGGCGCCCAGGCGGGTGCGGAGGAGGTCTAGGCCCATGGCGCCCATTTTGAGGGCTCGTTCGTGGAAGCGTTTGAGGTCGAAGTCGGCGCCTTCGCGTTGCTTTGCCTCGTCGCGGGCTTGGAGCCAGAGGCGTTCGCCGAGTTTGTAGCTGGGGGCCTGGCCGGGCCAGCCCAGGTAGCGGTCGATCTCGTCGCGGACGTGGGTGGCGTCGGTGATGGTTCTGGTGAGCAGGAATTCCAGGCCCAGTTCCGGGGTCCAGCGTTCGCCGGGGTGGAAGCCGGAGCCCGCGGGGATGGGGAGTTCCAGGTGCATGCCGATGTCGACGATCACCCGGGCGGCGCGGAACAGGTGGGCGTCGAGCATGCCCAGCAGGTTGCCGTCGTCGTCGAGGTAGCCGAGTTCGCGCATCAGGCGTTCGGCGTAGAGGGCCCAGCCCTCGCCGTGGCCGGAGACCCAGCAGAGCAGGCGCTGGAAGCGGTTGAGGCGCTCGGCCTCGGCCACCGCGGTGGCGATCTGCAGGTGATGGCCGGGCACGCCCTCGTGGTAGACGGTGGAGACCTCGCGCCAGGTGGAGAACTCCTCCTTGTCCGCGGGGACCGACCACCACATGCGGCCGGGGCGGGAGAAATCGTCGGTGGGGCCGGTGTAGTAGGCGCCCACGGTGCCGCCGGGCGGGGCGATCCGGCATTCCAGCTTCATCAGCCGGTCCGGGATCTCGAAGTGCACGCCGCGCAGCTCGGTCAGCGCCCGGTCGGACAGCTCCTGCATCCAGCGCTGGAAGGCGTCCTGGCCGTGCACCCGGTAACGCGGGTCGGCGTCCAGTGCCGCGGCGGCCTCGGCGAGGGTGGCGCCGGGACGGATCCGGCCTGCCACCTGCTTCATCTCCGCCTCGATCCGGGAGAACTCCTCCCAGCCCCAGTCATACGCCTCCTGCAGATCCAGCTCCGCGCCGGTGAAGAACCGGGAGGAGAGCTGGTAGACCTCCAGGCCGACGGCGTCCTTCTCCGGCGCGCTGGGGGCCAGTTCCTCGCGCAGGAAGCGGCCGAAGTCGGCGTAGGCGGCCGAGGCGGACTCGGCGTGCGCACGCAGTTCGCCGGTCAGCGCCGCGGAGACGCCCGGCACCTGTTCGGCGGCTGCGACCATGGTGCTGAAGAAGGACTCCCCGCCGCGGCGGCCCGCCCAGGTCTCGCACTGTTCGGCCACCCGGCGGACCTGGCGCAGCGCGGAGGTGCGGCCGTGCGCGGCGGAGTGGCTCAGCGCGGCGCGCACCTGCTCCAGCGCGACCGGCATGCCGCCGAGCCGGGTGGAGATCACCGCCCAGTCCGCCGCGGTGTCGCTGGGCATCAGGTCGAAGGTCTGCCGCAGCTCGTGCACGGGACTGGCGATGACGTTCAGCTCGCTGACGTCCAGGCCGGCCTCGTGCCGTTCCACGGTCAGCCCGACCCGCTCCAGGAACACGTCCTTGGCGGCCTGCTCGTCGGCGTCCGCGGCGGTGGCGGCGCGCAGGTCGCGCAGGGCGGTGCGGGCCAGCTCGGCGCGGGCGCCATGGCCATCCGGCGAATAGTCGGTGAGCTTGTCGTCATGACCAGGGACACCGAGGTAGGTGGCGGTGTTCGGGTCGAGCGCGGCGAGGTCTCGCACATACCGCTCGCTGATCTGGTGGACGCCTTCGGTCGCGGACATGCAGCGGACGCTACCGGGCGGGTCCGGGCGGACGCTTTCGAGTTCTTGTGCGCGGGCAAGGACAGCTCACCCGAACGGCTGGCAGGATGGCGCGGTGCCCCTGTCCCGCCCGCGACTGGTCGCCCTGCCGTTGCTCGGGCTGCTGTGCGTGCTGTTCCTCTCCGGCTGCGTGCGCGCCTCGCTGACCATGGCGGTCACCGAGGACGACCGGGTCTCCGGGGAACTGGTGCTGCTCACCCTGCCCGCCCGCGACGGCGACCTGGGCCCCCAGCTCAAGGTGCCAGCCGAGCTGGCCAGCCGGGTGCGGGTGCTGCCGCACAGCCGGGAGGGCTACTCCGGCTCGCAGCTGTTCTTCAACGGGCTGACCTTCGAGGAGCTGCGCCTGCTCTCCTCGGCCACCGACCTGATGTCCACCAACTACCGGCTGCAGCTGCGCCGCTCCGGCGGACTGGTCACGCTGTCCGGCTCGGTCGACCTCACCTCGCTGGCCCCCGACCGCACCGACGTGCAGCTGCGGATCAACTTCCCCGGCCGGATCGCCAGCACCAACGGCAGGCACGTCGCCAACGGCATCGCCTGGTCCCCCAGGGCCGGGGAGATCACCGAGCTGGCCGCCACGGTCTCCTACGCCGACCAGCGCACCGAGTCCTGGCAGTACTGGGCGATGGTGGTCGCGGGCGGTTCCGGCGGGGTGGCGCTGCTGGTGTACGTGCTGGCCTTCGTCGCGCACCGGCGCTACGTGGCCCGGCTCGACCCGGTGGGCTGACCACCCGGCGCCGCCTCAGCCCGCCGCGGCCGACCGCGGGAACTCGCTGACGTTGTCCGCCAACCGATCCGCCGGCCGCAGGGTGCGCACCGGCGGGTGCCCGTAGACTTGGCGGTACTGCGCGGAGAACCGGCCGAGGTGGGTGAATCCCCAGCGCAGCGCCACCTCGGTCACCGACCCGATGGCCCGGCCCTCGGCAATGGTCAGCAGGTCCTGGTGCGCCCGGTCCAGCCGGATCCGGTACAGGTAGGCCAGCGGCGTGGTGTCCAGGTGGCTGCGGAAGGCGCGCTGCAGCGAACGCACGCCGACTCTGGCGGCCACCGCCATGTCCGCCGGGGTGATCGGCTCGGCCGCGTGCTCCTCGCAGTAGGCCATCGCCCGGCGCAGCACCTGCGGCAACTCGGGACGGCCCGGTTCGGCCAGCACCTCGCTCAGGGTGTGCGGCTGGGTGTCCAGCAGGCCGTGCACCAGCATCTGCTCGAAGTGCGCCGCGGCCAGCGGGGACCGGGCGAACAGCCCGGCCGCGGCGTTGTCGGCGAAGGCGCGCATGGCCACCAGCCAGGACTGGGCCGCGGCCCGGATCTCCGGGTCGAACCGGGTCGGCGTGGCTGGCAGGTCGCCGAGCCGGGTGGCCAGCGCCTCGTCGATGGCGGCACGGGCGAAGCGCAGGATCAGCGTGTTGCTGTCCCCGCTCCAGCGCATCCGCAACCGTTGCCCCGGACCGACCACACTGCTCTCGGTGCCCACCGCCAGGTTGTCCACCCGCAACTCCCCGTGCCCGCTCAGCGGCACGTGCACGTTGTAGATGTCGGGCATCTCCCCCGGCCGCACCTCGACATCGGCGCCATAGCCCAGCTCGAACACCGACACCGCACCGACGTGCACCGCCGTGAACCGCCCCGCCAGGGGCTGGTTCGCCACCACCCGGAGCCGATGCGGCGCGAAGTGGTTGCTGACCACCTCGTGCACCTCATCGACATCCCGGCCCTCGAACAAGATCATGCTGACTCCCCGTGCCCTAACGAGGACGTCCCAGCCCTGGCGCTGGTTGTCCGGAATGCGGCACCCATCCTGTCGCGAAGTGGATTTACCCGCCGCGGCGCCCGGAATACCTTCGCTGCACGACGCGGGCCACTGGGGGTGTGCGCGTCGCGACCGGAAGGCGACAACCATGGCGGCGACACAGATCCGGACGGCCAGGCCGGTCGGGGACCTGCAGGTGGTCCTCGGCGCCCGACGGCCAGGAACCCGGATCCCACGCCGGGCCACTGCGCCAGCGACCCGGTGGGCCGACGCCCGCGGCCAGGGTCGCCGCCCCGCGCCCCGGTCGGCGTGACCAGGCGCCAGGCAACGCCACGCCTGGCGCCTGCACGACCGTCCGGGGCCCCCGGAAACCCCTTAGTGCCTCCTCCGCGCAGGCCCTAGCCTCGCTCCCATGAGCGAACGACGGATGATCTCCAGCGGCTCGACCTTCGAGGCGCAGGTCGGCTATTCGCGGGCCGTCGTGGTCGGCGACCACGTCTACGTCTCCGGCACCACCGGCTTCGACTACGCCACCATGACCATCGCCGAGGACGTCCTCGGGCAAACCGAGCAGTGCCTGCGCAACATCGAGCACGCGCTGGGCGAGGCGGGCTGCACCTTCGAGCAGGTGGTCCGGGTCCGCTATCTGCTGCCCGACCGCGCCGACTTCGAGCCGTGCTGGCCGTTGCTGCGCAAGGCTTTTGGCCAGGCCCGGCCGGCCGCCACCATGCTGGTGGGCGGGTTGCTGGACCCACGGGCGCGGATCGAGATCGAGGTCGACGCCCGGCTGGACTGAGCAGCGGGCCTGGGTGACTCAGCTGGCCTTGGTGTCCGGTTCCGGTGGCATCAACCGGATGAACGGGCCCGCGTCATCGGCCCGCGAGCGCCGGTCCGCCCGCTTGCGCCGCCAGCAGGAGCGCGCCACCACCACCGCCAGGATCACCGCCACCGCGACCCAGACCACCAGCACGATGGTCAGCTGCGCCTGGTCTGACAACAGCGGCTGGATCTCCGGTGCGGTCGGCGGCGCGCTCGGGTGGTGGATCGACAACGGGGGCACCACCTTTCGCCGGGTGTGTTGACCATAGCGAAAGTCATGTGGCGCAACGGCATTCACCGTATCCGTTCATCACAAGGAGACCGGATGCGACGAACGGCTGCACCTGAGTGGACCAGTCGGCCCTACGGTCCGTGCGGACCATAGGGCCGACCATTCACGCTCTGGCGGGTACCAATCCCAGGTTCTCCAGCACCTCACGCGTCGCGGTGGACTTGTTCAGCGTGTAGTAGTGCAGGTTCAGCACGCCCTCGGCGAGCAGCCGCTGGGACAGCTCGGTCGCGATCCGCACGCCCTCCTCGCGCACCGCGGCCGGATCCCCGGCGATCGGGTCGATCCGGGAGAGCACCTCGGCCGGGATCGGGTCGCCGGACAGCTCGGCCATCCGGCGCACGCCCTTGACCGAGGTGATCGGCATCAGGCCGGGCAGCAGCGGGACCTTGCCCACGTCGATGCCGCGCGCGGCCACCCGGTCGCGCAGCCGCAGGAACTCCTCGACCCGGAACACCGTCTGGGACACCGCGTACTGCGCGCCGGCCTCGAACTTGCGGACCAGGAAGTCCGCGTCGACGTCCAGGTCGGCCGAGCGCGGGTGGCCGTTGGGGAAACAGGCCACGCTGACGCAGAAGTCGCCGAGCCCGCGCACCAGGCGGACCAGGTCCTCGGCGTAGGCGATGCCCTCCGGGTGCGGGACCCACTCGCCGTGCGGGTCGCCGGGCGGGTCGCCACGCAGCGCGAGCACGTTGGTGACCCCGGCCGAGGCGTACCAGCCGATGATGTTGCGCAGTTCGGCGATGGAGTGGTTGACCGCGGTCAGGTGCGCCACCGGGGTCAGCGTGGTCTCGGCGGCGATCCGGCCGGTGATCCGGATGGTGCGGTCCCGCTTGGTGCCGCCCGCGCCGTAGGTGACCGAGACGAAGCTGGGTTCCAGGGGTTCCAGATCACGGATCGAGCGCCACAGCTGTCGTTCCGCGTTCTCATCCCCCGGCGGGAAGAACTCCACCGAGAACGAGGGCCGTGCCGAGCACAGCCGATCCACCACCGACGTCATAGGCCAAGGTTACTGGCCGGGCACCCAGGGCAGATCGGTTGTTCCAACAAGTGGATGGCACTTCGCGGGCGGCGACCCGATCGGCCCGATACCAGGTGCGCGAAATGGGAGTTTCACCACCCGGGCATGCGCCGGGGCTGAGGAACACGCAGGATTAAAGGGTGCCCCCACCGCAGCTCATGCTTCATCCGGTCGATCTGGACCTGACCACGCACGTGCACCACGCGCTCCAGGAGTTCCTGGAACAGCGGCGGGCCGAGATCGACGCGATCGACGAGACGGTGGCCGCGGCCATGGACTCGCTGACCCGGTTCATCCTCGACGGCGGCAAGCGGATCCGGCCGACCTTCGCCTGGTGGGGCTGGCGGGCAGGCGGCGGGCGGCCGGAGTCACCGGACGCGCCCGAGGTGTTGCGCGCGGTGAGTTCGCTGGAGCTGATCCAGGCCTGCGCGCTGGTGCACGACGACCTGATGGACTCCTCGGACCGGCGGCGCGGGCAGCCGACCCTGCACGTGCGCTTCGCCATGCAGCACCACGCGGCGGGCTGGGCAGGCACCCCGGACGCCTTCGGGCTCTCCGCCGCGATCCTGCTCGGCGACCTGGCGCTGGCCTGGGCCGACGACCTGCTCTACGACGCCGCGCTGGACCAGTCCGCGCTGGCCAGGGCCCGTCCGGTGTGGCGGGCCATGCGCACCGAGGTGCTGGTCGGGCAGTACCTGGACGTGCTGGCCCAGGCCCGCGCGGCCAACGAGCCGGAGACCGCGATGCGGATCAACCGGTACAAGACCGCGGCTTACACGGTCGAGCGGCCGTTGCACCTGGGCGCGGCGCTGGCCGGCGGGCCCGCGGAGCTGATCGCCGCGCTGCGGGTCTTCGGCACCGACCTGGGCATCGGCTTCCAGCTGCGGGACGACCTGCTCGGCGTCTTCGGCGACCCCAAGGTCACCGGCAAGCCCGCGGGCGACGACCTGCGCGAGGGCAAGCGCACCCTGCTGGTCACCCTCGGTCTGCAGCGCGCCGAGGAGCGTGGCGACCGGGCCGCGCTGACCGCGTTGCAGGAGGCGATCGGCAACCCGGCGCTGGATGAGGCCGGGGTGGACCGCACCAGGGAGCTGCTGCACGAGCTGGGTGCGGTGGACGCGGTGGAGCAGCGGATCACCGGGCACACCGAGGCCGCACTGGCCGCACTGGCCACCGCCCCGATGGCCGAGGAACTGGCGCGGGACAAGCTCGCCGAACTCGCGATCGAGGCCACCCGGCGCGATCACTGAGCATTGCCGTCACCCGGCTGACACGGCACGGAAACAGGATCGCCGGAATTCCCCCTTCCGACTGACCCCTGAATGGAGCGGCGGGACGGGGATTGATGACGTGCGTCTCCTCGGCGCCGATCCCGTGCCAGGCACCGAAGCCGTTGTGGGACCATGGAGGTCGCGATGACCTCCATTCCCTCGCTTCCTCGTTCGAGCGCCGGTGGTGAACCGGTGCGGTTCTCGCATGAGATCGCCCAGGTGCTCGCCGCGCCGCTGACGGTGGGTGCGACGGACATGGCGACGCAGCCGATGATCCGGCCGGAGACGCCAGCGCGCCCGGCTGTGACAGCGCCCCAGCCGGAGCCGGAACCCGCGTCCCAGCCCGAACCGGACCCGGCGCCGCGACCGCGCCCGGTGTCGGTGCGCACGGTGCTGCTGGGCGGGTTCGGCGCCGCGTTGATCACCCTCGGCGGCATCGGCGCCGGTGGCGTGCTGGTGCGCGACCCACTGCTGGCCGACACCGGTTTCAGCTGGCTGCGCTACGGCCACGGCAAGGACCTGGCCACGCTGACCCTCTACGCAGGCCTGGCGCTGATGGTGCTGGCCTGGGTGCGGCTGGGCCGCGACGCCTGGGCAGGCCGGGCCTCCGCCCGCGGGGTGCTGCTGGCCATCGGCGTCTGGACGCTGCCGCTGCTGGTCGCGCCGCCGTTGTTCAGCCGGGACATCTACAGCTACCTGGCCCAGGGCGCGCTGGCCTGGCAGGGCTACGACCCGTATGTGGCCGGGCCGATCCAGCTCACCACCGGGCCGCTGCTGGAGAACGTGAGCTGGCTGTGGCAGAACAGCCCGGCGCCCTACGGCCCGCTGTTCATCCTCATCGCCAAGGGCGTGGTCGCGCTCACCGGCGACAGCATGATCCTCGGCGTGGTGCTGATGCGGCTGGCGCTCACCGGCGGCCTGGTGCTGCTGTGCTGGGCGCTGCCCAGGCTGGCCGTGCGGCTGGGCGGCAAGGCGCCGCTGGCGCTGTGGCTGGCCGCGGCCAACCCGCTGATCCTGGTGCACCTGGTCGGCGGCGCGCACAACGACCTGCTGATGGTCGGCCTGCTCGCCGCGGGCGTGGTCTTCGCCCTGGACCGCCGGTTCGTGCTGGGCGTCGCCCTGGTCACACTCGCGGTGGCGGTCAAGGCCAGCGCGGTGTTCGCACTGCCGTTCCTGGTGTGGATGTGGGCGGCCCGGATGGACGGCTCACCGCGGGTGCGGCTGGGCCGCGCGGTAGCCGCCGGACTGGCCGTGTTCACCGCGACCTTCGCGCTGAGCACCCTGTTCGCCGGGGTGGGCCTTGGCTGGCTCAGCTCGCTGAGCAACTCCTCCGCGGTGATCAACTGGCTGTCGCTGCCCACCGCGGCGGGTCAGCTGGTGCACGGCCTGGTCAGCGTGTTCTTCACCGTCGACGGCGGCTGGTTCCTTGGCGTGGCCCGCACCACCGGCTGGATCCTGCTCTTCGCCTTCGGCCTGCGGCAGTGGTGGCTGGCCAGGGCGGGCGGGGTGAGCGCGGTGCACCGGGCCACGATGGTGCTGCTGGCCGCCGCGCTGCTGTCGCCGACCACGTTCCCCTGGTACTTCAGCTGGGCGCTGGTGCTGGCCGCCGGGTTCGTCTGGTCTGGGCGGGCGGTGGTCGCCGCGGTGGCCGCCTCGGTGTGGCTGCTGCTGGTCACCTATCCGACCGGTGACTCCGCGCTCTACGACTGGGGCTATCTGGCCGGCGCGTTCGGCGTGTCGGCGCTGGCCGCGCTCTCGATGGTGCGGCCGGACCCGCTGAAACTGCGTTCGCGGGCATGAGAAAAGGACTGTGGCGGGTGGCCGCCACAGTCCGACCGACTGGAAGAACTTCTCAGAAAGCCATTGCCTGTGCCCGGCGCTTCACCTCGCGGGAGCGGTCCGAACGCAACGCGCCCACCGGGGTGCCCGGCAACGAGTCGTCCTCGGTGAACAGCCAGCGCAGGATGTCCTCCACGGTGTAACCACCGTCCTTGAGCACGGTGATCACCCCGGCTAGGTGCTTGACCACACCGGTGTCATCAATGAACTCCGCGGGCACCACGAGCACCCGATCGCGGCGCAGGGCCAGCAACTGGCCATCACGCAGCATCTGGTGCACCCGGGTGATCGGCAGGCCGAGGCTTTCCGCGACCGTGGGCAGCGGCAGGACCTCCACCTCGCGCTTCAGCACGTCATCGGCGGCAGGGATCGTACTCACAGCTCATCAGCCTGCCACATTCCGAGTGGGTGTGCGCTGAACCACGGATTGACCCCGCTCCGTACGATCGGGTTGTGCAGACGCGGGGTTCAGTACTGACCGGCACGGTGTTGGAGCGCCGATACCGGGTCGAGGGATTGATCGCGCACGGTGGCATGTCCACCGTGTACCGCGGGCTCGACACCAGACTGGACCGTCCGGTGGCCATCAAGGTCATGGACCAGCGGCTCTCCGGTGACCGGAGCTTCCTGGACCGGCTGGAACGCGAGGCCCGCAGCGCGGCCCGGTTGCATCACCCGTGCGTGGTCGGCGTGTACGACCAGGGCATCGACCCGACGCCAGAGGGTGATCTGGCTTTCATCGTGATGGAGCTGCTCCAGGGCGGCACCCTGCGCGATCTGCTGCGCAAGGAGGGCGGCTCGCTGCCGGTGCCACTGGCGCTCAGCGTGATCGAGCCGGTGCTCTCCGCGCTGGCCGCGGCGCACCGCTCCGGGCTGGTGCACCGCGACATCAAGCCGGAGAACGTGCTCATCGGCAAGGGCGGCGCGGTCAAGGTCGCCGACTTCGGCCTGGTCAGGGCGATCGCCGGGGCGGGCACCACCAGCGACAGCATGATCCTGGGCACGGTCGCCTACCTCTCCCCCGAACAGGTGGCCACCGGCGCGGCCGATGCCCGCAGCGATGTCTACGCGGCCGGGATCGTGCTCTACGAGATGCTCACCGGCGTCCAGCCCTACACCGGCGACACCGCGATCTCGGTGGCCTACCGGCACGTCAACAGCGATGTCCCCGCGCCGGGCCTGGCCAAGCCGGGCCTGCCGCCCGCGCTGGACGAGCTGGTGCTGCGGGCCACCCGCCGCGATCCGGCCCAGCGCCCGGTGGACGCGGCCGCGTTCCTGCTGGCCGTGCAGCAGCTCCGGGAGCAGCTCGGCCTGGCCACCGTGCCGGTGCCGGTGCCGGTCGAGGAGGTCGACGAGGCCGTCACCCAGCAGATGAAGCCGGTGCTGGACGACCCGGAGGCGACCGTGCGCGCCGTGCCGAGGGCCGCCGCGCCCGCGCCCGCGCCGATCGGCCCGCAGGGCACCAGGGCGATGTCCCGGGCCGAACTCCCGCAGTTCGCCCCGGCCCCCGCGGCCGGTCCGCCCACCCCGCCCCGGCCCGCGCCCAGCCTGGCCGAGCAGCGGGCCAGGGAACGGGCGCGCAGCCGCCGCAGCTTCACCCTGTGGATCTCGGTGGTCGCGGTGCTGGCGGTGGCCATCGGCGTGGTGGCCTGGTGGCTCGGCTCGGGCCGCTGGACCCAGGTGCCCGATGTGGCCGGGCAGACCCAGGAATCGGCGATCAGCTCGCTCAAGGCGGCCGATCTGGTGCCGGTGGTCAAGGTCGAGCACCACAACGACGTGGTCGCGGGCACGGTGATCCGCACCGATCCGGCTGGCAAGACCGATGTGCTGCGCGATGAGAACGTCTCGGTGGTGGTCTCCCGCGGCCGCCCGGTGGTGCCCGACATCAAACCGGGCATCAGCCAGATCGAGGCCGAGGTGCTCATCCGGGACGCCCAGCTCGCCCCGCGCCGCGATCCCGGACTGGACGGCTTCAGCTCCGAGGTGCCCGAGGGCAAGGTGCTCAAGGTCGACCCGGCCCCCGGCAGCGCGGTGCAGATGGGCGCGGCGGTGGCCATCGGGCTGTCCAAGGGCGCGGCGCCGGTGAACGTGCCCAACCTGGTCGGCATGACCAAGGACGCCGCCTTCGCCGAACTGCGCCGGGTGGGCCTGGAGCCGTTCGAGAAGAGCCAGGACTTCTCCGCCGATGTCGAGGCGGGCCGGGTGATCTCCGCCGATCCCGCGGTGGGCGCCAGGGTGGCCAAGGGCAGCCGGGTCGGGGTGGTCATCTCCAACGCGATCACCGTGCCCGGACTGATCGGCAAGACCGTCGGCGAGGTCCGGCAGTGGGCCGGGGAGCGCGGGCTGGGCTTCGAGGTGCAGCACGCCTTCGGCGGCGGCGAGGACGCCAGGGTGTTCGGCCAGCTGCCGCCGCCAGGGTCCAGGGTCCGGCCAGGGTCCAAGATCACCGTCAACGCGTTCCCGTAGACCGGCTGGGGAGAGGTCACGCATGATCGGCAGGACCGGCCGGGTCACCGGCCGCATCGGGCCGGGCCTGATCGGCGAGGTGATGCTGGAGATCCGCGGCGGATCCGAGGCCTACTACGCCAAACCGGCTGAACGGGCGGCCACCATCGAGGTGGACACCCGGGTGCTGGTGGTCGATTTCGAGCCGCCGCGGATGCTCTACGTGGAGCCGTGGGAACTGCCCGCGTTCTGAACGGAACCTTTTGCCCGCAACCGGTGTCGTACCGGGTATGACGATGAATCAGACGATTCTGGTCGCGGTTGGTGGGGGCATCGTCGGACTGCTCCTGCTGTTCCTGCTGCTGCGACTGCTGTGGCGGGTGGCGGAGCCGAACGAGGCCATGATCATCTCCGGCTTCGGGGCCAAGGGGACGGCCACCGACGCCGCGGACAGCCTCGGCTTCAAGATCGTGACCGGCAAGGGCACCCTGGTGCTGCCCGGTTTCCAGGTGGCCCGGCGGTTGTCGCTGGACACCCACGCGGCCAACCTACAGATCCACTGCGTGACCAAGCAGGGCCTGCCGGTGACCGTGCGCGCGGTGGTGATCTACAAGGTGGGCGACGACTTCGTCTCCATCGCCAACGCCGCCCGCCGGTTCCTGGACCAGCAGAACACCATGAACCTCACCATCCACGAGCTGTTCTCCGGTCACCTGCGCTCGATCGTGGGCGGGCTGACCATCGAGGAGATGATCCACAACCGGGACGCGCTCACCGGTGAGGTGCGGCAGTCCTCGGCGATCGAGATGAGCAAGCTCGGCCTGGTGGTGGACTCGCTGCAGATCCAGGAGATCGAGGACGAGTCCGGCTACATCCTCAACCTGGGCAAGCCCTATGCCGCGGCGGTGGCCGCCTCGGCCCGGATCGCCGAGGCGCAGCGGGACCAGGAGGCGGCCGAGGCCGAGCAGATCGCCGCCGCGCTCAAGGCGGCCGCACTGCGCGACAGCAAGATCAAGCAGGCGTCCTACCAGGCCGAGATCGACCAGGCCGCGGCCAAGGCGCAGCAGTCCGGCCCGCTGGCCCAGGCCAGTGCGCGGCAGGAGGTCGTGGTGCAGGAGACCAGGGCCGCCCAGCTGGAGGCCGACCTGGCCGAGCAGCGGTTGCAGTCCCAGGTGCGCAAGCCCGCCGACGCCAAGGCGTATGAGACCAGGACGCACGCCGACGCCGAGCGGGACGCGCAGATCGCCCGCGCGCAGGCCGAGGCCAAGGAGACCGAGCTGCGCGCCACCGCGGACGCGACCAGGGTCAAGACCGCCGCGATCGCCGACGCCGAGGCCACCAAGGCCCGCGGTGAGGCCAGTGCGGCCGCCACCCGCGCCACCGGTGAGGCCGAGGCCGCCTCGGCCAAGGCCCGTGGTCTGGCCGAGGCGGAGGCCGCCAGGGCCAAGGGTCTGGCCGAGGCCGAGTCGATCAAGGCACGGGCGAACGCGCTGGCGGAGAACCAGGAGGCCGTCATCGCGCAGCAGCTGGCGGAGAAGTGGCCGGAGATCGTGGCCGCCGGCGCGAGCGCGCTGGGCAACGTGGACCACATGGTGGTGCTCAACGGCGCCGACGGCCTCTCCGACCTGCTGGCCAAGGCGATGACCCTGGGCGGCACCGGACTGGGTCTGGCCCGCACCCTGATGCAGTCCATGGGGACCACGCCTGCGGCAGAAAACACCCCGGACGGCAACACTGTGAAAAATGAGGGTGGCCTGGATCTGAGCAGCTTCCAGGGGCCGTCGAAGTCCTAGTCGCGAGTTTGTGCGGTTTGCCGCCGCGCGCCGCACAACCCGTTCGCTACCCTCAACAGATGCCGGTGGGAGGACCGGCACTGGGGAGGGGGATTCTGTGATGGAACCGTACGACGAGGACAACTCGGGACGTCAGAGCGTCGAGCAGCGGTTCGGCGAACCGGGCTGGGGCAGCACGCCACACCCGGTCGAGCCCGCCGACACCACCAGACTGCACGGCCTGTTCACCGACGTAGCCCATTGACCACCCCCGAGTGTTGGCCGTTCTCGTACACCGAGTTGGCCCAACTGGTACGCCAGCTTGGGCAAACCGGGCGTACGACTTGGGCCAACTCGTGCCACAACGGCCAACGTGCCGTACGACAACGGCCAACACTCGGGTCAGGGTGGTGACTGGCGGGTCTGGACGAAGGCCTCGATCCCGTTGAGCAGGTGGGACAGGCCGAACTCCAGGTCCGGCAGCAGGTCGTCGGGGTCCGGGTAGTCGGCTGGCACGTCGAAGGCGCCGCCCGCCATGATCCCGGCCAGTTCCGGGTAGCGGTCCGGGCGCACGTACCGGCCCAGCGCGGCCGCGTAGGCGTTCGCCACCGGTCCCTCGGCCCCGGCGGAGAGTGGCCGCTGGTCGAGGGAGACCTTGGCCAGGCCCTGCACGGCGGCGAAGACGAAGGTCACCACCGAGACCCGCTCGTAGCCCTCGAAGCCCAGTCCGGCCAGGGCCTTGAGCCCGCCCTCCAGCCAGGACAGCTGGTTCGGCCCCACCGGCGGCCGGTCCACCTGCACCTTGAGCAGCCACGGGTGCCGGTGGCAGACCTGCCAGAACGCCCGCGTCCAGCCTTCCAAGCCGGTGCGCCAGTCCGGCGCGTCGGCCAGCTCGGCTGGCGGGGATCCGATGGCGTGGTCCACCATCAGGTCGATCAGCTGCTCCTTGGCCGGGACGTAGCGGTACAGCGACATCGTGGTGTAGCCCAGTCCGGCCGCCACCCGCTGCATGGACAGCGCGCCGAGACCCTCGGCGTCGGCCAGCGCCACCGCGGCCTCGACGATCTTGGTCACCGACATCTTCGGCCGTGGGCCACGGCTGGGCTGGGCCCGCTCGCCCCAGAGCAGCTCCAGGCTGCGGCCCATCGCCTCGTGCTCGGCTGACATCTCCCACCCATCACTCGCTTGACCCTCATCCTAGAACTGTGTATCAAGTACACAATCAGTGTGCGTGATACACAGTTTGGGGGCGAGATGGCGACGGACGCCGTGATCAGCGTGTCCGGCCTGCGCAAGTCCTTCGGTTCGGTGGAGGTGCTGCGCGGGGTGGACCTGACCGTGCGGCGCGGGCGGATGCTCGCGCTGCTGGGGCAGAACGGGGCGGGCAAGACCACGGTGGTGCGCATTCTGAGCACCCTGCTGGCAGCCGACGGGGGAACGGCCCTGGTCAACGGGGCCGATGTGGGCAGGCGGCCGGACCGGGTGCGCCGGATGATCGGCCTGACCGGGCAGCAGACCGCCCTGGACGGGCTGCTCACCGGCCGGGAGAACCTGGTCATGCTGGGCCGCCTGCACCGGCTGGACCGGCGCACCGCCAAGGCCAGGGCGGCCGAGTTGCTGGCCGAGTTCGACCTGGTCGAGGCGGCGGACCGGGCGGTCAGCGGCTACTCCGGCGGGATGAAGCGGCGGCTGGACCTGGCCGCCAGCCTGATCACCACGCCGCCGGTGCTGTTCCTGGACGAACCCACCACCGGCCTGGACCCGCGCAGCCGCACCACGCTGTGGGCCGCGATCGAGCGGCTGCTGGCAGGCGGCACCACGATCCTGCTGACCACCCAGTACCTGGAGGAGGCGGACCGGCTGGCCGATGAGGTGGTGCTGCTCGACCACGGGCGGGTGATCGCCGAGGGCACCCCGGCCGAGCTGAAGGCCAAGGTCGGCGCGGAACGCCTGGAGCTGACCTTCGGCACCGCCGCCGAACTGGACCGCGCCCTGCGCGCGCTGCCCGGCGAAGTGCTGCGGCACGAGGGCGAGGCGCCCCGGCTCAGCCTCGCCGTGGACGGCGCCCGGCACCTGCGCCAACTCCTGGAACACCTGGAAGCCGCCGGTCTGGAACCCGCTGGCCTGGCCCTGACCCGCCCGAGTCTGGACGACGTGTTCCTCTCCCTCACCGGCGCCCGCCCGGAGTCCGAGCGCATCGGAGGCGCCGCGTGAAATCCCTGTCCTACCTGGTCGACGCCCAGGTGATGATCGGGCGTTGCCTCCGGCACATCGTGCGCAACCCGGAGCAGCTGGCGGTGATGCTGCTGATCCCGACCACGATGCTGATGATCTTCCGGTACATGTTCGGCGGCGCGGTGGCCACCCAGGGCACCAGCTACGTCAACTACCTGATCGCGGGCATCCTGGTGATCAGCGTGGGCACCAACTCGATGCCCACCGCGGTCGGCGTGCGCCAGGACATGGCCGACGGGATCGTGGACCGCTTCCGCGCGATGCCGATGCTCAGCTCGGCGGTGATCATCGGCCACGTGGCGGCCACCGTGGTGCGCACCACGGTGTCCACGGTGGCCATGATCCTGATCGGCCTGCTGCTCGGGTTCCGGCCACAGGCAGGCCCGCTGGACTGGCTGGCGATCTTCGGGCTGCTGTGGCTGCTGGCCGCGGCGATGGCCTGGATCGCGGCCCTGTTCGGCCTGCTCGCCCGCACCGTGGAAGGGGCCAGCGGACTGAGCCTGATCCTGCTGTTCGTGCCCTACGCCAGCAGTGCCTTCGTGCCGGCGCACACCCTGCCGGACTGGCTGCGTGCCTTTGTCGAGCACCAGCCGCTGACGCTGGTGATGGACACCGTGCGCCCGCTGCTGCTGGGGATGCCGACCACCGGGCAGGGCTGGCTGGCGGTGCTGTGGTGGACGGCGATCCTGCTGGTCGTGGCCCCATTGACCGGCCGGTTGTTCCGCAGGCGCACGGCCGGCTGAACGGCTTGTATCCGGATTGGACCACCGCTGTACCTGCCGGGGAGAAGCTCTCGCCCTACCGCGACGGCTGACGCAGGGCCCCGGGTCGCCGCGGCGGCGCCGGCGGCGGCCACCACTGGGGGTTGGCCGCCACCGGTTGCCAGGTCAGCTCGACGCGGCGGCCGGTGCCCTGGCCGCGTGCGGGCCGCCGGTGATCCGCCGCCCGACCAGGAACGCGATCAGCGCGCAGGCCAGGTAACAGCACAGGGCCAGCATCAGGGTGGCCCGCAGGCTGACCGTCTCGGCCAGCACTCCGGCGATCGCGGGCGCGGCGGTGAACGCGCCGTAGCTGCACGCGGTGAGCAACGAGATCGCCGCTCCCGCCGAGTTCCCGGCCACCCGGCCCAGCAGCGAGTAGGCGATCGGGATCACCGGCGAGAGCATCAGCCCGGCCAGCGCCATCCCGGCCAGCGCGAGCCAGGCCGGGCCCTGCCAGGCCACCAGCAGCACGCCGGCCGCGGCGGCGAGGCCGCAGGTCACCAGCACCACCACCTCGTTGCCACCGCGCAGCAACAGCGGCACCGCGGCCACCCGTCCGCACAGCGAGGCCAGGTGGAACAGCGCCACCCCGGCCGCCGCGCCCACGGTCTGGCTCAGGTACAGCGGCACGAAGCTCTGCATCACGCCGTCGCCGAAGAAGCACACGGTGCCCACCAGCACGATCGGCGCGATCACCGCCGCCCGCAACGGAGACCGCCCGGCCACCGGCGCGACGGCCGGGCGCCGGTGCGGCGGGAATCCGGCGACGAGCACCAGCCCACCGGCCAGGAACACGAGCACCGCGGTCACCGCGAACAGTTCCCGGTGCCCGGCCCCGGCCAGCTCGAACAGCACCGCGCCGAAGGCTCCGGTCGCCGCGCCCGCGCTGAACCCGGCGTGCAGCCCGACCATCACGTTGCGCCCGGTGTGCGCCTCCAGATCGCTGCCGGTGGCGTTGGCGGCCACGTCCAGCAGTCCGGCGGCCAGCCCGTAGGCGGCGAAGAGCAGGAAGGAGACCGCCTCGGTCTGCGGGCCGAACAGGAACAGCCCGTAGCTCACCGCGGTCAGCCCGATCCCGAGCACCGCCACCCCGCGCCTGCCCCGCCGGTCTGATATCCGGCCCGCGATCAGCACGGCGATCACGCTGGTCAGCGCGACCGCGGCCAGCCGCGCGCCGAGTGCGCCAGGGCCGAGTCCGTGTTCCCTGGCCAGCGCGGGCAGCGAAGCCGACCACACACCCAGCTGGGCGCCGAACACGGCGAACAACAGGACCGCGGTCACCCGGCTGCCCAGGAATGGATTGTTCAACGCGGTGCGCACCCCGCAAGACCGGGGGCCAGCGCCCGCAGCGGATTGTGGTGGAAAAGCGAGTCGACCGCGTGACCGTAACCGATCCGGCCGAGGTTCTCCCGCTGTTTTCCGATATGCCCGGTGCCCGCCGCGACAATGCCGTCGGAGCGGTACCACAATCCGTTCCCGTCCCGCTGACTCAGGTGTTCCCCGGCCAGGAACGGCTGTTCGGTGTCGTCGGTGATGCCGATGAGCCGGTCCGGTCCCAGGTGGTCCAGGGTGGCGCGGCAGATCTCCAGGTCCACGTGGTCGCCGTCGAAGTTGAGGAAGGGCATGATCCGGTCCGCCTTCGCCGCCCGCACAATGGTCGCGGGCACCGGCCCGAGCAGCCGGTCCAGGTCGGCCTCGTCCCAGGGCTGGGCCAGGAACCCGGCCAGTTCGGCGGCCCGCCCGGCCCGCTGTTCCGGGGTGCGCCAGACGTGCCGGAAGTTGCGCGGCATGTCGTTGAAGAGGTGGTCGGTGAGCACCACGTCCGGGCCTGGCCCGCACACCTGGTGCAGGTAGTCGATGACCGCCTCGGTGCGGTGCGCGCTCAGTTCCGGGTCGGTGTGCCGGAAGTGCCCCAGCGCCAGCCGGACGCCCGAGGCGCAGAACAGATCCACCACGTCCCGGAAGCTCACCCCGGTCTCCAGCTGATCGTCCAGGTCCCCGCCATCGGGGCCGATCACGAGGTAGCTCAGCCCGAGTGGTCCCAGCTCGGCGATGAACTCCCACTCCTGGGCATCCGGCGACCAGATCCCGCGCGGCGGCACGCCGCCGGTCTTGCCCAGCAGCGGCCCCTCCACCGAGAAGCCCAGGATGTGCGGGAATTCGTCCCGGCGGTCCGCGAAACACCGGAGCACCTCGCGGAAACCATCCAGATAATCGCGGGCCAGAAAAACACCCGGCACGACGGACAATCCCCGGGACGCGGCCGCGCGCTCGACGACGGGTAGGTCCCGCCAGCTCATCGAGCTGTAGTCGACGTCGGCGATGCCATGTGTGTGAATCAGCACAGGATTACTCACGAACCCCACTACTAGCGCCGGGGAATGCGCCCGGCAAAGGATTCCCGGCACTGTGTGCACTAATGTGCAGACTAATGTTCGAACACCCGTTTCACCGAACCGAGCGGGCAGCCGGACAGGCAGGATAAAGCGCATGCGAGAACCTGTGCTGGTGGCCTCGGACCTGGACGGCACCCTGCTCGGCCCCCTGGCGCACCTGAGCGAGCGCACCCGGGCCGCGGTGGCCGCGGTGCGCGCCGCCGGTGTCCCGTTCGTGCTCGCCACCGGCCGCCCGGCACGCTGGACGTACCCGGTCAGCGACCGGCTCGGCCTGGACGGCTACGCGGTCACCGCCAACGGCGCCGTCGTCCACCACCTGGGCGAACGCCGGGCCGCGCACAGCTGGCTGCTGGAGCCGGTCCTGCTCGCCGACGCCGCCTCGGCCCTGGCCAAGGCCATCCCCGGCTGTTCCTTCGCGGTCGAACTCGGCCCGGAGCACGCCCCCGACCACCCGGACGGCGTGTTCCTGACCGAGCTGGCGTATCCGGACGGCTGGCCGGAGTCCAACTGGCCGGGCGGCGCCCTGGCGCACGCGCCCCTGGCCGAGGTGCTGGGCCGTCCCGCGATCAAGCTCCTGGTCCAGCGCGCGGGCGTGCCCAGCGCGGAGCTGTGCCTGGCCGCGGAGGCGGTGCTGGCCGGCGCGGTGGACATCACCTACTCCAGCGGCACCGGCATGATCGAACTCGCCGCGCCCGGCATCAGCAAGGCCACCGGCCTGCACTGGATCGCCGAGCGTCTCGGCCTCAACCAGGCCGATGTGCTGGCCTTCGGCGATATGCCCAACGACCTGGACATGATCAAGTGGGCCGGGCACGGGGTGGCCATGGCCAACGCCCACCCCGACCTGCACTCCCTCGCCGACGAGGTCACCGCCACCAACGCCGAGGACGGCGTGGCCCAGGTCCTGGAACGCTGGTTCAGCTAGCCCAGGAAACGCCGATGGCGGCCACCCACCGGGTGACCGCCATCGGACACGAGCCGTTAGTTGCGGAGCATCTCCGCGACCAGGAAGGCCAGTTCCAGGGACTGCTGGGTGTTCAGCCGAGGGTCGCAGGCGGTCTCGTAACGACCGGCCAGGTCGGCGTCGGAGATCTCCTGGGCCCCACCGAGGCATTCGGTGACGTCCTCACCGGTCAGCTCGATGTGGATGCCACCAGGGTGGGTGCCGAGCTTGCGGTGCACCTCGAAGAAGCCCTGCACCTCATCCACAATCCGGTCGAAGTGCCGGGTCTTGTAGCCGGTGCTGGCCTCGATGGTGTTGCCGTGCATGGGATCGCACTGCCAGATGACCTGGTGGCCGGAGGCGGTGACCTTCTCCACGATGGGCGGCAGCACCTCGCGGACCTTGCCGTTGCCCATCCGCGAGATCAGCGTCAGCCTGCCGGGCACGTTGTGCGGGTCGAGCCGCTGCACGTACTCCACGGCCATCTCCGGCGTGGTGCCCGGCCCGATCTTGAGACCGATCGGGTTGGCCAGCAGCTCGGCGAAGGCGATGTGCGCGCCGTCGAGCTGGCGGGTGCGCTCGCCGATCCACAGGAAGTGCGCGGACAGGTCGTACAGCTTGGGGCTGTCTCCGCTGACGTCCATCCGCAGCATCGCGCGCTCGTAGTCCAGCACGAGCGCCTCGTGGCTGGCGTACAGCTCGACGGTCTCCAGGTTGTGGTCGGTGACGCCACAGGCCTGCATGAAGCGCAGTCCGCGGTCGATCTCGGCGGCCACCGCCTCGTAGCGCTCACCCGCGGGCGAGGAGCGCACGAAGTCCTTGTTCCAGTCGTGCACCCGGTGCAGATCGGCCATGCCCGCGCTGGTCAGCGCGCGGACCAGGTTCATCGCCGCGCCGGCGTTGGCGTAGGCGCGGACCAGCCGGGACGGGTCGTGCGCGCGCGCCTCCGGGGTGGCGATCAACGAGTTGACCATGTCGCCCCGGTAGGTGGGCAGACCCAGCGCGTCCGTGCCGGAGGAGCGGGGCTTGGCATACTGCCCGGCGATCCGGCCCACCTTGACCACCGGCATGGAAGCGCCGTAGGTCAGCACGATCGCCATCTGGAGCAGCGTCCGGATGTTGCCCCGGATGTGCGGCTCGGTGTTGTCGGCGAAGGTCTCCGCGCAGTCGCCGCCCTGGAGCAGGAACGCCTCGCCGCGGGCCACCTGGGCCAGGCGGTCGCGAAGGCGCTCGATCTCCGGCGGCACCGTGATCGGGGGAACACTCTCGAGCACGGCGCGGACGTTGCGGACCTGCTCGGGGTCGGGCCAGTCCGGCTGCTGGGCAGCGGGACGGGCGAGGGCGTCGTCGAGGCGGGTGCGCAATTCGGGCGGTAGGGGCGGCAACGCTGGCAGCGTGTCGACCGGCACGTCCACGGTCCAGTTCACGGCCTGAAGAGTACGCGGTGCTACCAGCCTCCTGACCGGTGGTACAGGACTCCCGATATCTGGAACGGAAACGTGAGAGCAGGCTCACCGAATCAATTCAGTTAGGTCAGGCTAACCTTAAGATAGAGGAGTCATCCACAGCTGAGGGAGAAGTTCATGCAGCGCCCGCTTCGGGTCGCGGTCGTCGGTGCGGGTCCGGCTGGCATCTACGCGGCCGACATCCTGGCCAAGTCCGACACCCCGGTCTCCATCGACCTGCTGGACAAACTGCCCGCTCCCTACGGCCTCATCCGCTACGGCGTCGCCCCCGACCACCCGCGGATCAAGCAGATCGTGCACGCCCTGCAGCGCGTGCTGGAACGCCCGGAGATCCGTTTCCTGGGCAACGTCAGTTACGGCACCGACCTCACCCTGGACGACCTGCGCCGCCACTACGACGTCGCGATCTTCGCCACCGGCGCCGAGAAGGACCGCGGCCTGAACATCCCCGGTGTGGACCTGGACGGCAGCTACGGCGCCGCCGACTTCGTCAGCTGGTACGACGGCCACCCCGACGTCCCGCGCGACTGGCCCCTGGTGGCCAACAGCGTCGCCGTGCTGGGCGTGGGCAACGTGGCCCTGGACGTGGCCCGCATCCTGGCCAAGTCCGCCGACGAACTGCTCACCACCGAGATCCCGGACAACGTTTACCAGGGCCTCAAGGCCAGCCCGGTCACCGACGTGCACGTCTTCGGCCGCCGCGGCCCGGCTCAGGCCAAGTTCACCCCGCTCGAACTGCGCGAACTCGACCACTCGCCCAGCGTCGAGGTCATCGTGCACCCCGAGGACATCGAGTTCGACCAGGGCAGCATGGCCGCCATCGAGAAGAGCAACCAGGTCCGCCAGGTGGTCAAAACCTTGCAGGACTGGGCCATCCGCGACCCCGGCAGCCGTCCCCGCCGCCTGCACCTGCACTTCCTGCACCGCCCGGTGGCGATCCTGGGCGACGGCGTGGTCACCGGCCTGCGCACCGAGCGGATGGAACTGGACGGCACCGGCGATGTCACCGGCACCGGCGCCTTCCGGGACTGGCCGGTCCAGGCCGTCTACCGCGCGGTCGGCTACCTGAGCACGCACCTGGCCGAGCTGCCCTTCGACCACGCCGCGGGCGTGGTGCCCAACGAGGCGGGCCGGATCCTCGACGGCGCGGACCAGTTCGACCGCGCCTATGTGACCGGCTGGATCAAGCGCGGCCCGGTCGGCCTGATCGGCCACACCAAGGGCGACGCGCTGGAGACGGTCAACAGCATCCTGGCCGACCTGCCCAACCTGGCCTCGGCCCCCGAACCCGCGCCGGAACGGGTGATCGACCTGCTCACCGAACGCGGCGTCGAGTTCACCACCCTTGAGGGCTGGAACCGGCTGGACACGCACGAACTCAAGCTGGGCCTGGCCGCGGGCCGGGAGCGGATCAAGGTCGTCTCGCGGGCGGAGATGGTCGCGATCTCCGCCGGGCAGCGGACCGCGCCGGTGCACTGAACGCACCAGCGGAGTGGAGCGAATGCGGCGCTCTCGCCATTGAGAGCGCCGCTGTCGGACTCAGCCGAAGAAGACCTCGGCCTCGGCGTACCGGTCCTCCGGCACGGTCTTCAGCTCAGCGGTCGCCTCGGACAGCTTGACCCGGACGATGTCGGTGCCCTTGAGCGCCACCATCACCCCGAAGTCGCCGTCGTTGACCGCGTCCACCGCGTGCAGCCCGAACCGCGTGGCCAGCACCCGGTCGTAGGCGGTCGGCGTGCCACCGCGCTGGGTGTGCCCCAGCACCACGGCCCGCGATTCCTTGCCGGTGCGGGCCGCGATCTCCTCGGCCAGCCAGGTGCCGATGCCGCCCAGCCGGACGTGCCCGAACGCGTCCTTCTCGCCGGTGATCAGGACCTCGGCCCCGTTCTCCGGCACCGCGCCCTCGGCCACCACGATGATCGGCGCGTACTCACGCTCGAACCGCCGCTGCACCCACTCGACGACCTTGTCCACGCTGAACGGCTTCTCCGGCACCAGGATCACGTTGGCGCCGCCGGCCAGCCCGGAGTGCAGCGCGATCCAGCCCGCGTGCCGACCCATCACCTCGACGACCAGCGCCCGGTGGTGGGATTCCGCGGTGGTCCGCAACCGGTCGATCGACTCGGTCGCGATGTGCACCGCGGTGTCGAACCCGAAGGTGTAGTCGGTGGCGCCCAGGTCGTTGTCGATGGTCTTGGGCACGCCGACCACGCCGATGCCGTCGTCGGTCAGCCGCTTGGCCACCCCGAGGGTGTCCTCGCCGCCGATCGCGATCAGCGCGTCGACCTGGTGCTCGGCCAGCGTCTTGCGGATCGCCTCGACGCCGCCGTCCACCTTGTACGGGTTGGTCCGGGAGCTACCCAGGATCGTCCCGCCGCGAGTCAGGATGTCCTCGACCTGATCCAGCCCCAGCGGCTTGGTGTGGCCCTCGATCGGACCCTTCCACCCGTTGCGGAAGCCCAGGAACTCGTGGCCGTAGACCTCGACTCCCTTGCGGACAACCGCCCGGATCACCGCGTTCAGCCCCGGGCAGTCGCCGCCACCCGTGAGCACACCAATGCGCATCTAGTGCCTCCTCGTCACGCCGGCCATGTGACCGTCGTCTCGCGTCACCGCCGAGTGTGCCGGTAGCTGGATCGGTGCAGCAAGCGGGGTGGCTAGAACCGGCAACATCTGCGGAACTTCCGCGAAACCGGCGGAACTAAGCCCGTGCGCTCAGCGGACCGCGAAGCCCTTCCGCTGCCGGGTCTGCTCCATGATCTGCCAGCGCTGGTGGTTGTGCCGGGCATCGGCGAGCGCGTCGTGCGCGTCCGCGGGCGGTCCGGGCAGCCGGGGCTTGCCCAGATCCTCCCAGCGCTGCCGCAGATCCCTGGTGAACCGGGGCAGCTCCTGCGGCAACGCCGGCATGGCGCCCCAGAGCTGGGCCAGCGCCACGTGGTCGTAGGCGGCGAACCAGGCCCACAGCTCGGGCTGGTTGTCCGACTCGGTCACGAAGTCCAGCAGCTCGCGGCGGATCTGAGCGCGGCTGCGCCAGTGCGGATCCGAGGGCGGGGGCAGCTGGTTGAGCACGTTCTGCCGCACCCACGGCCCGGCCCGGTCGGGATCGAACTCGGTGGACACGGCGTAGTACTCGCGGCCGTCCTCGCTCACCACCCCGATGGAGACGAGGTCGATGGTGACACCGTCCTCGATGAACTCACAGTCGTAGAAGAACCGCACCGGCCAAGGTTAGTCGCCGCCGTGGCCGACCCGCGCTCAGGCCGCCTTGCGCGCGGGCTTGGCCGCGGCAGGCGCGGGCTGCGGATCCTTGAGCTTGGCCGCGTAGACGTCCACGTACTCCTGGCCGGAGGTCTCCATCAGGGCGTACATGATCTCGTCGGTGATGGACCGCTCGATGAACCGGTCCCCGCCGAGGCCCTCGTACCGGGAGAAGTCCAGCGGCGGGAGCACCACGATCCGGATCTTGTGCGGCCGCCACATCTTGGAGCCGATCGGGTTCGCCCGGTCCGTGCCGATCATGATCACCGGCACCACCGGCACCCCGGCCTCCAGGGCCATCCGGGCCACGCCCGTCTTGCCCTTGTACAGCCTGCCGTCGGGCGAGCGGGTGCCCTCGGGATAGATCCCGAGCAGCTTGCCCTCCTTGAGCAGCCGGACGCCGGTGTCCAGGGCGGCCTGCGCGGCCACCGCGCTGGACCGGTCGATGGGCACCTGGCCGAGGCCGCCGAAGAAGGCGCGCTTGAACCGGCCCTTGACGCCCTTGCCGGTGAAGTACTCCCGCTTGGCCAGGAAGGTCACCCGCCTCGGCACCATCAACGGCAGGAAGAACGAGTCGGCCACCGCCAGGTGGTTGCTGGCCAGGATGGCCCCACCGGACTCCGGGATGTGCTCAAGGCCCTGAATGGACGGACGGAAGAACAGACGCAAGATCGGCCCGAGCAGGACCCACTTCATCACCCACCACAACACCGCGGAAAGCGCCTCCCTCAAAGCCCAGACCAGGCCGGTGTACTCCAGACTACGGAGCGAGTTCGACTGCGCACAACGGCAACGCACCCGTTGACGTGCAGTGGTGACCAGACACACCCATCTTGTTCTGCCGGTAGGGCTATCAGGACGCCTGCCGGAGGCGCCCCGGTCGTGGGACGATGGCGGATGATGAGCAACCGCGCGGAGGAGACCAACGGCCCGGAGGACGTCGACGCCGCCTTCGAGGCGATCGTCGCGGGGCTGCGCCGTGAGGGCAGCGCGCCGGAATGGCCGGAAAGCCCGGAGGCCGCGGCCAAGGCCGCCGAAGCCCCGGAGTCCACCGAGGCCGAACGCACGCCGCGCCCCGACCGCGCGGCCACCGTCGAGAAGGACGCCCCGCCGTCCCGGCCCCCGGCCCCGCCCGAGGAGGACGAGGGCCACTACGAACCCCCAGAGCCGCCACCGCTGCCGCCGATGCGCCGCACCACGGTCGCCTCGCTGGCCCTGATCGCCCTGGGCGTGCTGCTGTTCTTCGTGCACGGGCTGATCGGGATGCTGTGGAGCACCGCGTTCCCGCTGGGGCTGCTGCTGATCAGCGGTGGCATCGGCTGGCTGGTGGTCAACATGCGCAAGGGCCCGCCGCCGGACTCCGGCTGGGACGACGGCGCGCAGGTCTAGCTCGCCCGGTGTGGCGAGAGCCGGCTCACACGGCCGGCCGTAACACGGTGAACTACGCCACGAACTGGGCTTATCCGTTTGTGTACCGATTCAGCCGAGCCGTATTCTGAGACTCGTCAGAACCGATACAGACACGGAAGGCAGGTCCGGACTCCATGGATCAGCTCCAGGCCATGTGGCTCGCCAAGGCGCTCGCCGAGACGAGCTGGGCGCGTGAGCAGAAGCAGCACCGTCGCAACACCACCGGTGGCCTCCGCCGCCGCCTGTTCCGCCGCAGCGGCCGCTGACTCAGCCCCGCCTGACCGGCAGCGTCGCCGGTTCAGCCAGGCGTTTCCTCTTGCCGGACCCGTGCCTTCACGCCGGGTCCGTTGTCTTTTCGAAGGCTTTCCCGCAGCCGGGTCAGACCCGGGCGACCAGGTCCGCGGCCAGCGCCGCCGCGCCCACGATGCCGGCGTCGTCGCCGAGCTGGGCCGGGCGGATGCGCGCCAGCGGCCGGTGGCCTGCCCCGGTGACCTGCTTGGCGTAGTGCTCGCGGGCCTCGTCCAGGAACAGCGGCGCGGATTCGGACACCCCGCCGCCGATCACCACGACCTCCGGGTCGTAGACGTCGGCGACCAGGGCCAGGCCCTCGCCCAGCCAGCGGGCCAGTTCGGCGAAGGCCCGCAACGCCAAGGGGTCGCCCTCGCGGGCCGCCCCGGCCACCGCGCGACCGGTGACGGCGCGGCCGTCCCGGACGGGTTCGCGGGCCAGCACGGTGGACAGGCCAGGTTCGGTGGCCAGCAGTTCGACCGTGGTCGCGGCCAGCGCGGTGCCCGAGCAGTAGCGCTCCCAGCAGCCCCGTTTGCCGCACGGGCACGGGCGACCGCCGGGCACCACCCGCAGGTGGCCGAGTTCGGGGGCGACGCCGTGCGCGCCGCGGAAGACCTCGCCGTCGATGAGCAGCGCGCCGCCGATGCCCGTGCCCAGGGCGACCATCACCGCCACCCGGGCGCCGCGGGCGGCGCCGAAGCGGTACTCGGCCATGGCCGCGGCGTTGGCGTCGTGTTCGAGCACCACGGGCAGCCGCAGTTTGCGGGACATCCGGTCCGCGACCGGGGCCTGCCGCCAGGCCAGGTGCGGGGCGAAGCGCACCCCGCGCCGGTCCTCGGTGACAAAACCGGCCACGGCCAGGCCGACGGCGGACACTTCGTGCCGGTGGGTCAGCTGGGCCACCACCGAGCTGATCGCGTTCTCCAGCGCGTCCTGCCCGGCCGGGGTGGCGGTGCGGGCGGTGTCCAGCACGGATCCGTGGTTGTCGACGACTCCCGCGCGCACCGTGGTCCCGCCGACATCGATGCCGACAGTCAGCACTCCCGCTCCACGGTGATCCGCTGCACCCGGGGCGTGCCCGGCGGCGGTGCGGGCTGATCGGCAGGTGAGGACCCGGCGGCGGCCTCGTGCTCGGCGCGGGGTTCGGCCGGGGACGCGGGGACGCGTTCCTCCATGGCCGAGCGCAGGGTGCCGAGCAGTCCGGCCAGGTGGTCGGCGGCGCGCACGGCCAGCTCCGGCCGTTCGCCGCGGAGCACCGCGATGGCCGCGCACAGCGGGCACCAGCCGCAGTTGGCCGGGTTGTGTCCTTCCGGCGGCGCGTCGGCGGCGATCTTGCGCAGCCAGGGCACGGCGCGGTCGGCCACGGCGTCCAGCAACAGCCTGGCCTCCTCGGCCAGCCGGGTCTGTCCGTCGCCTGGGGTGTTCTGCTCGTTCATCGCCTCACCGCATCCAGAGCCGGGGGTCGGGCTGGAACCGCACGGTGAGTCCCTCGGACCCGGCCGCCGCCCCGGTCACCTCGCATCGCCGCAGCACCGCGGGCAGCGCGACCAGTTTGCGCCTGCCGTCCACGGTGACCACCAGATCATCGTCCACCCGCGCCAGGTCCACAGTGGACTCGGCCAGCAGCGGCAACGCCAGGTGCAGCTCGTACCTGGCCTCCAGGCCGCGGCCGGTGCCGCTGACCGAGACCAGCGGCGGCCGGGCGGCGCCGGCCAGGGGATCGCCCTCGCCGTACAGCTCGGCGGCCAGTTCCAGGAGAGCGGCCACGCCGACCGGTTCCTCGGCGCGGTGCTCGACGGTGCGCACCGGCACCTCGGTGGCCTCGTGCAGTTCGGCCAGCACGGTGTCCTGTTCGCCGCGCCGGGTGCGCAGCCACTGCGCGGCGGGCCCGCGACCGGCCGCGCCGAAGTCGGGCAGCACCCGGTTGGCGACCAGTCCGTCCACCCGGATGCCCTGCAGCGCGAGCGCGGTCAGCGTGCGCCGGGTCTCGGCGGTGACCACCCGCTCCGGCGTCAGCACCAGGCGGACGCTGGTGTGCTCGGGGCTGACCAGCAGGTCGCGCAGGGCTTCCAGGCGGATGGCGAGCCTGCCGAGGGCCTCGGCCGCGGCGTCCCACTTCTCCACGGTGGCGCTGCCCGCGACCCCGGCGAGCAGCCCGCGGACCACCCGGCGGTGCGTTGGGAAGAGTCGTTCCAGGTAGCCGGCGAAGGCCTCGGGCAGGGCGAGCAGGCGCAGCGTCTCGGCGGTGGGACCGCAGTCCACGATCACGGTCTCCCACGGGCCCAGGCGGGCGGCGCGTTCGACCTCGGCGAGGGCGAGCAGCTCCTCCACGCCGGGCAGCACGGTCAGCTCCTCGGCGTCCAGCTCGTCCACACCGGCCCCGGCGAGCACGGTGTGCAGGTGCCCGCGCAGCTCCTGCCAGGCCCCGTCGACCAGCCCGCGGGCGTCGATCTGCGCCGCGTACAGCCCGCTCGCGCCCTCGACCTCGGCCGGGGCGGAGGTCAGTGGCGCGCCGAGCGCGTCGGCCAGAGAGTGCGCGGGGTCGGTGGAGACGACCAGCGCCTTGTGGCCGTCTGCCGCGAGGCGGGCGGCCGTCGCGGCGGCGAGGGTCGTCTTGCCCACCCCGCCCTTACCGGTGAACAGCAGGACACGCACGAGGAACGATTCTCCGTGACGCGGGTTCAGCCGGTGCTCTCGACCCGGCGCTTGAGGTTCTTCAGCGCGATATCCATGATCATCTTCTCCGCCTTGCGCTTGAACAGCCCGATCATCGGGATGGCCAGCTCGACGGTGAGCGAGTAGGTGACCTTGGTGCCGGAACCCTCGGCGGCGAGCTGGTAGCGCCCGTTCTGGGCCTTCTGCATGGTGC
The DNA here is from genome assembly GCF_052078295.1 of Crossiella sp. CA198. Taxonomy (NCBI): domain Bacteria; kingdom Bacillati; phylum Actinomycetota; class Actinomycetes; order Pseudonocardiales; family Pseudonocardiaceae; genus Crossiella; species Crossiella sp. CA198. The sequence continues at coordinate 190,664 of NZ_JBQJIM010000013.1, forward strand.
CCTTGACCAGGTTCCAGCCCAGCGAGCGGTTGTCCTCGCTGTACTCGTAGGCGAGCACGTACTCGTCCTTGAACGCGCCGGCGTCCACCTTGAACCGGACCTGGCTCGGGCGGTCCGCGTCATCGGTGTCCAGCACCTCGACGGCCTTGAACTGGTCGGCCCAGTCGGGGTAGCTGACGAAGTCGGAGATCACCGCCATGATCTCCTCGGGCGAGGCGTCGATGACGATGGACTGGGTGGACTGGTCGGCCATGCCGGGGAGGTTACCGCGTTCGGGGGTCACCACCGCAGCACGTACGGCCGCTCCCGGCGCTGGAAATGACCCACGTTGACGCATTCGGTCCGCCCGATCCGGATCCGCTGGGCCAGCGGCTGGTGCACGTGCCCGAACACCGACCAGCGCGGCCGGTCCCGGTCAATGACCTCCAGGATGGCCCGGGAGCCGAACTCGGCCCGCCGCGCGATGACGTCGTAGGTCAGTTCGGCCCGCGCCGGAGGAATATGCGTGCAGAGCACGTCGACGGCGGTGAGATCGAGCACAGCCTCGGCGTGCTCCTGCTCCGAACGCAGGTAGGGCAGCCAGGGCGCCTGCTTGGGCAGGCTGGTGCCGGGGGCCAGCAGCGCCCCGCCGACAAAGCCGAACCGCAGCCCGCCGATCTCGGCCACATCCCCGTCGAGGACCTGGAGATCGGCCCCGGCGAACTCCTTCCACAGGTAGGGCAGGTCGACGTTGCCGGGGGTGGCGTAGGTCGGCGCGGTCATCGCGCCGAACATGGCCGCGTACTGCTCCCGCGCCGCCTCCTCGATCACCGCGCCCGCATCCGCCAGCCCGGCCCACAGCGACCGCACGAACGCCCCGGCCTCACCCCGCCGCCCGCCCTTGCGCAACTCGGCGAACTGGCGGACCTTCTCCGCACCGAAGACCGCGCCGAAGATCCCGCGCTCGTGCTGGTGGTAGTCGACGAAGTCCAGCAGGTCGCCGAGCACGACCAGCGCGTCCGCCCCGTCCCCTGCCCTGGCCAGCGCGTCGGCGTTGCCATGGACGTCGGAGACCACATGAACTCGCACACAACGACTTTAGGTCACTGTGTCGCGGTCGCTTCCGCCTTCGCGTTGCGCTCGAACTTCGACCAGGGAGTCCCCGCGCCCGCCCCGCAGTACTCGCAGTTCTGCCCGGAGAACAGCCCGCGCGCCTGCCCGTCCGCCATGAGCTGCCAGCGGAACCAGGCCGTCACCGGCCCGCGCAGGTCGAAGCTGGCCAGGTGCCCGGCGCCACGCAGTTCACCGAAGACCGCGGGCACCTGTCCCGCCCGCGCGTACTGGCTCCACACCACCGGCGAGCCCACCACGAGATCGTGCTGCCCCGCGGTGAAGAACGCGGGCCCACGCAGGTTCCCCGGATTGTTGAACGGCCCGCCGAACAGCGGCGCCACCGTGTCCACCCGCGGGTCCGCGCCAGCCCCGATCGCGGCCCCACCGCCGAGGGAGTGCCCGGTGGCGCCGACCCGGTCCAGGTCGACCTTGCCCGCGTAGACGCTGCCCGGCCTGGCGTTCTCGGCGGTGAGGTGGTCGAGTCCGGCGAGCAGCGGCTGGCCGGAACCGGACTGGCCCTCGCCCGCGGCGACGAGGAAGCCGTGCGAGGCGAAGTGGGTGAGCAGCGGGGTGTAGGCCGCGACGGTGCCGAGCGCGCCGTTGGCCCAGAGCAGGACGGGGTGCTTGGCGCAGCCGAGAGTGCCGAGGTTGGTGGGGCGGAACAGGGTGTGGCCGGTGCCGGTGGCGGCGCTGGTGACGGCGAAGGGGCCGGGGGCGGTCCAGTTGCCGTTGACCGAGGGGCAGGCGGTCGGCGCGGCGGCCACGGGGGTGATCACCGTGGTGGCCAGCAGTGCCGCGGCGACAGCGGCGAACCGCTGGAGAGTTCTCATGTGCCTTTGGTACTGGGTTTGCCGGGCAGGATCGACAGTGGCCGGACAAGAGGGGCCTGCGCTAGCCGAGGCGGTTCAGATCGACGGTGATCGGGAACGGCGCGCTGGTGCGGAAGGCGCCGGTGGCCCGAGACTCGTCCTGGTAGCCGAAGTTCTCGGTCAGGCGGCACGAGATCAGCGCAACGGGCTCGCCGACATCGAGAATCCAGTAGTGCGGGATTCCCGCATCGGCGTAGTCCTGGCGTTTGAGCACGTGGTCGGTCCGCCGGGAGCCGTGAGCCACGACCTCGACGGCGATCATCACCTCGTCAGCGCGGATCATGCCGCCCTCGGTTCGCACCCTGGGCAGGCACGCCTGGTCCACGACCACCAGGTCCGGCCGCCGGGACGATCCCGGCTGGTCCGCCGGGGCCAGCTCCAGGTCGATGTCGACCCGGCAGATCAGTTCGACACCCGCCGGTAGTTGCCTGGTCAGCTGGTCCGCGAACCGCTGTGCTGTCCGGGCATGCGTGAGGTCCTGGTTCGGCGACATCACCACCCGGCCCTCCTGGAGTTCGCTGTAGCCGAACTCGATCTCGCCCAGGGCCTGGTACTCGGCGATGGTCAGCAGGCGACCCAGCGCGGCACGGGCGAGCGCCGACCGGTCGAGGCTCACCGCGCGCCGCGGGAGTTCTCGTAGATCTCGATGTAGCGCTCCACCGGCACCTGGGCCACCACCTCGCCGATCAGGTCCAGCGGCAGGTCGGTCAGCTTCTTGAAGCGCACGCAGGATTTGCCCATGTTGAGCTTGCGCCCGGTCGCCTCGAACCGGGCCCGGAACTCCTCGGCCCCGTCCGCCGCGCCGTAGATCCCCATCAGGTACAGCGACAGGTACTGCTTCTGCGAGGCCAGCGCGACGTAGCCGAGCGGGTGGCCGTTGTAGGTCTTGGGATAGCGGCTCAGCGGGATGTGCCAGCAGATCATCCCGAAGTCCATGCCCTCGGCGTAGCCCTCGGGCAGGTTCGCCAGCACCACCTCGCGGACGGCGGCGACGATCTCGCGCCGGTCAGCCGGCAGTTCGGCCAGGTACTCCTCAACGGTGTCCGCGCTGCTCTGCATGCAGGCAGGCTAGGGCGCGACACCGACAGCGCGCCCGGCTTCCAGGAGGTCCTTCCAGGTGAACGCGACCTTTTTCTGCGCCCGCTGGCGGCGGACGGTCTCGCGCTGGGCCTCGCGCGGGGTGAACGGGACCTCGCCTGGCCGGTCGGCGCGCAGGAAGTAGTGCACCACGGTGCCGTCCAGCACGGCCTCCAGCCACAGTTCCATGGTGCCGGTGAGCGCGCCGGAGACCGTCCAGCGCAGGCCCTCGGCGCCGCGGTCGGCGTAGACAGACAGTTCCAGGTCCGGCCAGTACTCGCGCCAGGCGGCCGGATCGGCCAGGCTGGCGGCCAGGGTGGACGGCGGGACCGTGATGAAGAGTTCGTCAACCACGTCTACCGAGGACATGGGACGAAGCGTGCCATAACGGCCACAGGTGGGTTACGCCCTATTGTCACAGCGTCACAAAGAGCTAGGTTAACCCGTCAGTAACACCGTCCCCCCGTTAGCGAGGTTGACGTGCGAGAGTTCAGCGTCCCGGCCACCGCCACCGTGGCCGATGAGGAGAACCTCACCGACATGGTGCAGGCCAACGCCGAGCGGTTCGCCACAGCGGTGAGTTTCCGCAGACGGGTGGATGGCACCTGGCTGGACGTGACCGCCAAGGACTTCGCGGCCGAGGTCGTCGCGGTGGCCAAGGGCTTCATCGCGGCGGGCATCCAGCAGGGCGACCGGATCGGTCTGCTGTCCAAGACCCGCTACGAGTGGACCCTCTTCGACTACGCGATCTGGTTCGCCGGCGCGGTCAGCGTGCCGATCTATGAGACCTCGGCGGCCGCCCAGGTCGAGTGGAACCTGTCCGACTCGGGGGCGCGCGCGGTGGTCGTGGAGACCGCGGCGCACCGCAGCACCCTGGACGGGGTGCGCGGCAACCTGCCCGAGTTGAAGCACGTGTGGCAGGTCGAGGCCGGCGCGGTGGCCGAACTGGTCGAGGCGGGCAAGGACATCCCCGACGCCGAGGTGCACGCCCGGCGCGCGGCGGTCCGGGCCGATGACCTGGCCACCATCATCTACACCTCCGGGACCACCGGCCGCCCCAAGGGCTGCGAGCTGTCCCACCGCAACCTGCTCTCCGAGATCCGCGCCGCCATCTCCGCCTTCCCCACCCTGCTGCAGGCCGGGAACTCGCTGCTGGCCTTCCTGCCGCTGGCACACGTGCTGGCCAGGGTGCTGGCGGTGTGCGCGGTCTACACCCGCACCACGGTCGGGCACACCGCCGATGTGAAGAACCTGGTCGCCGACCTCGGCACGTTCCGGCCCACGCTGGTGGTCTCGGTGCCGAGGGTGTTCGAGAAGGTCTACAACGGCGCCAAGCAGAAGGCGCACGGCGACGGCAAGGGCAAGATCTTCGACCTGGCCGAGGCCACCGCGGTGGCTTACAGCGAGGCGGCCGACCACGGCGGCGCCGGGCTCGGGCTCAAGATCAAGCACGCGATCTTCGACAAGCTGGTCTACGTCAAGCTGCGCAACGCCCTTGGCGGCCGCTGCCAGGCCGCGGTCTCCGGCGGCGCGCCGCTGGGCACCCGGCTGGCGCACTTCTTCCGCGGCGTCGGCGTCACCGTCTACGAGGGCTACGGCCTCACCGAGACCAGCGCCGCGGCCTGCGTGAACACCCAGGACGCGATCCGGATCGGCTCGGTCGGCCGCCCGGTGGCCGGCACCTCGGTGCGCATCGACGAGGACGGCGAGGTGCTGATCAAGGGCGAGATCGTCTTCCAGCGCTACTGGAAGAACGAGCCTGCCAGCGCCGAGGCCATCCGGGACGCCTGGTTCCACACCGGTGACCTGGGCGAACTCGACGACGAGGGCTTCCTCAGCATCACCGGCCGGAAGAAGGAGATCATTGTGACCGCGGGCGGCAAGAACGTCGCCCCCGCGGTGCTGGAGGACCGGCTGCGGGCGCACCCGCTGATCAGCCAGTGCATGGTGGTCGGCGACCGGCAGCCCTTCATCGCCGCGCTGATCACGGTGGACCCGGAGTTCTTCCCGGCCTGGAAGAAGCAGCACGGCAAGGCCGAGGCCGCGACCGTGGCCGAGCTGAGCGAGGACGCGGACCTGCGCGGGGAGATCGAGGCCGCGGTGGCCGAGGCCAACCAGGCGGTGTCCAACGCGGAGGCGATCAAGAAGTTCCGGATCCTGCCGGTGGACTTCACCGAGGCCGGCGGCGAGCTGACGCCGAGTCTGAAGCTGCGCCGGAACGTGGTGAACGAGACCTACTCGACCGAGATCACCGGCATGTACAGCCAGAAATAAATATCGGGTGACCCGCGCTTCGTCCCCCTGTAGCGCGGGCCACCCGGCCCCCCTGGCAAGAAGATTGCCGGACGGCGCTGTCGTCTCGCTGACGTGTGGCTAACGCGGCGGCCTACAGTGTTCGGGGCACGCTCCACCCGGGTTTCATGGTGCCCGCAACCAGGGCACAGGGGGAAGGATTTGATGGAATCAGCGCCCAAGGAGGTGGTTTTCCGGCTTCTCGGACCGGTCGAGGTCCGCCGTGGCGGACTGCCGATCGAGGTACGGGCCGGAAAACACCGGGCGCTGCTGGCCACCCTGTTGCTGCGGGCCAACCAGGTGGTGCCGCTGGAGGAGCTGACCGACCGGATCTGGGGTGAGCACCCGCCCGCCCGCGCCCGCGGCACCCTGCAGACCTACGTGATGCGGCTGCGCCAGGCCCTGGGCGACGAACCCGGCCCCGACCAGCTCGTGCACACCCGGCCCGAGGGCTACCTGATCCGGCTCACCCCCGCCCAGCTCGACCTGTTCGCCTTCCGCGAGCTGCTGGCGCAGGGCCGGGCACTGGCCGCCCAGGATGATCCGGCGGGCGAGGCCGACCGGCTGCGGGCGGCGCTGGCGCTCTGGCGCGGCGAGGCGCTCACCGGGGTGCCCTCCGACGCGCTGCGCCGGGACGAGGCGCCCCGGCTGGCCGAGGAACGGCTGCAGGTCCTGGAGCGGCGGATCGAGGTGGACCTGCAGCTGGGCAGGCACACCGAACTCGCGGGCGAACTACAGCGGCTCACCGCCGAGCACCCGCTGCGCGAACGGTTCTGGCACCAGCTCATGCTCGCCCTCTACCGCTGCGACCGGCAGGCCGAGGCGCTGCGCACCTTCCACCAGGTCAGCGACACCCTGGCCGAGGAACTGGGCATCGACCCCGGTGAGGCACTGCGCCAGCTGCACCGGGCGATCCTGGTCAACGATCCCGCGCTGGCCGCGCCCTGCCCGGTCGACCCCGGCGCCCCCATCGCCGAGGCGCCGCGGGCCGGGGTGCCGCGTCAGCTCCCGCCCGACCTGGCCGACTTCGTGGGCCGCGAGCCGGAACTGACCCAGATCGGCGAACTGCTGGCCGGGGCGGCGCCGGGCACCGCGGCGCCGATCGTGGTGCTCTCCGGACCGCCGGGCATCGGCAAGACCGCGCTGGCCGTGCGGGCCGCGCACCGGCTCGGCGAGCGGTTCCCGGACGGGCAGCTGCACATCAACCTGCGTGGCCACGCCACCAGCAGGCCGATGACCGTGGCCGAGGCGCTCGCGCACTTCCTGCGGGTGCTCGGGGTGGCGCAGAAGCAGATCCCGGCCGAGATCGAGGAGCAGGCCGCGCTGTACCGGTCGCTGCTCACCGGCCGCCGGATGCTGGTGGTGCTGGACAACGCCGCCGCCGCCGACCAGGTCCGGCCGCTGCTGCCCGCCGAGGCACGCTGCGGGGTGCTGGTGACCAGCCGGGACGACCTGCGCGGGCTCACCGCGCTGCAGGGCGCGCGCAGGCTCACCCTGGAGGTGCTGGACCGGCCGGAGGCCCGCGGGCTGCTGGCCGCCATCCTCGGGCCGGAGCGGGTGGCCGCCGAACCCCTGGCTGCGGACGCGCTGGCCGAACTGTGCGCCCGGCTGCCGCTCGCCTTGCGGATCGCCGCGGCCAACCTGGTCAGCAACCCCCGGCACACCCTCGGCGGCTACCGGGACGAACTGCGCGCCGGCACCATCGCCGCGCTGAGCATCGACGGCGACGACCAGACCGCGGTGCACGCCGCCTTCGACCTGTCCTACACCGCGCTGCCCGCCGACGCCCGCCGCCTGTTCCGGCACCTCGGCCTGGTCCCCGGCCCCGACTTCACCGCCCAGGCCGCCGCCGCGCTGGCCGGGATCGACCTGGCCGAGGCGGACCGGCTGCTGGACCGGCTGGCCGCGGCCAACCTGGTCGGCCACCTCTCCGACCCTGCCCCGCGCACCGGACGTTTCCACTTCCACGACCTGCTCCGCCGCTACGCCCTGGACCTGGGCGAGGAAGAGGACTCCGGCGCGGACCTGGCCGCGGCCAGGCGGCGGCTGTTCGCGGCCTACCTGGCCGGCGCGGACCACGCGATCCGGCGGCTCTACCCCGACGCGCTGCTGCTGCCCAGGGACACCGAGGACGTCCCCGCGCCCGGGTTCGACACCGGTCCGGCCGCGCTGGCCTGGCTGGACACCGAACGCGCCAACCTGCTCGCCGCGGTGCACCACGCCGCCGACCACGGGCCGCCGGAGACCGCCTGGCACCTCATCGACTCGCTGCGGCTGTACTTCTACGCGCACCGGCACACCGCGGAATGGCTGGCCGCCGGGCACGCCGCGCTGCGCGCCGCCCAGCAGCACGGCGAGGTCGAGGCCGCCGCGACCATGCACCACAACATCGGCACCGCGCACAGCAACGGCGGCGACTACCAGCAGGCCGTCGAGCACTTCCAGCGCGCGCTGAGCCTGCGCGCCGGCCGGCCGCGCACGGTGGCCACCGCCAAGGCCACCGCCACCACGCTGAACAACCTGGGCATCGCGCACGCGGTGTTCGGCAGGCTCACCGAGGCCGCCGACCACCTGCTCCAGGCGGTCACCCTGCACCGCGAACTCGGCGCGGCGGCCCTGGCGCACAGCACCCTGGTCAACCTCTCCATCGTGCTGGCCGACCTCGGCAGGCTGCGCACCGCCGCCGCGCACCTGGGCGAGGCGCTGGACTTCTACGCCGACCACGGCTCCCGCTACGACCAGGCCAACACCCAGGAGGCGCTGGCCAGGGTGCACCTGGACCTGGGCGAGCACGCCGAAGCCGCCCGGCACGCCGAGGCCGCGCTGGCCAACGCGCGCGCGGTGGACGACCGGCGCACCGAATGCGACGCGCTGTGCACCCAGGCCGCCCTGCACCTGGCCGCCGGCGAGCACACCGCCGCGCTGCGTGCCGCCACCGGCTCACTCGGCCTGGCCCGCGACATCGCGCACGCCGGCACCGAGATCGACGCGCTGATCGTGCTCACCCAGGCGCACACCGCCGCGGGCGCCGCCGAGGAGGCACTGCACTGCGGCCGGGAGGCCGAACGGGTGGCCCGCGCGGCAGGCAGGCAGGTCAAGATCGGCCAGGCGCTGACCGCGCTGGCCGCGGCCGTGCTGGCCGGCGGCGGCGCGGGCGTGGCCCTGGCCACCGCACAGCAGGCCCTGGACCTGCACACCGAGACCGGGCACCGGCTCGGCGAGGCCCGCACGCTGCTGATCATCGCCGACGGCCTGGCCCTCGGCGCGGACACCGCCGCGGCCCAGTCCTACCGGCAGCGGGCCGACGCGCTCTTCGCCGAGTTGTGGGGGCGGCACCGGGAACCCGCTGGGGTCGAGTAGACAGATCAGCGGAGAGGGGGCGGTAGGCGTGACCGAGCTGGATTTCCGGGTCCTCGGCCCACTGCAGGTGACCAAGGACGGCCAGCCGCTGCGGATCGGCGCGGCCCAGCACCGGATCCTGCTGGCCTGTCTGCTGCTGAACCCGCGCAGGCCGGTGGCGGCCGAGACCATCGCGGGGCACCTGTGGCCTGCTGACGGCAGGCCGCGCAACCCGCGCGGCGCGGTGCACACCTATGTGCAGCGGCTGCGCGGCCAGCTCGGCGCCGCGGCCATCCGCACCGTCGAGCACGGCTACCTGCTCGACGTGCCGGCCGACGCCGTCGACCTGCACCGCTTCGCCGCGCACCTGCGGCGGGCCGACGAGGTCCAGGACACCGCGGCCGAACACGCCGAACTGACCGCCGCGCTGGCCCAGTGGCGCGGCGAGGCGTTCGCGGACGTGCCCGCGCCGGAGTTCGCCACCCCCGAGACCGCCCGCTGGGCCGGGCTGCGGCTGACCGCGCTGGCCCGGCGGATCCAGCTCGACCTCGACCGCGGCGAGCACACCGCGGTGATCGGCGAACTCCAGCTGCTCACCCGGCAGCACCCGGTGCACGAGGTGTTCTGGAGCCAGCTCATGCTCGCCCTCTACCGCGCCCAGCGCCCGGCCGAGGCGGTGCAGGCCTACGCCACCGCCGCGGCCACCCTGCACACCGAACTCCGGGTGCAGCCGGGGCCGCGGCTGCGCTGGATGCACGAGGCCGTGCTCACCAACGCGCCCGAACTCGCCCCGCCCGCCGCCCCGGCCGTGCTCTGGCGACCGGCCTGCCAGCTGCCCTCCGACATCGGCGACTTCACCGGCCGCCGGGAGGAACTGCGCGCGCTCACCGGCCTGCTGGTGCGGCAGCAGGCGCGGCGGGTGCTGGTCTGCGGGCAGCCCGGCATCGGCAAGACCGCGCTGGCCGTGCGCGCCGGGCACCTGCTGCGTCCGGCCTTCCCGGACGGGCAGCTCTACGTCAACCTGCGCGGCTTCTGCCCCGGCGAGCGCCTCGACCCGGCCCAGGTGCTCGGCCAGTTCCTGCGTGCCCTCGGCGTGCCAGCCGACCAGGTGCCGTACCGGACGGCAGACCGGATCAGCAAGTACCGGGCGCTGCTGGCCGGGCGGCGGGTGCTGGTGCTGCTGGACAACGCGGGCTCGGCCGAACAGCTGCTGCCGCTGCTGCCGGACTCCCCCGGCAGCGCCGGACTGGTCACCAGCCGCAATGCTCTGTCTACTGTGGACACTCCGCGGATCCGGCTGGATCCGTTGGGAGAACAGGATTCCCTCGCCCTCATCGGCGCGATCCTGGGCGGCGAGCACCTGGCAGCGCACCCGGCAGCGGCCACCGAACTGGCCGGGCTGTGCGCCCGGCTGCCCCTGGCCCTGCGCATCGCCGCGGCCAACCTGACCATCCGCGGCGAACCCGACCTGCCCGGCTACGTGCACGAACTGGCCACCGGCAACCGGCTGGCCGCACTGGCCATCGACGGCGACGACGACGCGGCCGTGCACCGCGCCTTCGACCTGTCCTACGGCACGCTCTCCGTTGCCGCGCAACGACTTTTCCGGCTGCTCGGCTTGGTGCCCGGCCCGGACTTCACCGCCGCGCACGCCGCCGCGCTCACCGGATACGAGCTGCCGCGGGCCGAGGAGCTGCTGCAGGCGCTGGCCACCGCGCACCTGGTCCAGGAACACCGCGAGGGCCGCTACCAGTTCCACGACCTGCTCCGGCTCTACACCGGCCAGCAACGCGACCTGGAGGACAGTCCGGAGGAGGTGTCCCAAGCCAGGCAACAGCTTTTCGACTACCTGCTGGACTGCGCGAACTACGGCACCGTGCTGCTCTACGCCGAGGCCCCGCGCAACCGGGCCGTGGTCGGCAAACTCGCCCCCTTCGACGAGCCGGTGGCGGCCAAGCACTGGCTGGACGAGGAACGCGCCACCCTGATCGCCACCGTGCTGGCCACCGAGGACCGCCCGGACGAGCTGTGCGTGGACCTGGCGACCGCGCTGACCAACCACTTCTGGACCAACGGGCACTTCGAGGAGCAGGTGCTCATCTGCGAGACCGGGCTGCGCGCGGCGATCCGGCGCGGGTACGTCATCGGCCAGGCCGATATGCACAACGGGCTCAGCGGGGTGCTCTCGCTGTACGGGCGGGTGGCCGACGCGGTGCGGCACGGCACGCACTCCGTGCTGCGGTACCGGGAGGTCGGCGGGCTCGGCGGGGAAGGGCTGGTGCTGGCCAACATCGCGATGGCCTACGAGGTGGCCTGCCGCTTCCCCAGGGCGATCGCCCGCTACACCAAGGCGATCCGGCTCAGCCGGCAGGCGCGCTACCCGGCAGGCGAGGCCTACGCCAGTCAGGGCCTGCACTCCGCCTACGTCGCGGTCGGCAGGCTGGCCGAGGCCAAGGACCGGATCGAGCACGCCTGCCGGATCATGCGCCGCCACCACGCGCACGAGTCCGAGGCGCAGTGCCTGGTGCAGCTGGCCGACACCCTGGCCGCGCTGGGCGAGTTCACCGAGGCCGAGCAGCGGCTGGCCGAGGCGGCGGCACTGGCCCGGCGCCTGGGCGGATTGCAGGAACGGATGGTGGCCGAAGCGCGTGCCCGGCTCCAGCTGGCCCGCGCCGACCTGCCCGGCGCCCGCGCGCACCTGGACCGGGCGCTGGCCGTGGCGGTGGACAACTCCCGGGACCGGCTGGCGCCGGGCACCCGCACGCTCATCGCCGACATCCACCGCGGGCACCGGGAATGGGCCAGGGCGCACCACCACTACCTGGCCGCCAGGGAACTGGCCAACGCCGCGGGACACCCGGCCTTCCCGGTGCTGATCTCGGTCGGCCTCTCCGCGGTGCACCGCGGTCTGCACGAACCCGCCGAAGCGCTGCCCTACGCGGTGGCGGCCGAGCACATCGCCCGCGCGGGCGGCCTGCGCACCGTGCTCGGCGACGCGCTCACCGAACTGGCCGAGGTCCGCCTCGCCCTTGGCGAGGCGGCGCCCGCGGCCGAACTGGCCGAGGCCGCGCTGGCGGTGCACCGGGACACCGGCCGCCTGCCTGCCGCCGCGACCGCGCTGGAGGTGCTGGGCAACGCCCGATCGGTGCTCGACGGCCCGGCCGCCGCGTGTCCACTGTGGACAGAGGCAGTGGCGCTCTACCGTGAGCTGGGCATGGTCGACCGCACCGGGCTCGCCGCCCGGCTGGCCGCGCAGGGAGCCGCGCCGTGACACTGGAGTTCCGCCTGCTCGGCCCCACCGAGGTCCGGCAGGACGGCACGCCACTGCCCGCCCTGGCAGGCAAGCACCGCACCGTGCTGGCCGCGCTGCTACTGCGTCCAGGGCGGCCGGTGAGCATCGCCGAGCTGACCGGGCAGGTGTGGGAGGAGCCGCCGCGCAACCCGAAGAACGCGCTGCAGACCTACATCCGCCGCCTGCGCGCCGCCCTGCCCGAACCGGTGCTGCGCACTACCGCCACCGGCTACCAGGCCGACGTGCCGGCCGATTCCGTAGACCTGCACCGCTTCCGCACCCTGCTGGCCAAGGCAGGCGGCGAGCCGAGAGCCGAACGGGACACCCTGCGCACCGCGCTGGCGCTCTGGCGCGGCCCCGCGCTCTCCGACGTCTTCTCCCCCGCCCTGCGCCAGGCCGTGGCCGGGGTGGAGGCCGAACACCAGCGCGCCCTGGAACGCCGCATCGACCTGGACCTGGAACTCGGCGAGCACACCGGCCTGATCGTGGAACTGCGCAGGCTCACCACCCAGGACCCGCTGCGCGAACGCCACTGGGCGCAGCTCATGCTCGCCCTGACCAGGGCAGGCCGCCAGGCCGAGGCCCTGCAGACCTACCAGACCGCCCGCGACGTGCTGCACGACCTACTCGGCATCCACCCCGCCGCCGAACTCCGCGCCCTGCACCAGGCCATCCTCACCGAGGCGGTCCCACCGCCGGGCCCACCCCCGCGCCGCGGCCCGCCAATCCACCAACTCCCGTTGGACAGCAACGATTTCGTTGGCCGCGCGGACCTGATCGAGGCCATCACCGACGCGCCGAGAGGCACCACGGTGATCTACGGCCAGCCCGGCGTCGGCAAAACCGCGCTGGCCGTCCACATCGGACACCTGCTCAAGGACCGCTACCCCGACGGCCAGCTCTACATCGACCTGCGCGGCTACTCCCCCGGCGAGAAACCGGCCCCCTTCGCCGCGCTGGCCCGCTTCCTGCGCGCCTTCGGCCTGGCCGAATCCGAGATCCCGCCGACCGAACCCGGCCGGGCCCAGCTCTACCAGTCCCTGCTGGCCGAGCGCCGCTTCCTGGTCCTGCTGGACAACGCCGACGCCGCCGCCACCGTCGCCCCCCTGGTGCCGACGGGCCCGCACTGCCGCACCCTGATCACCAGCCGCGGCATCATCCCCGGCCTGCCCGAATGCCGCCGCATCACCCTGGACGTCCTAAGCCCCACCGAAGCCAGAACCCTGCTCACCCGCACCCTGGGCCGCAGCCTGGTCGAGGCCCACCCCGCCGAGACCACCCGCCTCGCCGACCTCTGCGCCCGCCTCCCCCTGGCCCTGCGCGTGGCCGCGGCCAACATCGCCTGCCTGCCCACCCCCGACCTGCCCGGCTACCTGCATCGCCTGAGCAGCAGCGACCGGCTCGGCGAACTGTCCATCGAGGACGACCAGGACACCGCGGTCCGCCGCGCGTTCGACCTGTCCTACCGGACGTTGTCCACCGCGGCGCGGCGGATGTTCCGGCTGCTGAGCGTGGTGCCAGGCTCAGACCTGGCCGAACCGGAAGCAACCGCGCTCGCCGAAGGACCCGCGACGCCGCTGCTGCGCGAGCTGGCCGACGCGCACCTGGTCGACGAGTACCGGCCCGACCGGTACCGCAGCCACGACCTGCTGCGGATCTACGCCGGTGAGCGGCACCGGGCCGAGGACCCGCCGGCGGAGCAGTCGGCCGCCGAACGACGGCTGCTGGAGCACTGCCTGGGCGTCATCGTCCAGCTGCTCCACTTCCTGTACGGCCCGGCGACCGGCACCGCGCTCGACGACTGGGCGCCCCCGCCTGCCCGCCTCACCCTGTGCACCCCGGCCGAGGGTGTCGCCTGGTTCGAGACCGAGTTCGCGACCCTGCTGGCAATGCACGCCAGGGCGGCCCGGAACGATCCGGCGGGGGCCGCGCTGCTCGGCATCGCGATGCTCAGCCAGCTGTACGTGCACTTCCGGCAGGACGAGCGCGCCCCGATCGCCGAACTGACCGTCCGGGCGGCCGAGGCGGCCGGGAACCGCCGAGCACTGGCGGACGCGCTGGTCGCCTGGAGCGAGGCGCTGCTCTGGCAGGGTGACTACCGCGCCAGCGTGCGGCACGCCGCCGTGGCCAGGACGCACTACGCCGCACTCGGCCTGCTCGTCGGCGAGAGCATCGTGCTGACCCGGATCGGCCACGCCCGCGGCCTCGCCGGTCAGCTGTCCGTCTCCTGCGAGTATTTCGAACGCGCACGAGAGGTGGCGACCCAGGCGGGTTCACGGCTGGCCGAGGCCACCGCGCTGGCCCATCTCGGCGCGGCCTGTCTGCGGCAGGGGCAGCTCGGCTCCGCCGCGGAGGCGATGTCCGCCGCGCACAAGCTGTCGACGGAGATCGGGGCGATCGGCGTGCAGTCGCTCTACCTCACCGACGTCGGCGACCGGGAACTGCACGAGGGGGCGCCGGAGCTGGCTGTACGGAGTCTGTGGCGTGCCCAGGAGCTACGCCGGGAACTCGGGTTCGCCACGCAGGAGACGCTCGGCGCGGGCATGCTCGCCGAGGCCTACGCCGAACTCGGCGACTACCCGAACCTCCGTCGCCAGCTCGACCTGATGCGCGCCGACCCGGACCCGGCCAGGCACCGGATGAACCTTGCCTACTCCCGGTACTGCGCGGGCCTCGCGGAGCACCGGCAGGGCCGATCCCGGCCGGCCATCGAGCACTTCACCGCCACCTTGGACGCCGCGGTGCCCCTGCAGCAGCACAGCGACCAGGCTCGCGCGCTGATCGGACTCGCCCTGACCCACCTGGACCTGGACGAACTCGCCGAGGCCCGGCGGCACGGCACCGAGGCGGTCGCCCTGGCCCGGCGCACCCAGCAGGGGGGCTTCGCGGCCAGGGCCCTGCTGGTGCTGGCCAGGACCGAGGTCAGGCTGGGCGCGTCCGCGGTGGCGGCCGGGCACGCGGCGGCGGCGTTGGCCGCCTTCCGGGGGATGGGGCACGAACGCGGCGAAGCGGAAGCCACGGCCCTGCTCGACGAACTCGGCGCCACTCACCCGTCCAGATAACCCGCCAGCCGCGCCCCCGCCGCGTCCCAGCGCCAGGCCCGCCGCATCCACTCCCGCCCGGCCCGCCCCATCGAGGCCGCCAGCTCCGGATCCAGCAGCAGCCGGGTCACCGACTCCGCCACCGCGCGCACCGAACGCGGGTTGACCACGGTCCCGGTCACCCCGTCCCGCACCGTCTCCGGCGCGCCGCCCGAATCGCCTGCCACCACCGGCAATCCACTCGCCGCCGCCTCCAGGAGCACCAGGCCCAGGCCTTCCACGTCCAGGCCGAAGCCGCGGTTGCGGCAGGGCAGGGCGAAGACGTCGGCGGCGGCGTAGTAGGCGGGGGTCTCGCTGGGTGGGACCTGGCCCGCGAAGATCACGTGTTCGTCCACTGTGGACTGCTGGGCCAGTGCGCGCAGGCGTTTGCGGTACGGGCCCGCGCCGACCAGCAGCAGTTTGGCGCCGGGCACCCTGGCCCTGATCCGGGGCAGGGCGCGGATCAGGGTGTCCTGGCCCTTGCGGGGGGCCAGCCGGGACAGGCACAGCACCACGGGGGCGGCGCCGAGTTTGTGCCGGCGGCGGATCTCCTGGCGGGCAACGGAATCCGGGCGGTAGTAGGTGGCGTCCACGCCGGCGGGCAGGTGTTCCAGGGCGGCCAGCGGGCCGAAGGCGGAGGCGATGGCGGCCCTGGTGTAGCGGCTCACGCAGGTGACCACGTCGGCGGCGGCGCCGATCCGGCGCAGCGCCCAGCGTGCGCCGGGGAACATCGACCAGCCGACCTCGTGCCCGTGACTGCACGCCACCACCCGGCGCGCCCCGGCCGAGCGCAACCGCGCGGCCAGCAGTCCCAGCGGGGCGGCCGCGCCGAACCACACCGAGGTGCAGCCCTCGGCCCGCAGGAGGTCCGCGGCCCTGGCCACCACCTCCGGTTCGGGCAGCAGCACCGGGGAAGCGTGCCGCACCACCGGGAACGGCTGGGCGGCGTCGAACTCGGCGGCCGAGGCCGGCGGCCCGTCCCAGCCGGGCGCGTAGACCACCAGGCGGTCCGCGGGCAGCGCGGTGGCCAGCGAGTGCAGGTACGCCTGGATGCCACCGGGTCGTGGCGGGAAGTCGTTCGTCACCAACAGGGTGCGGCGCACGAGCGGAACCCTAGCCGTATGTCTTGCGCAGGAAATCCCGCCAGCCCGCGACAAGTTTGACCCGGTCCACGCCCAGCACCTCGCGCAGCATCCGGTCCTGTCCCGCGATGTCGGTCTGTCCGGCCCTGGCCAGCCGCCGGTACAGCTCCACCAGGGTGGCCTCGCCGAAGCGTTCGGCGATGTGCGTGCTCAGCGACCAGGACGACTGGTAGGCCACGTCCAGTTTCTGGCCGCCGGAGCGGAAGTCGGCGTCGGCTGGCAGGTCCAGCTGACCGCCCTCGGTGCGGACCCGGCGGGTCAGGTCGGGGGCGGCCTCGGTGGGGGCGATGCCCGAACCGCGGTAGCCCACGTAGTCGGCGAAGCCCTCCAGCAGCCACATCGGCGCGCCGTCCACGGTGGCGCCCCTGGCGGCCACGTGGGTGATCTCGTGCCGCAGCACCACCCGCAGCGCGCTGGCCGAGAGGCGGGTGGCGGTCTTGGGGTTGAACACGATCCGGGCGCCCTCGACCAGTTGCTGCTCGTGGTCCACCCGGTCGGCGAGGGCGACCGCGGCGATGGAGTCCACCGCGAACTCCGAGCCGACCATGGCCTGCAGTTCCCTGGTGGTCTCCGGCAGCACCACGACCACCCGCTGCGACCACTCCCGGCCCCACACCTCGCTGACCGCGCGCACCGCCGCGTCCAGCTCCTTGGCCACCCGCTGGGCCAGTGCCTGGTTGGCCCGGTGGCCCAGCACGATGCCGGAGTTGGTGGTCAGCACCAGGCAGGGGCCGAAGTCCCACGGGCCACGCCAGGTGCGCCTGCCCTGGGCCTCCAGCGCGGAGTCGGAACTCAGGTACCAGCCCTCGCCGTAGCGGGCGAACAGGTAGCCCATCGGCCGGGTGGTGGCCACCGCGTCGCCGCCGCCCAGGGCGTAGCTCAGCTCCACCCTCGGCGCGAACAGCTCCTCGGCGTCGGGGGCGTAGGAGGTGAGGCCGGAGGTGCCCAGGGCCTCGGCGGGTTCGAGGTGGTAGCGCCAGCTGCTCAGCGGCACGCCCGCCAGGTTGACGAACAGGTTGCGCTGGGCGGTGGCGAAGGCCGAATCGGCGTTGGGGTCCAGGGTGGCCAGGAAGGTGGCCTCGTCCCGGCGCAGGATCGCCTCGGCCCGGCGGCGCATCAGCTCGGCCACGGCCGCGGCACGCGGGGCCTCCGCGGTGGTGGCCGGGGCCTCCGGCGGGACCGGGCGGCCCGCCGCGTCCAGCGTGGTGACCTGGGGCTGCGGGTCGACCGCCTCGCGGGCCTGCGGGGTGGCGACCACGGCCAGCCCAGCAAGCAGCACGGCGGCCACCGCGGCGACCAGCCAGCTCCTGTACCGGCCAACCCCGGACACAGCTGCATCCTAGGGCCGGACAGGCCGCGGGGCCGACACCCGATCGGTGACGGCCCCGCGGAAAAACGGACTTACCTGGACGAGTGGCTCAGGAGCCGACCCCGACCCGGCGGACCGCGACGATGCCGCTCTGCAGCGGGGCGATCTTGACCACGTCGCCGGTGGTGGGCGCGTGCACCATCTTGCCGTTGCCGACCGAGATGCCGATGTGGCCCTTGTAGGCCACCAGGTCGCCCGGCTGGATGGCGCTGATCGGCACCGCGGTGCCGATCCGGGCCTGCTGCGAACTGGATCGCGGCAGCTCCATGCCGACCTGCCGGTAGGCCCAGTAGATCAGGCCGGAGCAGTCGAAGGTGTTGGGACCCTCGTCGCCGTAGACATACCGCGAGCCACGCTTGCTCAGCGCCTTCTCCAGCGCCGCGCCCGCGATCCCGCTGTTGCCGGGGATGTTGATGACCGAGTTGTCCTCGGGCCCCTTGAGCTTGTTCCGCTCATCCTGGGTGAGCTTGTCGTACTGCGCCTTCACCTTGGACCGGCGGGTCTCCAGCTCGGCCCGGCGCTTGTCCAGCTCGGTGGTGATCCGCTTGGCCTCGTCAGTGGCCTTCTGCGCGCGGTCCTTGGCCTCCACCGCACGCTTGCCTGCGTCCTCGGCCTGCTTGATGGTGGCGTGCAGCTTGTCGATGGCGTCCTTGTTGTCGCCCGCGAGCATGTCGAGCAACGCCATCTTGTCCAGGAACTCATTCGGCGAACGCGACATCAGCAGCGCGCTGAGCTGGTTCAGCCGCGCGCCCTCGAAGTCGGCGGAGGCCATCTTGTCGACGTCCCCGCGGAGCTGCCGTTCCTGCTCACGGGCCAGGGCGCCGAGCTTGCTGGCTTCCTCGGCCTCCCTGTTGGCCTTCTCCAGGTCGGCGTTCTTCTTGTTGAGGTCGTCCTTGGCCTCGTGCAGGGATTCCGCGACCTTCTCGGTTTCCTTGGACATTTCCTGGAGCTGCTTCATCGCCTCGGAGGCGTTGGCGGGCAGTTCCGGGTCGGCCAGCGCGGGGGTCGTCGGCGCGAGGCCGACGGCTACCACAACCGCTGAGGCCGCGAGGGCCCCGCGCATTGTGCGCTTCAGTCGATGCGACGCCACGTGGCGTACTACTCCTTCGTGCTCGCTACCGCTTACCGGGTTAGCTGACGGGTTCGGGCCCGAAGTCGCCCTACGCGCGGTGCCCAGGTTCAGGCCCGCCCGATTCACCCCAACTGCCTGGGTCCCCGGTTCGGCCCCCGACAAGCCGATTCGGCGGTGTCTCGCGTTGTCGCCCTCGGTTGGACGACGGTCCGCCGCGAGATCTCGGACAGGTTACGAGTAGTGAGGCCCCCAGTCCACCGCCCAGGGCCGGCCGATGTTTGGCCGCGACCCGGCCGCCCGATCGGACTAGTTACCCAGCGACACAACAGCGCTGTGTAATCGCTCACCATATTCGGCGCGACCTGCGGTGTTGGCCTTCCCTAGAGATCAACTGTCAATACCCACCGACACGGTCCGTCCCTGGTTGCAACCTGGTTCACCCCAGAAAAGTGACGAGCGCCACACGCCAACCGCGTATGCGCGGGCTCACACCCGGCCCAGCCTGGCCAGCAACACCGCCGAGGGCACCGGGTGCGCGCCCCGGCGGCGGATCGAATCGGCCACCGCGCGATCGGAGGTCACCACGACCACCGGACGGCCCTCCGGCTCGGCGGTGACCAGGGCCCGGATCACGTCGTCGGCGAGCACGCCAGGGTCGCTGAAGAGCACCCGCACCCCGCGCGGCGCCGAGGCGGGCACCGCGACCACGCCCGCGCCGTCGAAGACCAGGGTGACCTCGGCCCCGGTGCGCGCGGCCAGCACCGCGAGCTGGTGCACCAGCCGGTCCCGCTGCTCGGAGAGGGTCAGCTCGGGATAGCCGGTCTTGGTCACGTTGTAGCCGTCCACCACCAGGTGCACGGTGGGCAGCGCGAGCAGCCGGTCCAGCGCGGCCGGGTCCTCCACCCGGCCGGGCGCGCCGGTGGCCGGGGTGGCCCCGCGCACGGTGTCGGCTGGCCGGGGACCGCTGCCGCCGAGGGCGAGTTCCCTGCGCAGGCCGGTGACCGCGCCGGCCAGGGTGTCCACCAGCAGCCCGAGCCGGACCTCGTCGGCCTGGCGGGCCTCCCTGGCGGACTGCCGGGCCACCTCGGCCTCGGCCAGCGCCCGGCCCGCCTTGAGCCGCTCGGCCTCGGCGCGTTCGCGTTCCTTGTCCCGTTCGGCGGTGATCGCGGCGACCACCGCCTCGGTCTCGCCGTGGCCCTTGGTCAGCGCGGTCCTGGCCGCCTCGGCCTCGTCCTTGGCCTGGCGCAGCTTCACGCCCTGCTCGCGGAGGCGTTTGCGCAGCCGGTCCAGCTCGGCCTCGCCCTCCTGCCGGACCCGCTCGGCCGCGCCCCTGGCTTCGTCGAGTTCGGCGCGCATCCTGGCCAGTTCGGCCTCCAGGCGCTCGATCCGGGACACGCCCGCGTCGCGTTCGGAGCGCAGCTGGGCGTCCACCGAACGCCGGGCGACCAGCTCCACGTGCAGCGGCGCGGCCGGATCGGCCAGCAGCACGGCCGCGGCCGCGGTGGCCACCGGATCGCCGGGGGCCAGTTCCAGGGTGCTGGGCCGGTGTTCCCGGCACCACTGCACCACCGCGTTGCGGAAGACCGCCGAATCCCGCAGCGCGGCCAGCAGCGGACCGGTGCCCAGCTTCGCCCGTTTGGCGGGGGCGAAGCGGGCCACCGGCCGCAGCGGCTGCGGGATGTCGAGCTGGGGCATGGTGCCCAGCGCCTCGGCGGACAGCTCGGCGAGTCGCGCGCGGACGGCCTCGGGCAGGGAGTCGAACTCCAGCTCGGGCTCCGGCGGCGGCGCACCGTCCACAGCGGACGGACCCGGATCGGGTTCCGGCCGGTCGTGGCTGGTCTGCGCGGGCAACGGGAACACCCGGATAAGGTTAGCCGTCGTCAGCGCCGCTGGCGCGCAGCCACCGTCACGCTCGGCGACGCTTGCGTTGCAAGCTGATCACGCCAGGGCCGGGGCCGGGGTCCGCTCGGGCAGCGGAGCCGGGATCTCCGCGGGGATGGCGAAGTACAGCCGCACCAGCTTCTCCGCCAGCGCGGCCAGCACCCTGGTGGGCAGCACCCGCAGCACCGCGCGCACCGGCGCCACGTTCTCCTTGCCCAGCAGCAGCACCTGGTAGACGCCGAGCACGGTGTGCCGGGGCGCCCGGCGGATCCGCGCCACGGCCTCGGCCAACCGCCCTGACAGGAACTCCCGCGCCGTGACCCGGGCCTGGTCCACCCCGTGCATCCGGACCAGCAGCCGCAGCGAATTGAAGCAGTCCTGCGCCACGTCCTCGGCGTAGGACTCGAAGTCGTCGATCATGTCCAGGAAGCCGGCCAGCGGCCGCAGCACGTGGAACAGCTCGTCGTCGGTGGGCACGCCCTTGATGTTGTTGAGCACCCTGGTCAGCCCGTTGACCACCAGCGAGCGGATATCGCAGACCTCGGCGAAGACCTCCTGGGTCAGCTCGAGTTCGCCGAGCATGATCCGGCCTTCCAGGACGTAGTACCGCTCCAGCTCGTCCACCAGGTGCGCCACCCCGTCGTCCCAGGCGGCATAGCCCTTGATCAGCTCGATCATCTCGTGCTTCCACGAGTGGTCGGTGATGGTCGAGCTGCCCATCCGCTGGGCTTGTTCGTATAAGAAGTCACCCTTGTACATCAGGCCGTAGTACTGGACCATCAACGGCCGCACCTTGGCCGCCTCGGCGGCGGTGTAGTGGCCGAACTTGAGGTTGTAACCGTTGAGATAGTCCAGGAACCTGTGCGCCCGCGCGTTCATCTGGTAGCTGATGTAGTGTTCCTGCCAGCAATCCGACATGTCCGATTCCTCCCGTTTTCGCCCCGACCTGCGAATCCAGGATAGAATTCGAAAATCTCACCTCGGCCACGTCGGCGAATTCACATAAACACTGGAAGAAATGCTTGCGGAAACATCGAAATGCAGAGAAATGTCATTTCTCGTCAATCAGCACAGGCAGTTCCGGCCTGCCCAGCTTGTCCTGGCGCGCGATGGTCTTGAGGATCCGCGCCAGCACCGGGCGCGGCAGTTTGCGCAGCACCGGCAGCAGCCAGTCCGGGACCGCCGAGGCGAGCACCAGCAGCATCGTGGGCACACTGACCCGGTCGATCTCCGCACAGGCCCGCTCGACCAGCCGGGAGCGGAACTCCTCCAGCTTCACCCGGCCCCGCTCGGCGCCGAAGATGCGCGCGTACATCCGGATCGTGCTGTAGCTGCCCGCGGCGATGTCCTTGGCGTAGGAGGGCACGTCGTCGGCGATCTCCCACAGCATGTACAGCGGCTTGCTGACCTGGACCATCTCCTCCACCACCCGAGGGTCGGTGCCGAGCAGGTTGAGCATCAGCGGGGTGACCAGCGCGATGTCGGAGGAGCGGATGGAGAGCACCTCGTAGACCGACTCCTCGGTGACCTCGACCTTGCCCAGCAGCAGCTGCCCTTCCAGCTCGAAGTAGCGCTGCAGGTCATCAAGGCGTTCCCGGCCCCGCTGGTCGAGCAGGCCGTAGCTCTCCAGCAGCTCCTCCATGTCCCGCCGCCAGCTCAGGTCGACCTCGAAGGCGCCGTTGAGCTGAGCCTCCTCGTAGGCGAGATCGGCCTGGTAGACCAGGGCCAGGAAGTGGATCACCAGTGGCTCGAACACCTTGGCGGTGTCCTCGGTGACGCCGAGCATGCTCAGCATCGAGTCGTAGCCCTCAAGGAACATCACCCGGCTGGCCTTGAGCGATTCCAGGTAGGAGACCCGGCTGGAGGTCCACGTCCCGGGACCGTCGAGGCCGAGGATGCGCTCGCGTAACTCCTCAGCGGTGGCTGTTGCTTGCACCATGACGAATACCCCAGGTCAGTCGTGGATCGGTAGGTAGGTAAACGCTTGCCCTGACAACGACGTCAGGCGGGGACGACCGCGCTGATCGGCTGCGGCAGCGTGGGCAGCTCCTGCCGCCGGGCCAGCCAGGTGCGCAGCTCGCGGTGCCCGCGCAGGCCGAATCGCCCGCCGCGCAACCGGTTCTCCGCCTCGGTGAGCAGATCCTGGCGCTGCTCGCGCACCCTGGCCCCGGCCTGCTGGGCGCCCGCGATGGCCAGCAGCGCGTGGTAGTGGTTGTACCGGCCCGCCCGCACGTCCTGGGCGTAGTCGGCGAGGTCGCCGTCGAGCTGGGCCAGCCGCACCGCGGCCTCGTAGGCGCCAACGGCGAAGGTGGACAGCGGCCTGCCGCACAGGGTGCTGATGACCTTGACCAGGGCGAGCAGCTCGTCGGCGCGCAGCCGGGCCAGCTCGGTCAGCAGGGACTCGGTCGGCTCGACCAGGCCCGCCCGCAGCGAGGCGGTCAGCGTGTGGGCGTGCTCCAGGTCGTAGAGGCCCTTCTGCACATCGGTGTCATAGACCCCGTAGCTCTTGAAGAAGGTCTCGATCTCCTTCTTCCAGGAGCCGTCCGCGGTCTCCAGGCGGCGGGCCTGGGCGCACAGCGCGAGATAGTGATAGGCCAGCGGCTGGATGAGCCGGATCTCCCCCCGGGAGGCCCCCAGCAGTTCCCAGTACCGCAGCCCGCCGCAGGAGAAGAGCCGGGCGGTCGAGGTCACCTTGTCCCGGTAGCTGACACTGCTCTGTTCCCAGAACTCCGGCGCCGACCGCCCGTACACATTATCCCGGACATTCGTTAACGACTTGTTTCCCCACCTGGACAACTGGCTCCTCCTCGCCACGGACTGGGGGAGAAGCTAGCAGCGTGGGCCGCCGCTGTTGAGGCAGTCAGCGGAACAGGAGGAAACTGTTGTCACCACGGTAACCGCAGAACTGCCGGGGTCTTCGGCTATTTCTATCGAAGATTGGCACCTTCGGGCAACGGCGCGGGCAACGGCGCGGTGGCCAGCTCCCCGGTGCGGCCGAGCGAGGTCAGCAGCGGCAGCAGCACCGCCCTGGGCAGCCTCGCCACCACCGCCGCGGTCAGCTCCAGGCCCAGGTCGGGCAGGCCGGCCAGGAGCAGCTTGCGCAACGCCGGGGTGCTCGCGCCCGGCAGCCTGCCCAGCGCCTGGCGCAGCAGCGCGGACCGGTAGGCGCGCAGCCGGTGCGTGGCCTGGCTGTGGCCGTGGCCCTGGACGAAGAGCCGGAGCAGGTTGAACCGGTCCCAGGCGATGTCCTCCGCGTAGTTCGCGAGGTCGGCGCGCAGGTCCTGCAGCCGCAGCCACGGGTCCAGCAGGGCCAGGTGCTCCTCGTCGACCGGCTGGTCCCGCAGCAGGTAGAGCAGCCGGTTGAGCACCCGGATGTCGGCGATCCGGTCCCTGGTCAGCTCGGTGACGACCTGCTCGTCCACCGCCAGCTCGCCGCGCCGGATCCGGTCCCTGGTGCGCAGGGCCTGACCGAGATCGGCCAGCCCGGCCCTGACCTGCTCATCGAGCAGGCCGTAGCTGTCGGCCAGCGTGGACAGCTCGCCTGCCAGCGACGGGTCGGCCTCGGCCTGGTAGGCCAGCGCGATGTAGTGCCGGACGAACGGGCGGATCACCTCGAACTCGGGCCTGGTGAAGCCGAGCGCGTACCGCGCGCCCCAGTTGTCCCACCGCAGCGCGCGGTTGGCCCGCATGCTGTCCCGGTAGCTGATGTCCAGTCCCTGCCAGGCCGCAGGCGGCTCCGCCGGAACCATCCGCGCCTTGAGCCGCTGCACCGCCGCCTCGGTCACGATCGTTCTCCCCGTCCTCAAGTGTGTGCTGGTGCCCTCGGCGCCGCCGGGTCAGGAGGTGGCGGCGACCAGCGGCCCGGACTCCGCGATCGGCGCGGGCACCGGAATCTTGCGGATCATGTCCATCTCGATCCGCAGCAGCGTCCCGGTCAGCGCGCGCAGCACCCCGGTGGGCAGCAGGCGCAGCAACCCGGCGAGGTTCTCCAGCGGCAGCACCTCGCTGCCGCTGGCCATCCGCACCAGGGTGTCCCGGCTCGCGGTGCGGATGCCGCCGAGCAGGTCGGCGATCGCCTTGTCCTGCAACGCGCGCAGCCCGGCGACCGCGCCGCCTGCCCCGTGCCGCCACACCATCAGGCGCAGGGTGTTGAAGCTGTTGGCCGCCACGTCCTCGGCGTAGGACTTGAGGTCGTCGTCGATCTCACCGAGCAGCCACAGCGAACGCAACAGAGCCTCGTAGTCCGGCGCGCAGCGCTCGCCACGAGCCCGGAACACCACGCCCAGCAGGCTGAAGAAGTCGCTGGAGCGGATCCGCAGGACGTCCTGGAGCACCTCGTCGGTCAGCTCGACCTCGCCGAGCAGGATCTGCCCTTCCAGGATGTAGTAGCGCTCCAGCTCGTCGATCTCCTTGCCGATCGAGGGCTGGTAGAGGCCGTGGCCCTCGGCGAGGTCGCGCATCCGCTGCTTCCAGCCGCCTTCGGCGCTGGACCGGCCACTGGCCTGGGCGTCCTCGTAGATCTCATCACCCTGGTAGACCAGCGCGAGCCACTGCACGACCAGCGGCTGCAGCAGGTCGTACTCGGCCCGGCTGCACCCCAGCAGGCGGCGGTAGATGTCCCCGCCCTTGAACTTCAGCACCGAGGTGCCCTTGAGGGTGGCCGCGTACGGCACGCCGGACTGGCGCCAGGTGGCGTGCTTGGGCTGGTTGTAGATCGTCGCCCGGATGCGCTCCAGGGACTGCCGCTCACGACGAGAGGGCACGGTCTTCCTTCCGCTGGTCCAGTTCGGCGATCGGCTGTGCGATCGGCTTCGAGTTCTCCTGCGCGCCGAATCCCTCGAACTTGAAGACCGAGGTGGCCGCCCTGGCCAGCACCGGGCGTGGCAGCAGGCCGAGCAGCTCCGGCAGGTTCAGGTTCACCAGCGGGGTGCTGGTCAGGTAGCGCACCAGCGCGGGCTTGCCCGCCTTGCCGAACTGCGCCAGGCCCTTGGCGGCGATCCGGTTCCGCAGCTCCAGGAGCCGCCTGCCCGCCTGGTCGGCGCCGTGCAGCCGGGAGGTAGAGGCGCAGGGTCTTGTGGCTGTCCCCGGCGCCGCCACGCTGGTGGGAGCCGAGGTCCTGGTCGAGGTCGAACAGCGCCGTGGAGGTCTTGACCAGCTGGTAGAACTCCTCATCCGGGGTGCGGCCCTTGAGCCGGTCGATCACCCGGACCATCACGTGCAGGTCCGAGGAGCGCAGGAACGCGATCTCCTCCAGGACGGCCTCGGTCAGCGGCAGCTCGCCGAGCAGGACCTGGCCTTCCAGCACGTGGTAGCGCTCAAGGTCGTCCAGCGTGGCCTGGATGCGGCTGTCGTAGACGTTGTGGTTCTTGAGCAGGTCCTGCAGGCGGATCTTCCAGCTGTGGTCGGTGATCCGGCTGGCCCCCTCGGCCCTGGCCGCCGCGTAGCCGCGCTCGCCCTGGAAGACCAGGGAGTGGAAGTGCAGCACCAGTGGTTCGACCAGCCTGGCCTCGGCCGGGGTGCAGCCGATGGTGTGCCAGTAGGCGCCAGCGGTCTTGTCCAGGATCTCCATCTCGGCGCGCAGGTTCTCCGCGTAGGAGATGCGGTTGTCCTGCCAGCTCTCGGGCCGTTCGCCCGCGGCCAGGGTGCGGCTTATCCGCGCCAGTGCCTGCTTGTCGCGCGTGCCCACTACCCAGACCTCCGGATCATCCCACCACGGCCAACGTGCCGGAACATAACAATGGATCTTGAACGGACACCAGGAAGAGAAGTTGACCCGGGCACTGGTTCTGCCGCCGGAACTGTCGGTGCCCTGACCTACCTTCAAGACGATGAATCAGGACCGCCCGAGGGCCATCCCAGTGCAGCTCAGCCTCGAGCAGTTGGGCACCCCACTGCACGAGGTGACCTTCGTCGTCCTGGACCTGGAGACCACCGGCGGGCGACCGGGCACGGACATGATCACCGAGTTCGGCGCGGTGAAGGTCCGCGGCGGTGAGCTGCTCGGCGAGTTCGGCACCCTGGTCGACCCGGAGCGCGGCATCCCGCCGGAGGTGGTCGCGCTGACCGGCATCACCGAGGTCATGGTGCGGGACGCGCCGAAACTGGCCGAGGTGCTGCCCGCGTTCCTGGAGTTCGCCACCGGAGACGCCAACACGGTGCTGGTGGCGCACAACGCGCCCTTCGACATCGGGTTCCTCAAAGCGGCCAGCGCCCAGCTCGGCTACGAATGGCCGAAATTACAGGTGCTGTGCACGGTCCGGCTGGCCCGCCGGGTGCTCTCCCGCGAGGAGGCCCCCAGCTGCCGGCTCTCCGCGCTGGCCGCGCTCTTCGGCGCCGCGGTCACCCCCAACCACCGGGCCCTGGACGATGCCAAGGCCACCGTGGACGTGCTGCACGCGCTGCTGGAGCGGGTCGGTCCGCTGGGCGTGCACTCGCTGGAGGAACTGCTCGGCTACCTGCCCGAGGTGACCGCGGCCCAGCGCGGCAAACGCGGCCTGGCCAGCGGCCTGCCCGAGCGGCCCGGCGTGTACCTGTTCCGTGGCCCCAGCGAGGAGGTGCTCTACGTCGGCACCGCCACCAACCTGCGCCGCCGCGTCGGCCAGTACTTCACCGCGGGCGAGACCAGGGCCAGGGTCCGGGACATGGTCGCCTTCGCCGTCCGCGTCGACCACGTCGAATGCGCCCACCCGCTGGAGGCCGCGGTCCGCGAACTCCGCCTGCTCGCCGCGCACCGCCCCCGGTACAACCGCCGCTCCACCCAGCCGCACCGGGCCTGGTGGATCACCCTCACCGACGAGCCCTTCCCGCGCCTGTCCGTGGTCACCACCCCCCGCGAGGGCGCCCTGGGCCCCTTCACCAGCCGCGGCACCGCCACCCTGGCCGTGGAAGCCATCCACGAGGCCATCCCGCTCCGCCAGTGCAACCAGCGCATCCCCGCCCGCAACCCCCAGGGCCGCCCCTGCATCCTGGCCGAACTCGACCGCTGCGCCGCCCCCTGCGCGGGCCACCAGTCCCCCGAGGACTACGCCCCCGCCGTACACGCCATGCACGCCCTGGTCGCCGGCCACGACGACGACCCCGTCCGCCTGCTCCTGGACCAGCTGGGCGCCTTCGCCACCACCGAACGCTTCGAGCAGGCCGGCCTGCACCGCGACCGGATCGCCGGCCTGCTCAAGGGCCTGGACCGGGGCCAGCGGCTGACCGCACTGGCGGCGATCCCGGAGTTCATCGCGGCCCGCCCGGACGGCGCAGGCGGCTGGCTGTTCGCGATCGTCCGGCACGGCCGGCTGGCCTCCGCGGGCGGCGCCCGCCGCGGAGTGGCGCCGATGCCGGTGGTGGAGGCCCTGGTACTGGGCGCGGAGACGGTGCTGCCGGGAGCGGGCCCGCTGTTCGGGGCGCCTGCGGAGGAGGTCCGGGTGATCCTGCGCTGGGTGGAGCAGCCGGGGACGCGGCTGGTGCGGGCGGCGGAGCCGTGGCGCTCACCGGCCAGGGGGGCGGCCCGGTGGCGGGCGTGGCTGGAGCGGGCGGAGGCGGGGCGGCAGGGGTACGCGGGGGCGGATTAGCCCACGTACTGGACCCGCCAGACCACCACGCGCACCACCGAGCCGTGCACGGTGTACTCGATCACCCCGTGCGGCCCCAGGTCGCCGATCCACCGGTCGAGCTTCGGGAAGTAGGAGCCCTCAGCCTCCGGGCTCACCGCGAGCCGGCGCCGTTTCGCCTCGAACGCGGCTTTACCCGCGGGCGGCAACCCGGTGTAAGTCCGCTCGGCCAGATCGGCGAGCAGGACCTCGTACCTCATCGCCGCGCCTCGTCCTCGTCGAGCACCGGCGCGGCGCGCAGGGTGGAGAAATCCTCCCCGCTCTCCTGGAACCGCCGGAACTCCTCGTCCACCCGCGGATCGGGATTGGCCGTCACCGCCGCGACCGGCCACCAGCGATGCACCACCGCCTCCGCCGGGGCCAGGTCGAAGTCCTCCGCCGCCCCGGCCAGGGCCGCGCGGAACTCCGTCTCGAACATCGCCCGGGTCTCCCCGTCCAGCGCCGCCCACACCGCCGGTCCGGTCTTGGCCACGTGCACCCAGTCCGGGTCCCCGGCTCCCTGCTCCATCGCCCGCTCCCCTGCCTGTCCCAGTGTCTCCACCCTGTAGCCCACTGTCCCCACCCGCTGTCCCTGTCCCCGCCCTGCCCGTCCTCCCCCAGTCTCCCCCTTGCCAACGGGTCAACCCAGCCCCCGCCACCCGATCGGGTCCGGCCACCCCGCGCGGTGCAAAACCCGCTGGCTACGATCGGTC
This sequence comes from Crossiella sp. CA198, assembly GCF_052078295.1. Lineage (NCBI taxonomy): Bacteria > Bacillati > Actinomycetota > Actinomycetes > Pseudonocardiales > Pseudonocardiaceae > Crossiella > Crossiella sp. CA198. Next base: position 219,462 of record NZ_JBQJIM010000013.1, read on the forward strand.
CACCACCTCAGCGCCCAAGGAGCACACCGTGATCAAGGCCATCGTGCTGATCCAGTCCGACGCCGCGAGCATCCCGGAGGCCGCGCAGACCATCGCCGACTTCGAGGGTGTGCTGGAGGTCTACTCCTGTGCCGGTGACGTGGACCTGATCGCGGTGGTCCAGGTGTCCCGGCACGAGGATCTGGCGGAGCTGGTGCCCGGGCGGATCGGCAAGGTGGCCGGGGTGCTCAACACGGACACGCACATCGCGTTCCGCTCCTACTCCAAGGCCGACACCGAGGCCGCGTTCAACATCGGCGTCGACTAGGCCCCGCCTGACTAGGCCCCGCTCGGCTGGTCCGTCTTCGCCGCGCCCAGCTGCTCGGTCGTGTTTGCCCCGTCCAGGGACTCGCGGATGATGTCGGCGTGACCGGCGTGCTGCGCGGTCTCCCGGAACAGGTGCAGCAGGATCTGGCGGGCCGACCAGTACTGGGGTTCCGGCGGGGAGTACGGGGTCTGCGGCAGCAGGACCATGGTGTCCAGGTCGACGGTGGCGAAGGCCGTGTCGGTGATCTTGGCGGCGGCCAGGTACTCCGCGCGCAGTTCATCCAGGGTGCGGTCGGTGGGCATCTGGTACTGCTCCATGTCGAACATGCCCTCGGGCAGTGAGCCGTCCGCGGTCATGAGGATCCGGGTCAGCACGCGTTCGCCCATGCTCAGGTGGCGGAGCAGGCCGCCGAGGGTCAACTCGCTCACCGTGGTGCGGGTGCCCGCCTGTTCGTCGGTCAGGTCGCGCAGGGTGATCAGCAGGGTTTCGCGGGCTTCGGCCAGCATGGCCAGGGTCTGGGTGCGCTCGTTCGTCATGAACAAGACGGTATTGGGCCAAGCGGACAGCTCGTGTCCTAGTTCGCCGCGGGTGGACAAGAATTAGGACAACAAAAAAACGCGGCCCGCGAACATGCTCGCGGGCCGCGCCTTCGTGTTTCTGGCTTACTCCTTGGGCTCCGCGGGCTTGCCCGCGGTCAGCTCCCTGGTGTTGTCGCCACCGCGCAGCTCGCCCTCGTGCTTGGCGCGCTTGAGCGCGGCGGTCTCCTCCACCGGGTCCGGCTTGAGCAGGCTGCCCGCGACCGGCTCGCCCGCCGCGCCCAGCGCGTTCATCTTCTTCGGCACCGAGGTGCCCTGGTAGGCCAGGGGCACCGGGTGGCCGTGGTCGTCCACCGGGCCGAGCGGCTGGTGGATCTCGATGAACTCACCGTGCGGCAGCCGCTTGATGATGCCGGTCTCCACGCCGTGCTCCAGCACCTCGCGGTCGCTGCGCTGGGCGCCGAGGCAGAGCCGGTAGGTGAGGATGTAGGCGATCGGCGGCAGGATGATCAGCCCGATCCGGCCTGCCCAGGTCATCGCGTTCAGCGAGATGTTGAACTGCCACGCGATGATGTCGTTGAAGCCGGAGAGCATCATCACCATGAAGAAGGTGATGGCCATCGCGCCCAGGCTGGTGCGGACCGGCACGTCCCTCGGCCGCTGCAACAGGTTGTGGTGCGCCTCGTCCTTGGTCATCCTGCGCTCGATCCACGGGTAGAGGATGGCCAGGGTGACGCAGAAGCCGATGCTGCCCATGAACGGGAAGAACGACGCCGGGATGGTGTGCCCGAAGATGTAGATCTCCCAGGCCGGCCACAACCGGACCAGACCGTCGGTCCAGGCCATGTACCAGTCGGGCTGGCTGCCCGCGGAGACCTGCGCGGCGTTGTACGGCCCGAAGTTCCAGATCGGGTTGATCTGGAAGAGCCCGCCCATCAGCGCGATGACGCCCACGGTGACGGCGAAGAAGCCGCCGCCCTTGGCCGCGAACACCGGCATGATGCGCACGCCGACCACGTTGCTCTCGGTGCGGCCGACACCAGGGAACTGGGTGTGCTTCTGGTACCAGACCAGCGCCAGGTGCACCGCGACCAGGCCGAGGATGATGCCCGGCAGCAGCAGGATGTGGATCGTGTAGAGCCTGGGGATGATGTCCGTGCCGGGGAACTCCCCGCCGAAGAGCGCCCAGTGCACCCAGGTGCCCAGCACCGGGATGGTCAGGATCAGCGCGGAGGCGATCCGCAGGCCGACACCGGAGAGCAGGTCGTCGGGCAGCGAGTAGCCGGTGAAGCCCTCGAACATGCCCAGCACGAACAGCAGGATGCCGATGATCCAGTTGACCTCGCGCGGGCGGCGGAACGCGCCGGTGAAGAACACCCGGAACATGTGCGCCACGATCGAGGCCATGAACAGCAGCGCCGCCCAGTGGTGCACCTGGCGGGCGAACAGGCCGCCGCGCACCTCGAAGGAGATGTTCAGCGCGGACTCGAAGGCCCGCGACATCCACACGTCCTTGAGGTTGGTGAACACCCCGCCGTACTGGACCTCCTCCATCGAGGGGTCGAAGAACAGCGCGAGGTAGACACCGGAGAGCAGCAGCACGATGAAGCTGTACAGCGCGATCTCGCCGAGCATGAACGACCAGTGCGTCGGGAAGACCTTGTTGATCTGCCTGCGCAGCCCGGCCGCGACGTGATAGCGGTCGTCGGCCCACTTCGCCGCGCCGCCGGCTGCCCTGGCGGCTGGGTTCGCCTGCTTGGTCGGCGTGGTGATCGAACTCATGACTTACGCTCCCAGTAGGCCGGGCCCACCGGCTCGATGAAGTCGCCGCGGGCCACCAGGAAACCCGTTTCCGGGTCCACCGTGATGGGCAGCTGCGGCAGCGAGCGGGTCGCTGGGCCGAAGATCGGCTTGGCGTAGGTGAAGACGTCGAACTGCGACTGGTGGCACGGGCAGAGCAGGCGGCCGGTCTGCTGCTCGAACAGCGAGGTCGGGCAGCCCAGGTGGGTGCAGACCTTCGAGTAGGCGTACAGGTCGCCGAAGTTGAAGTCCGCCTGGCCCTTGCGCTTGGTCACCGGCTGGCCGGGGCGCAGCCGGATCAGCATGACCGGGTTGTCCGACCGGCGCAGCGCCTTGAGCAGCGCGTGGTTGTCGCCGCGCTCGGACTCGCGGAACGGGAAGACGGTCTCGAAGCCACCGGCCTCGACATCCTCCGGGCGGACCAGCACGACATCGTGCGGGTCGCCGGTGTCCCGGCGCAGGAAGACCTTCTCCTTGTCGTCCTTCTTCTTCCAGCCACTGGTGGCCAGCGGGCCGTTCTCGTCGTAGGCCTTCGGGTTGCGGACCAGGCCGCCGATGGCGAAGACGCCGACGCCCAGGCCGAACACGGTGCCAGCGCCGAGCAGGCTGCGCCGGATCAGCGACCGGCGGCCGATCTCGGACTTGGCGCCGGAGTCGGCCAGCAGCGCGACCGCGGTCTCCTTGTCGAACTCGGTCGACCCGCCGTCGTGCCGGTCCTGCACCGCGACCTCGTGCGGCAGCAGCCGCTTGGCGTAGGCGATCACGCCGACACCGATGCCGGTGATGGACAGACCCAGGGTCAGGCCCACCATCGGGGTGTAGAGGTCGTACCAGAAGCTGCCCGGCTGGTCCGGCGCCACGTAGTGCGAGGGCCAGAACAGGTACACGCCGAGGAAGGCGAGACCGGCCAGCGCGCCCAGCCCGAACCAGGCGGCCACCGCACGCTCGGTGCGGCGCTCGGCCCTGGTGCCCGGCACCGGGAAGTGCGGGTCCCGGTGCCGCAGGTGCACCCCGTCGGCGGCCAGGCCGAGGGTGACCAGTTCGTCCCGGCTCAGCTCGGCGAGTTCCGCGTCAGTGGGTGTCTTCTTCTCGTGCGAGTCGCTCATGCCCTGCTCCCGATCCACACGGTCACGCCGATCAGCGCGGCGAGACCGATGATCCAGGCGACCAGGCCTTCGGTGGCCGGGCCGAATCCGCCCAGCGGGTGGCCGCCCGGGTTGTTGTTGCCGTCGGTGACCGACTTGACGTAGGCCACGATGTCCTTCTTCTCCTGCGGCGAGAGCTGCCGGTCGGAGAACTTCGGCATGTTCTGTGGCCCGGTGAGCATCGCGGCGTAGATCTGCTCCTCGGTCACCCCGTCCAGCGCGGGCGCGTACTTGCCCGAGGACAGCGCGCCGCCACGGCCGGTGAAGTTGTGGCAGGAGGCGCAGTTGAGCCGGAACAGCTCACCGCCGCGGGCGGAGTTCTCCCCGCGCAGCTCCTTGCCGGACTCCTGCGGCAGGGTCGGGCCGCCGCCCTTGGACTGGATGAACGCGCCGAGGGCGTCGATCTCCTCGGAGTTGAACTTGGCGGGCTTGCGCCCGGCCTGTGCCTCCTGGCGGGCCATCGGCATCCGGCCGGAGGAGACCTGGAAGTAGACCGCTGCCTCGCCGACGCCGATCAGGCTGGGCCCACGGTCCTGCTCGCCCTGCAGGTTCGCGCCGTGGCAGGTGATGCAGGCGGTGTTGTAGAGCTGCTCGCCCTGCCGGATCTTGGTGGGATCCGACTGGGCCTGCGCGGTCTGCGGCTCGGGCAGGAACCCGGCGTAGAGCGCGCCCGCGCCGACGAGCGCGATGCCGAGGGCGAGCAGGCCGGACAGGCGGCGCCTGAGCTTGGCCCGCTTCCTGGCCCGATCGTTGTTGGTGGTCATCAGTGCGGCAACCCTTGCAGTCGAATTCGGGCGTACGCCTTGGGTGGGAGCTTCGGGAAGAAGTCGTCTCGTCAGGGAACGAGGTAGATGACGGCGAACAGCCCGATCCAGACGATGTCGACGAAGTGCCAGTAGTACGACACGACGATCGCCGCGGTGGCCTGGGCCGGCGTGAACTTGCTGAGCTTGGTACGCCAGATCAGGAACACGAAGGCGATCAGCCCGCCGACCACGTGCAGACCGTGGAACCCGGTGGTCAGGTAGAAGACCGTGCCGTAGGCCGAGGACGCGATGGTGGTGTGGTGCCCGGTGACCAGCGTGTAGTACTCGCCGATCTGACCGCCGACGAAGATCGTCCCCATGATCAGGGTGAGCGTGTACCACCGTCGGAGACCGAACACGTCACCGCGCTCGGCGGCGAAGACACCCATCTGACAGGTGAACGAGGACGCCACCAGGATGGTCGTGAAGACCAGGGCGTACGGCAGGTTCAGCTCGGTCGGATCCGGTGGCCACTTCCCCGTGTTCTGGGCCTTCACCGTGAAGAACATGGCGAAGAGACCAGCGAAGAACATCAGCTCGCTGGACAGCCAGACGATGGTGCCCACGCTGACCATGTTCGGGCGGTTCAGCGAGTGCACCCGTTGGCCGATGGAGGGCGCAGCAGTTGTCACGCGACGCATTATGTCCTGCGGCTCCAACGCTCGCTGGGCCGGGTCCGGCCGAGTTCCCGATCGTGTCCTGTCCCACACCTCCGCGCGCACCGCGCGCGAGGATCCGCCGACAGGGTGCAGGCCACTGCCGCCGGGCCGGGCTATAGCATCCAACTGCCCGAACGACCTGCCGAGAAGGACGCGTGATGAGCAACGAGACCCTGACCGTCCTGGTGTTCAGCCACCGCGACGAGGTGCGCGAGGCGATCATCAGCGCGGTCGGCCGCAAGCCAGCGCCGGATCTGCCCAAGCTGCGCTACGTCGAGGCGGGCACCATCGCCGAGGTCCTGGTGGAGGCCGACTCCGGCGGAGTGGACCTGGCCATCCTGGACGGCGAGGCCCAGCCCACCGGTGGCATGGGGCTGTCCAGGCAGCTCAAGAACGAGATCACGCACTGCCCGCCGATCGTGGTCGCGGTGCGGCGCAAGGACGACCGGTGGCTGGCCACCTGGTCCCAGGCGGACGCGGTGATCGTGCACCCGCTGGACCCGCTGGCCGCCGCCGAGACCGTGGCCGAGGTGCTGCGTTCCCAGCGGCTGCCCGCGGCCCAGGGCTGAGCGGGACGGGCGGTGCGATCATGAGCGACGCGACGCCTGACCCGAGCACTCCCGTCGAGCCGACCTGGCCGGACCTGCTGGGCCGCCTGGTCAACCGGATCGACTGCGGCACCGCGGACCTGGCCTGGGCGATGGGCCAGGTGATGTCCGGCGCGGCCACCATCGCGCAGACGGTGGCGCTGGTGGTCGCGCTGCGCGCCAAGGGTGAGACCGCCGACGAGGTGGCGGGCATGGCCGAGGGCATGCTGGCCTACGCCCGCCGGGTGGAGATCGACGTGCCGGCGGTGGACATCGTGGGCACCGGCGGCGACCGCTCCGGCACGGTGAACATCTCCACGATGGCCTCCCTGGTCACCGCGGCCGCCGGGGTGCCGGTGGTCAAGCACGGCAACCGGGCCGCCTCCTCCAAGTGCGGCACCGCCGACGTGCTGGAGGCCCTGGGCGTGGTCATCGACCTGCCGCCGGAGGGGGTGCGGCGCAGCGTGGCCGAACTGGGCATCGGCTTCTGCTTCGCGCCGGTGTTCCACCCGGCGATGCGGCACGCCGCCCCGGCCCGCCGCGAGATCGGCATCCCGACCACGTTCAACCTGCTGGGCCCGCTGACCAACCCGGCCCAGCCGCCTGCCTCGCTGATCGGCTGCGCCGACCCCAAGGCCGCCCCGCTGATGGCCCAGGTCTTCGCAGGCCGCGGCGCCTCGGCGCTGGTGGTCCGCGGCGATGACGGCCTCGACGAGCTGACCACCACCACGACCAGCACGGTCTGGCTGGTGCACGAGGGCAAGGTCGAGCGGCAGACCCTGGACCCCACCGAACTGGGCATCCCGGTCAGCGATCCGGCCGCGCTGCTCGGCGGCGACACCGAGGTCAACGCCGAGGCCGTCCGGCAACTCCTGGCAGGCACGAAGGGCGCGGTCCGGGACGCGGTGCTGCTCAACGCGGCAGGCGCGGTGGTGGCCCACCGTGGCCCCAGCGGCGATCTGCTCGCCGACCTGCGGGACGCCCTGGGCGTGGTGACCGCGGCCATCGACTCCGGCGCGGCGGCGGACCTGCTGGCCCGCTGGGTCACCCTGACCCAGAAGCTGAAGTCGGAGCTGTACTGACCCGAAGCGAAGCCCGCTACCAGGCCACCCGGGCAGGTAGCGGGCTTCGCTGTCTCCAGCGGCCGATCAGGCCCGCGGGCGGGCCTCTCCGTCCAGCCTGCCCAGGCGGGAACGTCAACGGCGGGCGTCCCCGGGAAGGGAACGTCCGCCGTCGGCGATGCGGAAAACCTCAGTCGTGGCTGGGCGCCGCGGTGTGGTACTCGAACAGCAGCCCGCCCACCATGATCAGCACGGCCAGCAGGCCGAGTGCGATCAGCCAGATGTGGAAGAAGGCCAGTGCCACCCCGGTGAAGGCGGCCGCGGCGGCCATGCCGACCGGCCAGTAGCTACCCGGGCTGAAGAAACCCAGCTCACCGGCGCCATCGGCGATCTCGGCGTCGTCCTCGTCCTCGGGCCGCGGGTCGATGCGGCGCGCGATGAACCGGAAGTAGGTGCCGCAGAGCAGGGTCAGCCCACCGGAGAGGACCAGCCCCACCGTGCCGACCGGCTCCTTGGCCCAGAACCCGTAGACGATCGCGGCCACGAAGCAGAAGGCCGTGATGAACTCGAAGATCCGCGCTTCGACCTTCATGATTTCCTCAACTCCAGTTCTGCGCTGCTCACCAGGCTCCTCACCGGTCCCCGCCGGAAGGCTTGCGCGAGGTGCGGCTGGTGTCGAACGGCTTGGTGGTGACCGCCTGCGGCGCGCACATCGGGCCGCACTTCAGCTCGGCGAGGGCCTCGGCGGCGGTGTAGGTCTTGCCGGTGCCCGGGTTCAGCTTCACCCGCAGCTGCATGTACCGGTCGAAGACCTGCGGCTGGAGCGCCCGCACCTCGAAGTTCATCACCGCGTGGTAGGTGCCGCACAGCTCGGCGCACCGGCCGACGAAGGCGCCTTCCCGGTCGATGGAGTTCTGGAAGACGTTGTCCTGGCTGTTCTTCTCCGGGTACGGGATGGTGTCCCGCTTGAAGTGGAACTCCGGCACGAAGAAGGAGTGGATGACGTCCTTGGACTCGATGGTGTAGCGGATCTCCTTGTTCGCCGGCAGCACCAGCAACGGGATCTCGGTACTCGAGCCGGTGGTGCGCACGGTGGTGCCGTCCGGGGTCTTGAAGTCCTGGTACTCGAACTCCCAGTTCCACTGGAAGGCCCAGACCTTGACGTTGACATCCGGCGTCTTGTCCTTGGCCGTGACCACGTTCTGGGCCTGGGTGGAGAAGACGAACAACACCACGATGATGATCATCGGAAGCCCGATGAGCACGAACTCCAGCGGCCCGTTGTACTGGAACTGGCGCGGGAACTCCTCGGACTTCTTGCGGTGGAAGATGATCGACCAGAAGATCAGCGCCCACACGATCACGCCGACGACCAGCGCGGCGATCACAGACCACGTCCACAACTGACGCATGGCCTCTGCCTGCGGGGTTACCCCCTTCGGCCAGCCAAAACGCAGCACCTCGTCGACGGAGCAGCCACTGGCCGCGACGCCCACCAGGCTGACCAGGCCGGTGACCTTGGCCAGCCGCGCTGCCCGGTTGCCCTCCTTGCGGCCCACTGCTCGCTGCCTCCTCGTGACAGGCTGGAAAACGGTCACGGCCCACCCGCGCGTCAGCGCGATCGACCTGCCGTCGCAATCAGTTCGGGACTCTAGCCCAGCACTAGCCTGGCTACCCGTTCGGGGTGAACCGGAAGGGCGCGTGTCGGCGGGCATACTGGGCGCCGACGTCGTCGAGAGGGAAGGTGTCCGAGACACGTGTGCGGCCTGCTTGGACTGGTGTGTTCCGCCCAGAACAACAACGCGAACATCGGCACGGCGGTCGGCAGCGTCGCGAGGGCGCTGCAGTGCCAGCGCCACCGCGGTCCCGACGAGAGTGACACCTGGCACAACAACGACGTGGTCTTCGGCTTCAACCGGCTGTCGATCATCGACGTGGAGCGTTCCCACCAGCCGCTGCACTACGCGCAGGGCCGCTACACGATCCTGTTCAACGGCGAGATCTACAACTACCTCGAACTACGCGCCGAACTGCGCGACAGCTACGGCGCGGAGTTCGCCACCGACGGCGACACCGAGGCCATCGTGGCCGCGTACCACCACCTCGGCCCGTCCATGGTCGGCAAGCTGCGCGGCATGTTCGCCTTCCTGATCTGGGACGCGGAGAAGCGGGTGATCTTCGGCGCCCGCGACCCCTTCGGCATCAAGCCGCTGTTCTACGCGGCTGGTCCGGGCGGGGTGGCCTTCGCCAGTGAGAAGAAGAGCCTGCTCGACCTGGCGCCCACGCTGGGCCTGGCGCCCAAGCTGGACCAGGCCGCGCTGCAGCACTACCTGATCCTGCAGTACGTGCCGGAGCCGGAGACGCTGCACACCACGATCCGGCGGATCGAGTCCGGCACCTCCTTCACCGTCTCCCCCGGCGGCCAGGTGGTCACCGAGCGGTACTTCCAGCCGACCTTCGCGCCGCGCCCGATCACCACCAGCACCGAGGCCGGGCAGCTCTACCGGGACATCGCCGGGGTGATGCGCGATTCGGTGGCCAAGCACATGCGCGCCGACGTGACCGTGGGCGCCTTCCTCTCCGGCGGCATCGACTCCACCGCGATCGCCGCGCTGGCCAAGGAGCACAACCCGGACCTGATCACCTTCACCACCGGGTTCGAGCGCACCGGCTACTCCGAGGTGGACGTGGCGGCGGAGTCCGCGGCCGCGATCGGGGTCAAGCACGTGGTCCGCACGGTCACCGCGCAGGAGATGATGCAGGCCCTGCCGCTGATCACCTGGTACCTGGACGATCCGGTGGCCGACCCGGCGCTGGTGCCGCTGTGGTTCATCGCCCGCGAGGCCCGCCAGCACGTGAAGGTGGTGCTCTCCGGCGAGGGCGCGGACGAGCTGTTCGGCGGGTACACGATCTACCGCGAGCCGCTCTCGCTGGCCCCGTTCGAGAAGGTGCCGGGCGCGCTGCGCTCGGTCATGGGCAAGGTCTCCAGCCGGATCCCGGAGGGCGTGCGCGGCAAGGACCTGCTCCGCCGCGGCGCGCTGACCCTGGAGGAGCGCTACTACGGCAACGCGCGGATCTTCCGGGACGACCAGATCCAGCAGGTGCTGCGCACGCACGACCCGCGCATCTCGCACACCGACGTCACCGCGCGCTGGTACCGGGACTCGCTGGCCTGGGACCCGGTGACCCGGATGCAGCACATCGACCTGTTCACCTGGCTGCGCGGGGACATCCTGGTCAAGGCGGACAAGATGACCATGGCCAACTCCCTCGAACTGCGGGTGCCGTTCCTGGACCCGGAGATCTTCCGGGTGGCCGCGCGCATCCCGCAGGACCAGAAGATCACCAAGGAGACCACCAAGTACGCGCTGCGCCAGGCCATGCGCGGGATCGTCCCGGCGCACGTGCTCAACCGGCGCAAGCTGGGCTTCCCGGTCCCGGTGCGGCACTGGCTCAAGGACGAGATGCACGACTGGGCCCGCGACATCGTGCACCAGTCGCTCACCGACGACCTGATCAACAAGAACGCGGTGCTGCGCATCCTGGAGGAGCACCGCTCCGGTCTGCTCGACCACAGCCGCCGGATCTGGGCGCTGCTGGTGTTCATGCTCTGGCACGGGATCTTCGTGGAGCGCCGGATCACGGTGCAGGTGCCGGAGCCGCACTACCCGGTCAAGCTCTGAGCTGGGCCGCCAGGCCGTCCAGGATGGCCTGGAGGCCGAACTCGAAGGAGTCCTCGGGGGCCGCCGCGTAGTCCGTGGCGGCCACCCCCATCCGGGCCCGCAGCCGCGGGAACGGCGCCGCGGCCGCATACGCCTTGGCCATGACCTCCCGCAGCTGCCCCTCGGCGTCGCCGCCGTCCCGGCCGAGCTTCCTGGTCAGTGACGCGGTGGCGGCCGGGCCGAGGGCGTTGCCCAGCACGTAGGTGAACACCCCGGCGGCGGCCTGGTCGGCGCGCGCGCCGGTGAACCCGGCGGTCTCGTAGACGGTCAGGCCGCACTCGTCGTAGCGGGCCTTGCCCGGCCCGAACATCAGGTGCGCGCCGAATGCCTGCACCAGCCAGGGGTGGCTGCCGAGCATCGCGTACAGGCCGGTGGCCAGCTGTTCCGCGGCCGCCCGCCAGCCGGTCTTCGCCGGGTCGGGCAGCGCGATCTCCTGCCAGATCTCGTCCCCGGCCAGGGTAATCAGGTTTTCCTTGCTGCCCACGTGCCAGTACATCGCGGTGGCCGCCGAGCCGAGCCACTTGCCGAGCGCACGCATGTTGAAGCCTTCCAAGCCGTCGGCGTCGAGCAGCTCGACCGCGGCCTTGACGATCTGTTCCCTGGTCAGCGTGTCACGCGGCATGGGCTCACGATAGGACAACCAGCCACCACTTGCACTTTGTTCAACTCTTGCCTACGGTCGAACTTGAACAAAGTGCAAGTCTGACGAAAGGGACCTGACATGACCACCACGTTCGCCGAGGCTGTCGCGGCCACGGCCACCGAGTTCGGCATCCCCGGTCTGGCCGCGGGGGTGCTGACCGGGGACATCGAGACCTTCGCCTGCCACGGCGTGACCAGCCTCGACAACCCGCTGCCGATCACCCCGGACACGCTGTACCCGGTGGCCTCGGTCAGCAAGACGCACACCGCGACCGCGATCCTCCGGCTGGCCGAGCAGGGCCGCCTCGACCTGGCCGACCCGGTCCGCCGCCACCTGCCGGAGCTGCGGCTGGCCGACGAGCGGGCCGCGGCCACGATGACCGTGCGCAACCTGCTCAACCACACCTCCGGCCTGGACACCCACCTGCTGCTGGACACCGGCGAGGGCGCGGACGCGCTGCGCGAGTACGTGGCGCGGCTGCCGGAGATCGAGCTGATCGCCCCGGTCGGCGCCAGGGCCTCCTACAGCCAGGCCGGGTACAACCTGCTGGGCCGGATCATCGAGCGGGTCACCGACCAGACCTTCGAGCAGGCCATGGCCGAACTGGTGCTCGAACCGGCCGAGCTGACCACCACCTGCTACTCGCTCAACGACGTGCTGACCCGGCGATTCGCGGTCGGGCACAACCGTGGGCCGGACGGCACGCTGAGCATCGCCCGGAACTGGAAGGGCTATCGGGCCGACAACCCCGGCGGCGGCCTCGTCTCCTCGGCGTCGGATCTGCTCCGCTGGGCCCGGTACCACCTCGGTGACGCCTCCCTGGGCCGGCTGCGGGAGCGCACCGTGGACCTGCGTGGCAGCTCGCTGGGCGACGGTCTCGGGCTGGGCTGGTTCCTGCGCGGGATCGACGGGGTGCGGGCCGTCGGGCACGGCGGTTCCGGGGACGGTCAGTTCGCCGAGCTGCTGCTGGTGCCGGAGCGGGACTTCGCCGTGGTGTCGCTGTCCAACGCGGGCCCCGACGGCATCCCGGCCAACCAGGCCATCCTGCGCTGGGCCCTGGAACACCACCTCGGCCTGCACGACCGCGACCCCGAACCGCTGCCGTACGAGCAGACCCGGGCGGGTGAGATCACCGGCCGCTACGACAGTGGCGCGATGACCCTGACCATCAGCGCGACCGGTCCGCGGCTGCGCCTGGAGGTGCTGCTCAAGCCGGACCTGCGCGCCCGGCTCGGCGTGACCATCCCCGATCACGAGCCCTTCGACCTGGGCCTGCTGCCCGCGGACGAGTACATCCTGACCAGCGGCGCGTTCACCGGTCAGCGCGGCTGCTTCTCCCGGGACGCGGCCGGCCGGGTCACCGGCGTCGACCTGGCCGGACGGTTGTTCAGCCGAGAAAATGTCGGGGACCCCGCGTAGCCTCCGATCCGTCAAGTGACCCACATCACTCGGAGGACGCCGTGCCTGACGAACAGGTGCTGCTGGCCGTGGGGACCCGCAAGGGCCTGTGGCTGGCCACCAGCGAACACGACCGGGCGGACTGGACCTGGTCCGGACCGCACCACGCGATGACCGAGGTCTACGCGGTGGCCGTGGACACCCGGCGCGGGACGCCCCGGCTGCTGGCCGGCGTGGCCAGCGAGCACTTCGGCCCGAGCGTGGCCACCAGCGACGACCTGGGCGAGAGCTGGCAGGAGCCGGACCACGCCCCGGTGGCCTTCCCCGCCGACACCGGCGCGGAGCTGCAGCGGGTCTGGCAGCTCGCCGCGGGCCCGGCCGATCAGCCCGAGGTGGTCTACGCGGGCACCCAGCCCTCGGCGTTGTTCCGCTCCACCGACGGCGGGCGCACCTACGACATGGTGCGCGGGCTGTGGGACCACCCGCACCGGGAGCAGTGGGGCGCGGGCTACGGCGGGCAGGCGGTGCACACGATCCTGCCGCACCCCACCGACCGGGAGCGGGTCACCGTGGCCATGTCCACCGGCGGGGTCTACCGCACCGAGGACGGCGGGACGAACTGGGCGCCCAGCAACACCGGCATCAAGGCCTACTTCCTGCCCGACCCTGATCCCGAGTTCGGCCAGTGCGTGCACAAGATCGCGCAGAACCCGGCCGACCCGGACCGGATGTTCCTGCAGAACCACCACGGCGTGTACCGCAGCGAGGACGGCGGCGCGCACTGGATCTCCATCGCGGACGGCCTGCCCAGCGATTTCGGCTTCCCGATCGCGGTGCACCCGCACCGGCCCGAGGTGGTCTACGGCTTCCCGCTCACCGCCGACAGCAACCGGTTCCCGCCGGAGGGGGCCTGCCGGGTCTTCCGCAGCGAGGACTCCGGCGCGCACTGGACCGCGCTGACCAAGGGCCTGCCGCAGGAGAACTTCTGGACCACGGTGCTGCGGGACGCGCTGTGCGTGGACGACGCGAGCGTGCCGGGGGTCTACTTCGGCTCCCGCTCCGGCGAGGTCTACGCCAGCCGGGACGAGGGCGCCAGCTGGCAGCGGATCATCGAGCACCTGCCGGACGTGCTCAGCGTGCGCGCGGCCGTGATCAGGCGGTGAGCCGGATGCGGGTCACCGTGCTGCTGCCCGGCGTGCTGCGCCCCGCCGCGGGCGAGGCCGCCCGGCTGGACCTGGACCTGCCGGGTGGCGCGACCCTGGGCGCCGCGCTGGACGTGCTGGCCGCGGACCACCCGGCGCTGGACCGCCGGTTGCGCACCGAGCAGGGCACGCTGCGCCGGTACGTGAACTTCTACGTCAACGGCGAGGAATGCCGCAGGCTGGGCGGCCCGGACACCCCGCTGACCGACGGCGCGGAGATCCAGGTGATCCCCTCGGTGGCGGGCGGCTGATGCCGGTCACCATCGCCGCCGCCAGGACCACCGCCACCCGCTGGGTCGCCGAACACGCCACCGGCGACCCCGGGTTCGGCGGCGCCTACCTCGCGGGCTCGGCCGCCTGGCTGCCCGCCGACGCCGTGCTGCCCGCGACCTCGGACGTGGACATCATGCTGGTCACCGGCAGCAACCCGGCCCCGGCCAGGCCCGGCAAGTTCCGCCAGGACGGCCTGCTGCTCGAACCCACCTACCTGAGCTGGACCGAGCTGTCCGCACCGCAGGCGGTCCTGTCCGACTACCACCTGGCGGGCGGACTGCGGGTCAACACCATCCTGGCCGATTCCACCGGCCGACTCACCGCCCTGCAGGCGGCGGTGGCCAGGGATTTCAGTGCGCCGCGGTGGGTCCGCCGCCGCTGCGCGCACGCCGAAACCCGCATCCGCACCGGCCTGATGGCCGCGCAGACCCCGCAACCCTGGCCCTGGCAGGTCACCCGGTGGCTCTTCGCCACCGGCGTCACCGCCCACGTGCTGCTGGTCGCCGCCCAGCGCAACCCGACCATCCGCCGCCGCTACGCCGCCACCAGGGCCCTGCTCACTGAACTGGGTCACCCGGACTGGCAGGAGGAACTGCTGACCGTCCTGGGCTGCGCGCACCTCACCCCGGACCAGGTCCGCCTGCACCTGGACGCCCTCACCGCGATCTTCGACGAGGCCGGCCCTGCCGCCGCGACCAGCCCGGCCTTCTTCGCGAGCGACCTCAGCGCGCAGGCCCGTCCGGTGGCCATCGACGGCGCGCACGAGCTGCTGGCCGCGGGCGAACACCGCGAGGCGATGTTCTGGCTGGTCGCCACCTATGCCCGCTGCCTGATCGTGCTCAACCGCGACAACGACGCCGGATTCACCGAGTTGATGGCCGATCTGGGCCATCCACCAGGTCCGGCCGACCTGCACAGGCAGATCGGCCGGACCGAAGCGTTCCTGCCGCGGCTCGCCGAGCTACGAGAGGTGGTGCTGGCTAGTTCTTGAGCGCCTTGGCGATGTCCGCGGACGCCTCGGCGCCGTAGGCCTCGGTCAGGCGGGTCAGCGCGGCCTCGCGGTCGAAGACCCACTCCTGCGGGCCGTCGACCTCCAGCACCAGCACCGCGATCAGCGAGCCGAGCTGGGCGGCGCGCTCCAGCGGCAGGCCGGCGGCGATGCCTGCCAGGAAACCGGCGCGGAAGCCGTCGCCGATGCCGGTCGGGTCGGCCTTGTGCGTCTCCGGCACCGCGGGCACGTGCAGCGGCGCGGACAGGCCCTTGCCGACCAGCTCCACGCCCTTCTCGCCCAGGGTGGTGATCCGCAGGTCGACGTGGTCCAGGATCTCCTCCTCGGACCAGCCGGTCTTCTGCAGCAGCAGCTGCAGCTCGTAGTCGTTGGTGAACAGGTACTTCGCGCCCTCGACGAGCCGCTTGGCCTGGTCGCCGTCCATCCGGGCCAGCTGCTGGGAGGGGTCGGCGGCGAACGGGATGCCCCGCTGCCGGGACTCCTCGGAGTGCCGCAGCATGGCCTCGGGGTCGTTCGGGCTGACCAGCACCAGCTCCAGGCCGCCGACCTTGTCCATGATCGGGGCCAGCTCGATGTTGCGGGCCTCGGCCATCGCGCCCGCGTAGAAGGAGGCGATCTGGTTCATGTCGTCGTCGGTGGTGCAGACGAACCGGGCGGTGTGCTTCACCTCCGAGGTGTGCACGCCCGAGCAGTCGACGCCATGGCGCTCCAGCCAGGAGCGGTAGTCGGCGAAGTCGGCACCCACCGCGCCGATCAGCACCGGCGAGTAGCCGAGCACGCCCATGCCGAAGGCGATGTTGGCGGCGATGCCGCCCCGGCGCACGGTCAGGTCATCCACCAGGAAGCTCAGCGACACCCGGTCCAGCCGGTCGGCGACCAACTGGTCGGTGAACCGGCCCGGGAAGTGCATCAGGTGGTCGGTGGCAATGCTTCCAGTCACAGCGACAGGCACTTACTGCGCTCCCTATGAGACGACTGCTGGCAGGCCATCGTCACCCGTTCCGGTCGCAGACAGCCGGGAGCGAAGACTACTTGGTGGTAAGGGTGTCGCACATCAATCCACGGTTCTAACGTCCTCGATGTGACGATTCCGGACGCCAGCACCCTGGCTGAGCTGATCGAGGACTGCGCCGAGATCCCCCCTGCCCTCCGCCCGTCCGAGCACCTGCTCCCGCTGCCGCGGAACCAGGCATCGTGGCAGGTCAACGAGGTGTGCTCGGCCCAGGTCAAGGAAATGGACGACTACGGCGCCTGAGCGCCCGGCACGAAAAAGGACCGCGGTGATCACCGCGGTCCAGTTTTCGCGCTCTGGGTCTACCAGCAGAACTAGTGGAAAGAATCACCACAGGCGCAGGACCCACCGGCGTTCGGGTTGTCGATGGTGAAGCCCTGCTTCTCGATGGTGTCGACGAAGTCGATGACCGCGCCTTCCACGTAGGGCACGCTCATCCGGTCCACCGCGACCTTGAGGCCGCCGAAGTCACGGAAGACGTCCCCGTCGAGGGTGCGCTCGTCGAAGAACAGCTGGTAACGCAGGCCGGCACAGCCACCGGGCTGCACGGCGATGCGCAGGTGCATGTCGTCCCGACCTTCTTGGTCGAGCAGCGACTTCGCCTTGCTGGCAGCGACGTCGGTGAGCGTGACGCCGTGCGTCTGCGCTTCGGTCGCCGTGGTGTTCTCGGCGGTCATGGTTCTCCCTACGAGGTCGGCGCTCGGGCCCGTACCGTAGCTGCAACGCAGCCCTGAGCCGGGATGTTCCCGTACTCCTATGGTCGCACAGCACTATCTCCGCGTTAGTTCTGTGGGCTCCGCCACTGGCGGGCCACCCGTTCGGCCAATCCGCTCAGCCCACCAGCGGGTTCGGCGATCGCCCTGGCCACCGAACCCACGTGTTCGGCCACCGAATACGAGTCCTCGACCCCGGCCGCACCGGCCTCGCGGCGGCCCACGCTCACCTGACCGGCGAGCACCAGGCAGGGCACCCCGCGCTCGGCCGCGCCCGCGGCCACCCGGCTGACCAGCTTGCCGCGCAGGGATTGCCAGTCGAAGCTGCCCTCGCCGGTGAGCACCAGCCCGGCCTGGTCCAGGGCCTCGTCCAGCGCGCTGAGCCGCCGGACCAGGTCGGCGCCGGAGTCCACGGTCGCGCCCAGTGCCAGCAGCGCCGCGCCCAGCCCGCCTGCCGCGCCCGCGGCGGCCAGACCGGCCACCTCGACGCCCAGTTCTTCCAGCAGCACTTCGGACCAGCGGGTCAGCGCCCGGTCCAGCTGCTCGACCTGGTCGGGGTTCGCGCCCTTCTGCGGGCCGAACACGCGTGCCGCGCCGGTCGGGCCGAGCAGCGGGTTGTCCACGTCGGAGGCGGCGATCAGCCGCAGCGCGCCCAGGTCCGGCCGGCCGGCCAGCCCCGCGCAGTCCGCCAGGGCCGCGCCGCCCTCGGGCAGCGGCGCGCCGAGGGCGTCCACCGGCCCGGCGCCCAGCGCGGCGAACAGTCCGGCGCCGCCGTCGGTGGTGGCCGAGCCGCCGAGCCCGACCACCGCGGTGTGCATCCCGGCGCGCACGGCGTCCAGGAGGAGTTCCCCCACCCCACGGGTGGTGGTCAGACCGGCCCGCCGAGCCGCCTTGGGGACCAGGTGCAGTCCCGCGGCCTGCGCGGATTCGAGATAGGCGGTGCCGTCATGGGCCAGCCACACGACGGTGACCGGTTCGCCCAGCGGTCCGGTGACCTCGACCGTGTGCAGTTCGCCACCCAGGGCGGTGTGCAGCACGTCCACGAAACCGGGGCCGCCGTCAGCGAGCGGACGAAGCAGGAGCCGGTCGGCGGGCGAACCCCGCCGCCACCCCCGCGCGATGGCCTCCGCGGCTTCCGTAGCCGTGAGCGTGCCACCGAAACAGTCGGGGGCGATGAGCACCAGCCGCCCCGAAATGTCCGTCATAGGGCGGACGGTACTCGGCCCGTTTTGGCCCTGCCCTACCCTGTTTGCGTGAGGTTTCTCCGTCGCAACAGCACCGAGTCGACCACGGGCCCCGAAGAGGGGGTGTCGTCGGCCAAACTCGCCGAGCCCATCGAGGGCGACAAGGGGCGCACGCCGGCCAAGGGCAGGGCGACCCCGAAGCGCCGCGAGGCCGAGGTGCGCAAGCGCGGACCCGTGCCCCCGCCACCGCGGACCCAGCGCGAGGCCCTGCGCCGCGCCAAGGGCAACAAGGAGGACCGGCGCAAGGCCGCCGCGATCCGCCGCGAGCGGATGAACGCGGGCGATGACGCCTACTTGATGCCGCGGGACCGCGGCCCGGCCCGCGCCTACGTGCGCGACCTGGTCGACTCCCGCCGCAACCTGATGGGGCTGTTCATGCCCCTGGCGATCATCGTCTTCGTCTCCATCCTCACGCCGTCGCCGATGATCAAGCAGTACGCCAGCCTGTTCTGCATGTTCATGCTGCTGTCGATGATCATCGAGGGCATCGTGCTGGGCCGCCTGGTGACCAGGAAGGTCCGCGAACGCTTCCCCAGCGACACCACCCGCGGCTTCGCCCTGGGCTGGTACGCCTTCACCCGAGCCACCCAGATCCGCAAACTCCGCATGCCCAAGCCCCGCGTCAAAGCAGGCACCGCCGTCTAACCCCAGCGTGTTGGCCGTTCTCGTACACCGAGTTGGCCAAAGTCGTACGCCGAGTTGGCCCAACCGGTACGCCGAGTTGGCCCAAGTCGTACGCTCAACTCCTTAGCGGCGCGAACGATCTGCCTCTAGGATCGTGTGCATGGAGTTTCGACGTCTGGGTCGTAGCGGCCTCTCGGTCAGTGAGATCTCGTACGGCAACTGGATCACGCACGGTTCGCAGGTCGAGGAGGAGCAGGCGCACGCGTGCGTGCGGGCCGCCCTCGACGCGGGCATCACCACCTTCGACACCGCCGACGTCTACGCGAACACCGCGGCCGAGTCGGTGCTGGGGCGGGCGCTGGCCGGGCAGCGGCGGGAGGGCCTGGAGATCTTCACCAAGGTCTTCTGGCCGACCGGTCCCGGCGGGCCCAATGACAAGGGCCTTGGCCGCAAGCACATCATGGAGGCCGCGCACGGCTCGCTGCGGCGGCTGGGCACCGACTACCTGGACCTCTACCAGGCGCACCGGTACGACCGCACGGTGCCGCTGGAGGAGACCATGCTGGCCTTCGCCGACCTGGTGCGGCAGGGCAAGGTGCTCTACATCGGCGTCTCGGAGTGGAACGCCGAGCAGATCAGCCGGGGCGCGGCGCTGGCCCGTGAGCTGCAGGTGCCGTTCATCTCCAACCAGCCGCAGTACTCGATGCTGTGGCGGGTGATCGAGTCCCAGGTGGTGCCGACCTCCGAGCAGGAGGGCCTCAGCCAGATCGTCTGGTCGCCGATCGCGCAGGGCGTGCTCAGCGGCAAGTACCTGCCCGGCGCGGCCCCGCCCGCCGGATCGCGGGCCACCGACGAGCGCGGCAGCGGCTTCGTCGGCCGGTTCCTGCGCGATGACCTGCTGACCGCGGTGCAGAACCTCAAGCCCCTGGCCGATGAGGCCGGGCTGAGCATGGCCCAGCTCGCGGTGGCCTGGGTGCTGCAGAACCCGAACGTGGCTTCCGCGATCGTCGGCGCCTCCCGGCCCGAACAGGTGCACGACAACGTCAAGGCCGCCGGGGTCGTGCTGGAGCCGGAGCTGCTGGAGAAGATCGACGCGGTGCTGGACGGGTTCGTCGAGTCCGACCCGCGCAAGACCGTGGTCGCCTGAGTCCGCCGGGGTCTGCGCCCGGCTACTCGGCCGGGCGCAGGCTCATCGGGCCGTAGACCTCGTCCTCGCCGTCGAGCAGCGTGACCTGCTCGATCCCGGTGGTGGACAGCTGATCCCACTGCGCGCTGAACCACGCCTCGGCCTCGTCCTGGTCCTCGAACTCCACCGCGGGGCCGGGCAGCTCGCCGCCGCCGGAGTCCTCGTATCGCCACCGGTACGCCATGCGGCAACGGTAACGTGATCACCAGGCCCGGAGCAGGAGGAGCGAGCAGTGACGCGACGCACGCTGGTGCTGGGCGGCGCGCGCTCCGGCAAGTCCGCGCACGCCGAGGGCCTGCTGCCCGACACCGCGGCCACCTACTTCGCCACCGCGCGCCGCGATCCCAGTGACGCGGACTGGGAGGCACGCATCGCCGAGCACGTGCGCCGCCGCCCGGCGGGCTGGCGCACCGTCGAATGCAGCGCTGATCTGCCCGAACTGCTTTCCCAAGTGGCACAAGGGGATCCGCCGATCCTGGTGGACGACCTGGCCACCTGGCTGACCGGTCTGCTCGACGACGCGGGCGCCTGGGAAGGCGGTCCGGACACCCTGGTCCCGGTGCGCGAGCGGGGTGCGGCACTGCGCGCGGCGGTCGCGGACTGCCCGGCGCCGGTGGTGCTGGTCTCCGCTGAGGTCGGCCTCGGCGTGGTCCCCGCGACCCGTTCTGGCAGGCTCTTCCGTGACGAGCTGGGCGGGCTGAACGCCCGGCTCGCCGAGGTGTGCGACCAGGTTGTGCTGCTGGTCGCCGGTGTCCCGCTGAAGCTGCGCTGACGGAGGTTCCCCAGTGGACGAGAGTGTCTCGGACGAGGCTGTCCGGTTCCCGCCGGTGGCGCCGCCCGACTCGCAGGTCCGCGGCGACGCCGAGGCGCGCCAGGCCCAGCTGACCAAGCCCGCAGGGTCGCTGGGCAGGCTGGAACAGCTCGGCGTGTGGCTCTCCGCCTGCCAGGGCGTGTGCCCGCCCCGGCCGCTGGCCCGCCCGCGGGTGGTCGTCTTCGCCGGGGACCACGGCATCGCCCGGCACGGCGTCTCGGCGTACCCGAGCGAGGTCACCGGGCAGATGGTGCAGGGCTTCCTGGCCGGCACCGCCGCGGTGAACGTGCTGGCCGCGGCGGCCGGCGCGACCGTGCGGGTGGTGGACATGTCGGTGGACGCCGACACCGCGGACTCGGTCTCCGGGCACAAGGTCCGCCGTTCCTCCGGCGTGATCGACCGCGAGGACGCGCTCACCCAGGCCGAGGTGCTCGCCGCCCTCGCCGCCGGGCGGGCCATCGCCGATGAGGAGGTCGACGGCGGCGCGGACCTGCTCATCGCCGGGGACATGGGCATCGGCAACACCACCCCGTCCGCGGTGCTGATCGCCGCGCTGACCGGCAGCGAGCCGGTCGCCGTGGTCGGCCGCGGCACCGGCATCGACGACCACGGCTGGATGCGCAAGACCGCCGCCATCCGAGACGCCCTGCGCCGGGCCCGCCCGGTCAGCGCCGACCCGGTCGGCCTGCTGCGCACCAGCGCGGGCGCGGACATCGCCGCGATGGCCGGTTTCCTGGCCCAGGCCGCGGTGCGGCAGACCCCGGTGCTGCTCGACGGCGTGGTGGTCGGCGCGGCCGCGATGGTCGCCGAGGAACTGGCCCCCGGCGCCCGCGAGTGGTGGCAGGCCGGGCATCGCTCGGTCGAACCCGCGCACTCCATCGTGCTGGAACACCTGGACCTGGTGCCGCTGCTGGAGTTCAGCCTGCGCCTGGGCGAGGGCTCCGGCGCGGTCGCCGCACTGCCGCTGCTGACCATGGCCGGGCGGATCCTGAGCGAGATGGCCACCTTCGCCGAGGCAGGCATCTCCGGCCCGAGCGAGACCACCCCGCTGGACGCCCTCGCGGCCACCGCCACCGGCCTGGCCGCCACCGTGCTCGGCGAGGCCACCAGCCACGCCCCCAGCCCCGAGCTGGACACCGCCATCCCCACCAGCCAGACCCCGGCCACGGCCGCCGCCAGTCACGCCCCGGCCTACCCGGACACCACCCACGGCTACGGCCACGGCCACACCGCGACCCAGCCGGACGAACCCCGCGACAACCCGGCCGACACCTCCTACCCCGCCGCGCCGCCTGCCGCCCCGGCCATCACCGTGGCCCCGCCGACCGACCTCTGATGTCCGGTCTCCGCCTGGCCCTGTCCTGGCTCACCGTGCTGCCGGTGCGCACCGGCCAGGTCGACACCGCGGTGGCCCGCACCGCCATCGCGCTGGCCCCGTTCGTCGGCCTGCTGCTGGGCGCCGCGGCCACCGCGGTGCTGTTCGCGCTGACCTGGCTCGGCGCCCCCGGCCTGCTCGCGGGCCTGCTGGTCGTGGGCCTGCTCGCGCTGGCCACCCGCGGCATGCACCTGGACGGCCTGGCCGACACCGCCGACGGCCTGGGCTGCTACGGCCCGCCAGAACGCGCCCTGCGGGTCATGCGGGACGGCGCCGCGGGCCCGTTCGCCGTGGTCACCCTGATCATCGTGCTCGGCGCCCAGGCCGTCAGCCTGTCCGCACTGGCCGACGCCGGCCGCTGGGCCGCCGTGGTCATCGCGCTGGCCGCCGGCCGCACCGCCTTCGCCTGGTGCTGCCGCCACGGCGTGCCCGCCGCCCGTCCCGAAGGCCTGGGCGCCCTGGTCGCGGGCACCCAGCCCACCCTGGTCCCCGTTGCCTGGACGGTGTTGCTGACCATCGCCGCGGCCGCCGCCACCCACGACCGCCCCTGGCTCGGCCCGATCGGCGTGCTGCTGGCCCTGGGTGTGGTGCTGCTGCTGATCCGCCATGTCCGGCAGCGTTTCGGCGGTGTCACCGGGGATGTGCTGGGTGCGGCGGCGGAGATCACCGTGCTGATCGTGCTCGCGGTGACCTCTTTCCGCTGACCCCCGCGCCCGCGGTCGCGCCCGCGCTGGCCAGCACCACCAGCCCGATCGCCAGCAGCTGTGTCCAGCTCAGCTCCTGCCCCAGCACCAGGAACCCGGCCAGCGCCGCCAGTGCCGGGTTCAGGCTCATCATCACCCCGAACGCCGCCGCGGGCAGCCGCTTCAACGCCAGCAGGTCCATCGAGTACGGCACCGCCGAGGCCAGCAGTCCCACCAGCAACCCCAGCGCCAGGTTCTCCGGCCGCAGCAGTTCACCCCCGGCGGCCCCGATCCCCAGCGGCAACACCGCGATCGCGCCCACCGCGGCCCCCAGCGCCAGCCCCTCCATCCCGCTGAAGGCCTGCCCCAGCCGCCGGGTCAGCAGGATGTAGCCGGCCCAGCAGGCCGCCGCGGCCAGCGCGAAGAGCACGCCGGCCGCGTCCATCCCGCCCAGTCCGCTGCCCAGCAACAGCACCCCGGCCCCGGCCAGCGCCGCCCACACCAGGTCCAGCCCGCGCCGGGACAGCACGATGGCCAGGGTCAGCGGGCCGAGGAACTCGAAGGTGATCGCCGCGCCCAGTGGCAGGCGCTGGATGGACAGGTACACGCAGACGTTCATCACGGCCATCACCACGCCGAACAGGGCGATGGTCAGCCAGTCACGGCGGGAGCGGCCGCGCAGCCGGGGGCGGGCGAAGGCCAGCAGCAGCACGGCCGCGCCGACCAGGCGCAGGGTGACCACGCCCAGCGGGCCCAGCACCGGGTACAGGCTCACCGCCAGCGCGGCGGAGAACTGCACCGAACTCATCCCGACCAGGATCAGCGCGACCCCGTGCAGGCGGCCGCCGAGCTGTTCGGCTGGGGCGAGGGTCGCGGTCACGGGCCTCAGCCTAAGTAGCTGGTCGGCAACTCGGAAATGCTTCTCACGCAGCGGTTATGCTTGGCGGTAATGGATGTCGAGCTACGGCACTTCCGGTGCTTCCTGGCCATCGCCGAGGAGGGCTCGGTGACCGCGGCCGCCACCCGGCTGCACCTCACCCAGCCCGCGGTCTCGCGCACCCTCGGCCAGCTGGAACAGCGACTCGGGCGGCGGCTGGTGGACCGCTCCACCCGGCACCTGCGGCTGACCGCCGACGGGGAGGCATTCGCGGACAAGGCCCGCGCGGTGCTCGCCGCGGTGGGCGCCGCCCTGGACCCCGGCCCCGAACCGCCACTGCGGCTGGGCTACGCCTGGGCCGCGGCAGGGCCGCACACCACCGCGATCCTGCGGGCCTGGCGGGAACGACGGCCCGAGGTGCCCCTGGAGATCCGGCGCTTCGACGAGCGCACCGCCGGACTCGGCCGCGGCGAGGTGGACGTGGCCCTGCTGCGCACCGAGGTCACCGACCCCCGCCTGCACAGCTGCGCGCTCTACAACGAACGCCGCTACGCCGCGCTGGCCGCCGATCACCCACTGGCCGACCGGCCCGAACTGACCTTGCGCGACCTGGGCGGACTGCCGATCGCGCGCAACGAACTCTCCGGCACCACCACCCCCGGGCTGTGGCCGCCGGACGCGCCGCCAGGGGAGACCGTGCGCGTGCACAACGTGGACGAATGGCTCACCGTGATCGCGGCCGGCCGGGCCGTCGGCGTCACCGCGGACGGCACCCGGCACCACCACATGCACGCGGGCGTGGCCTACGTGCCGCTGTCCGGGGTGCCGCCGGTGACGGTCTACCTGGCCTGGCCTGCCGGGCACCGCCACCCGCGGCTCACCGAGTTCCTGGCGCTCACCAGGGAAATCGTGCGGAGCTGATCAGGCGAGCGTGGTCATCCAGCCGTGCGGGTCGGCCCCGCCGGTCTGCACGCTGGTCAGCGCGCCGCGCAGCTTCATGGTCAGCTCGCCGGACTCGCCCCCGTTGATCAGGAACTCCCCGCCCGCGTGCTTGACCCGGCCGACCGGCGTGATCACCGCGGCGGTGCCGCAGGCGAAGACCTCGGTCAGCTCGCCGGAGTCGACCTTCTTCTCCCACTCCTCGGTGGAGATCCGCCGCTCCTCCACCGCGTAACCCAGATCGGCGGCCAGGGTCAGCAGCGAGTTGCGGGTGATGCCGGGCAGCAGCGCGCCGCTCAGCTCCGGGGTGACCACGCGGGCGTTCTCACCCTCGCCGAGGACGAAGAACAGGTTCATCCCGCCCATCTCCTCCACCCACCGGCGCTCCACCGCGTCCAGCCACACCACCTGGTCACAGCCCTGCTCCGCGGCCTGGGCCTGGGCCAGCAGCGAGGCGGCGTAGTTGCCGGCGAACTTGGCCGCGCCGGTGCCACCGGGCGAGGCACGCACGTACTCGGTGCACAGCCACACACTCACCGGCTTGACCCCACCGGCGAAGTAAGCGCCTGCCGGGGAGGCGATCAGCACGTACAGGTACTCCTTGGCCGGGCGCACGCCCAGCCCCGCCTCGGTGGCGAACAGGAACGGCCGCAGGTACAGCGACTCGTCCGCGGCCGTGGGCACCCAGTCCTTGTCGACGTCGAGCAGTTCGCGCACCGAGCCCAGGAACAGCTCGTCCGGCAGCTCCGGCATGGCCATCCGCCGCGCCGAGGCGCGCAACCGGTCCGCGTTCGCCTCCGGCCGGAACGAGGCGATCGAACCGTCCGGCTGCCGGTATGCCTTGAGCCCCTCGAAGATCGACTGCCCGTAGTGCAGCACCATGGCGGCCGGGTCGAACGGGATCGGGCCGTAGGGCACCACCGCGGCGTCGTGCCAGCCCTGCTCCGGGTTCCAGCGGATGGTGACCATGTGGTCGGTGAAGTACTGGCCGAAACCGGGCTTGGCCAGGATCTCGGCCCGCCGCTCCCCAGTCGCGGGCTGGGGGTTCAGGCTACGGGTGAACGACACCGTTGACGTCATGGCAGCAGCGTAGTACTTCGTGTTGCCCCCGACCATCGTCATCCCAACGATCGGACGTCCTACTGTTTGGTACACCGTGTTTCAGCGTGACCCGATCCGCACCCCGGGGTCCCAGTGCCGTCCGCGCCGGTTGCGCCAGTGCCTGCCCCGCCGGGCGGACTCCGGCGCGCCCGCCCCGCGCGAGTCCGCGTGCCGCCGGGCGAACTCGGCCGCGGTGAGGTGCATCGTGACCGGGTACTTGACCTGGCCGCGCAACAGTTCGGCGTCGCGCAGCCGGGCCTGTTCACGGAAACCGAGGCTGCCGTGCAGCGCGAGCGAGGCCAGGTTGCCGCCGTAGACGGTGACCTCGCAGCCGCGGTAGCCGCGGCCGAACATGATCGCGAGCAGCACGGTGATCGCGTCGGCGGCGTAACCACAGCGCCGGTACCGCGGCCCGATGCCGATGCCGTAGCTGAACCGGTCGGCGTGCGGACCGGCCGGGATGACGTGCAGCGAACCGACCAGGATCCGGCCGCGCAGGGTCTCGATGGCGAACTGGAGGTCGTCCCCGGAACTGGCCCGGTGCGCCGCCCAGTGCCGGTAGCCACCGATCCGGGTGGCGGGCTCGGCCGCGGAATCCCGGTCGAACCCGGCCAGCGTGCGCCGGTCAGCCGGAGTGATCGCGCGCAACCGCACCTGCCGCCCGGCCGGACCGGGATCGGCACTGGCTGACTCCATGATCATCGGCGGTGATGGTACCGGCCACGGTGACCGTGGGGGAGAGCCGAGCGTCGGCCCTCCCCCGTGTCTCACACCACCGGCAGCCCGTCGGCGATCTCCGCGGGCAGCATCGGGGCGGGCCAGCCCGCCTCCGGGGTGAAATCGCACCAGCTGCCGTCGAAGGGGAAGGCGCCCTGTTCGGCCAGGGCGATCATCCGCTCGCCCTCGGCCCGCAGGCGGCCCATCTGGGCCACGGTGAACAGGCCCGCGTCCACCGCCTCGGCCGCCTCGTCCTCGTCCTTCCAGCACCAGGTCAGGTCCGGCTCGACCACCACGTCGAGCACCCCGTCCACCCGGTCCACGTAGCCCTCGCCGCGGCCCATCGGCAGTTCGAGGTTGACGTACCAGTGCCGGAAGCTGCCGTCTGGGTTGAAGAACCACCACACGCTGGACCACTCGTGCTCGTCCACCAGGCGCAGGTTGGAGTGCCCGTGCCAGCTGGAGAGCACCGGGATGCGCGGGATCCGGAACCGCTCGGACAGCGGGGCGTCGCGCTGGTGGCGGCCGTCGGCCAGCCGGGTCGCGCGGACCCGGGTGCCGTCCGGGATCCAGCACACCAGCTGCGCGCCGTCATCGCGCAGCACCCTGGCCGGGGTCACCGAACCCAGGCTGCCGTCCAGGCGGCGGAAGCGGTACAGGACCTCGTCGCCGGGCTGCCAGTGCATGGTCACCGACTCGGGTGGGGGCTGGGTGCGGGTCATCGGACGTGGGTGTCCACGAAGGGGGGCTTCACGATCTCGCAGCGCAGCGAGCGGCCCCGGACGTCCAGGGTGACCTCGGCGCCCGGCGCCAGCCCGGCCGCGGTGTCCAGCAGGGCCAGCGCGATGCCGGCCTGCAGGGTCGGGGAGAAGGTGCCGGAGGTGGTCTCGCCGACCTTCTCGCCGCCGCTGAGCACGACCATCCCGGCCCTGGGCACGCCGCGGTCCAGCGCGCGCAGGCCGACCAGCTTGCGGGCCGGGCCGTCGGCGCGTTCGGCGCTGAGCGCCTCCCGGCCCCAGAACGCTTCCTTCTTCCAGCCGACCGCCCAGCCGGAACCGGCCTGCACCGGGCTGATGTCCAGGGACAGGTCCTGGCCGTGCAGCGGGTAACCCATCTCGGTGCGCAGGGTGTCGCGGGCGCCGAGGCCGCAGGCCCGGCCGCCGTGGGTGGCCGCGACTTCGAGGAGCTTCGCCCACAGCGCGGGCGCGTCGTCCCAGGCGGGGATCAGCTCGTAGCCGTGTTCGCCGGTGTAGCCGGTGCGGCAGATCCGCACCGTGGTCCCGTTCCAGTCGGCGTCGGCGAAGGCCATGTAGTCCATGTCGCTGGGCAGGCCCAGCTCGGCCAGCACCTCGGCGGATTTGGGGCCCTGCACCGCGAGCACCGCGTAGGCGTCGTGCTGCCCGGTCACCGTGACGCCCTCGGGTGCGGCCGCGACCAGCAGCTCCACCACCTTGGCGGTGTTGGACGCGTTGGGAACCAGGAAGACCTCCGCAGGCGAGACCAGGTAGGCGATCAGGTCGTCGACCACGCCGCCGGACTCGGTGCAGCAGAGGGTGTACTGGGCCTTGCCGGGCGCGATCCGGTTCAGGTCGTTGGACAGGCAGGCGTTGACGAACTCGGCCGCGCCAGGGCCGGCGACGAGCGCCTTGCCCAGGTGCGAGACGTCGAAGACGCCAACCGACTCGCGCACCGCGGTGTGCTCGGCGACCACGCCGCCGCCGGTGTACTGGATCGGCATCTCCCAGCCGCCGAAGGGCGCGAAGGTGGCGCCGAGGGCACGGTGTGACTCGTGCAGGGGGCTGGTGCGCAACGGTGTGTCAGTCACAAGGGGGCAAGTTACCGCCATTGGCGGGTGAGCAGCGCGGCGACGCAGGATCCAGTCACGACCGTGACCAGGGTCGCGAGCAGCAGCACCGGCGGCAGGCTCATCAGCAGCACCACCGACAGGCCCAGGCCCAGGCAGGCGGTGCGCATCGGCCAGGTGCGGTCCTCGATCAGCAGCAACCGGGCCGCGGCGTTGGTGAAGGCGTAGTAGGTGAGCAGGCAGCAGGCGGCGAACTGCAGCGCGATCTCCGGGGTGAGCAACAGCACCAGTCCGCTCGCGCCCGCCGCGGCCAGCAGCTGGGCCCGCCACGGCGAGCGGCTCAGCCCCAGCGGCAGATCCCGGTCCCTGGCCAGGGAGAACAGCGCCCGTCGCAGGTCCACGCTCACGATCAGCGCCATCGCCCCCAGCGCCACCGCGGCGCCCGCGCTGACCAGCGGCAACAGCACCGCGCCGTCCGCGGCGACCAGCGCGTCCCGCAGCGGGGCCGGGGACAGCGCGAGCCGGGCGGCGCCGAGCTGGCGCAGCGCGGCCCAGCCCAGCAGCAGGTAGAGCAGCAGGCCGAGGCCGATGACGAACGGGATCGCCCGGCGCACCTTGCGCCCGGCGTAAGCCCGGCCGTCGGCGGGCGAGGTGATCCGCTCGAAGCCGACCAGGCCGAAGAACATCACCGAGCCCGCGGTGAGCAGCATCCGCGGGTTGTCCGCGCCCGGCTGACCGGCCACCGGTACCACCTGTTCGGGTGGTGGCACGGTGAAGCAGACGACGATGACCACGACCAGCACCGCGAGCACGAACCCGGCCACCGCCCAGCTCACCCAGCGCGGCGTGGCCAGGTCCGCCGCGCCGATCGCCGCGGCCACCACGATCACCGTCACCGCGGCCACCCAGGGCCGCGCGGGCATCAGGTAGGCGCCGAACGCGCCTGCCACCGCGGCCAGCGAGGCCAGCTTGCCGACCAGCAACCCGGTCCCGGCCAGCCTGCCCGGCCAGCGGCCCAGGTGCTCCTTTGTGCAGGCATAGCCGCTGCCGTAACCGACATAGGCGGCGGACTGGTCAGAAGTGGAGAAGGCTGTGCACAATGCCGCCAGCGCCGCGAGCACCACCCCGACCAGCAACCAGCGGCCAGCCGCCTCGGCCGCGGGCGCGAGCCCGATGAAGGCGCCCGCGCCGAGCATGCCGCCCAGACCGAGCACCACCAGGTCGGGTACGCCGACCGCGCGCGAGGTTTGTGCGCGCGATGCTCGCGGAACGTCCAATGCCACCGACACACAGTATTCGGACTGTATTAAAGAGCGATAGCCGCCGTGGGGGCGGATAGCCCACTCGGATTAGCCTTCCGCAACACTGAACCTGGGAAGAAGACCGGGCTTGCGGCCAAGAAACCGCTTGCCGCGACAACGACGAACCACACGCCGTCGCCGGCCTCGACACGCGCGCGCAGCTCGAGCGGGACGGGATTAAGGAGCACACGTGACCGCGCTCAAGCTTGCGCTGACCGACAGCGATCCCAAGTCCGTCGCGACCGACGCGGTGGTCATCGGCACCATCCAGGGATCCGACGGCGTGCTGCTCGCGCCGGGCGCCGAGCAGGTGGACGCCGCCTTCGACGGTGAGCTGACCGCCCTGCTGAGCACCCTCGGCGCCACCGGCAAGGCCGACGAGCTGGTCAAGCTGCCCGCGCGCGGCGCGCTGACCGCCCCGCTGGTGCTCGCCGTCGGCCTCGGCAAGACCCCCGCCGGAGCGGACGGTCCCGGCGGTGAGCAGGTCCGCCGCGCCGCCGGTGTGGCCGCCCGCGCGCTGGCCGGGGTGACCAAGGCGACTGTGACACTGTCCACAGTGGACCTGGGTGCCACCGTGGAGGGTCTGGTGCTGGGCGCCTACACCTTCACCGGCTACAAGTCCGACCAGGGCAAGGCCCCGCTGGCCAAGGCCGACCTGGTGGTCGCCGACGCCAAGGACAAGCACGCCAAGGCCGTGCTCAAGGCCAACACCGCGATCGCCGAGGCGGTGGCCACCGCCCGCGACTTCGTCAACACCCCGCCCAACGACCTGTTCCCGGCCTCCTTCGCCGAGCGCGCGGTCAAGCTCGGCGAGGCCGTCGGCCTGACCGTGGAGGTGCTGGACGAGAAGGCGCTGCGCAAGGGCGGCTACGGCGGCGTGCTCGGCGTCGGCGGCGGCTCCTCCCGCCAGCCCCGGCTGGTCCGGCTCAGCTACACCGGCCCCAAGCCGAAGAAGAAGGTCGCCCTGGTCGGCAAGGGCATCACCTTCGACACCGGCGGCATCTCGATCAAGCCCGCGCCCGGCATGGACGAGATGACCATGGACATGGGCGGCGCGGCGGCCGTGGTGGCCACCGTGGTGCTGGCGGCCAAGCTGAAGTACCCGCTGGAGATCATCGCGACCGTGCCGATGGCGGAGAACATGCCCTCCGGCACCGCCTACCGCCCCGGCGACGTGCTGACCATGTACGGCGGCAAGACCGTCGAGGTGCTCAACACCGACGCCGAGGGCAGGCTCATCCTGGCCGACGCCATCGTGCGGGCGGGCGAGGACAACCCGGACTACCTGATCGAGACCTCCACCCTGACCGGCGCGCAGGTCGTGGCGCTGGGCAAGCACACCGCGGGCATCATGGGCAGCGACGAGTTCCGCGACCGGGTGGCAACCATCGCCCGCGCCACCGGCGAGGGCGGCTGGGCCATGCCGCTGCCGGAGGAACTCCGCGCCGACCTGGACTCCCGCCTGGCCGACCTGGCCAACGTCTCCGGCCACCGCTGGGGCGGCATGCTCGCCGCGGGCATCTTCCTGCGCGAGTTCGTGCCGGAGAACGTGCAGTGGGCCCACCTGGACATCGCAGGCCCGGCCTACAACTCCAACAGCCCCTACGGCTACACCTCCAAGGGCGGCACCGGCGTCCCGGTCCGCACCCTGGCGGCCGTCCTGGCCGACATCGCCGACCAGGGCTGACACATTGGCGTGCTCCGCACGCGGGATTTTTCGCTCTAAGTCGCCTCGCCGCGTACCCGCCCCACGCGAAGCAAGCTTCGGATGGGTCGGGCACGCGGCAAGGCAACGCGAAAAATCGGTACCCCGCCGCTGGTGAAGAGCCCGCCGTGTCGCTGCGCGCCACGCCTGTTTCGCAACAAGTTGTGGTGGTTGCGTGGGCTCGCAACGCCGCCCTGCAACGGCCAACACCCTGTACGACAACGGCCAACACGCGCGGAGGGCTTTCACCCCTCGCGCGTGTTGGCCGTTGTTGTACCGAGTGTTGGCCGTTGTTGTACGGGTGGTTGGCCGTTGTGGGTGGTCAGATGAGGGGGACTACCCAGGCGGCTACGGCGTGTTCGCGGTTCCTTGGCTTCTTCTCGCCGAAGAAGGCGGCTGCCACCGTTTCCGCGGTCACCGGGACGACCCGGGACGGGAACGGCAGCTCCGAGGGGGCGCAGGAGCCCGTCGAGCAGCGCAGCTGGCGGGCCAGCTCCTCGTACCAGGCGTAGAAGGTGACGGGGGCGGCGGCGAGCTGGGCCACCGCTCGTTCGGCCAGCCTGCCCGCCAGTTCGGCGAGCACGGCGGCCAGGGTGGTGACGTCCAGGTGCGCGTGCTCGGCCTCGTCCGTGGTCAGCCACCAGGTGTTCTCGCGCTGCTCGCGTTCGCGGTCAGCCGGGTCCAGGAACAACGGCTCCTGGGCCACTCCGGCGAGTCGGTCGAGAAAAGTGGACACCTAGCTGGACGCCTTCCCGTCGCGGCGCTGCTGCGCGCGCTGTCGTGCGGTGTAGTCGCGCATCCTCTGTGGATAGCCGACCTTGTTGGCCTCATACATCGGAATCTTCAATTTCCGGGCAAGTTTCTGCGCCGCGTCGAAGCCGCCGATCCGGCGCCGGGTCCACTCGCCGTCGTGTGCGATGAACACGACAGTGGTCTCGGTCACCGTGGTCTTCGGCTCCAGGTAGGACTCGACCCCGTGCCGGGCCGCGGCCCACGCCTCCAGATGGGCGGTGTCCGCGTTCGAGGACGAACGCAACTGCCCAGGGCGCTCCTTGCGGCGGAAACGGTCGAACAGGCCCACCGCGTACCTCCTTCGCTCCAACCCCCGATCTTGCCAGGCCAGTTGTCAGGCGGACGTCACATTCCGGGCGAAACTCCGCCACGATGATCGACCCAGCGTGACCCAGGACATGCGTACTGAGACGTAGCCATCCCGCGTCGCGAGCACCCCTGACATGGTGACAAGATGGCGGATGCCCGTCGCGCTGAACCGGCGTCGCCGGCACCAAGAGAACGCCAGCAAACGATGCCTCCATGAGGAGATCGAAGTGACCGACACCTCCGCCGACCTCGTGATCCTTGGCGGCGGCTCGGGCGGCTACGCCTGCGCTCTGCGCGCGAGCCAGCTCGGCCTGTCCGTGATCCTGGTCGAGAAGGACAAGCTCGGTGGCACCTGCCTGCACCGCGGCTGCATCCCGACCAAGGCGCTGCTGCACGCGGCTGAGGTGGCCGACACCGCCAGGGAGAGCGACCAGTTCGGCGTCAAGGCCAGCCTGGACGGCATCGACATGGCCGGGGTCAACACCTACAAGGACACCGTGGTCGGCAACCTGTACAAGGGGCTGGCCGGGATGTTCAAGTCGCGCAAGGGCGTGACCGTGGTGGAGGGCGCTGGCACCTTCGTCGGCCCGAACACCGTGGTCGTCGACGGCCAGCGCTACACCGGCAAGAACGTCGTGCTCGCCACCGGCTCCTACGCCCGCTCGCTGCCCGGCCTGGAGATCGGTGGCCGGGTCCTGACCAGCGATCAGGCCCTCAACCTGGACTTCGTGCCGGAGAAGGTCGTCGTGCTCGGCGGCGGCGTGATCGGCGTGGAGTTCGCCAGCGTGTGGCGCTCCTTCGGCGCCGAGGTCACCATCGTGGAGGCGCTGCCCCGCCTGGTGCCCGCCGAGGACGAGTTCTGCTCCAAGCAGGTCGAGCGCGCTTTCCGCCGCCGCGGCATCAAGTTCAAGACCGGCGTCCGGTTCACCGGCGCCACCCAGACCGACTCCGCGGTGTCGATCACCCTGGAGTCCGGTGAGCAGCTCGACGCCGACATCCTGCTGGTCGCGGTCGGCCGCGGCCCGAACAGCGCGGGCCACGGCTACGAGGAAGCCGGGGTCACCATGGACCGCGGCTTCGTGCTCACCGACGAGTACCTGCGCACCAACCTGCCGAACGTCTACGCGGTCGGCGACCTGGTGCCGGGCCTGCAACTGGCGCACCGCGGCTTCCAGCAGGGCATCCTGATCGCCGAGCAGATCGCCGGGCTCAACCCGAAGCCGATCGACGAGGCCGGCATCCCCCGGGTCACCTACTGCGAGCCCGAGGTCGCCTCGGTCGGCCTCACCGAGGCACAGGCCAAGGACAAGTACGGTTCCGTCGAGACCGTCACCTACGACCTGGCCGGCAACGGCAAGAGCCAGATCCTCAAGACCAAGGGCGCCATCAAGCTGGTGAAGGCCACCGACGGCCCCGTGGTCGGACTGCACATGGTCGGCTCCCGTGTCGGCGAGCTGATCGGCGAGGCTCAGCTCATCTACAACTGGGAGGCATACGCTGACGACGTGGCCCCCCTGGTGCACGCGCACCCCACCCAGAACGAAGCCCTCGGCGAGGCACACCTCGCCCTGGCCGGCAAGCCGCTGCACGCGCACGGCTGACGCTCGGCGCGAGGCAATCCCAGTGAGCACAAGCACGAGGAGCTAGCGAAAGATGGCCTTCTCCGTCCAGATGCCGGCGCTCGGCGAGAGCGTCACGGAGGGCACTGTCACCCGGTGGCTCAAGCAGGTCGGCGACACCGTTGAGGTCGACGAGCCCTTGCTTGAGGTCTCCACCGACAAGGTGGACACCGAGATCCCCTCCCCCGCGGCGGGCGTGTTGCAGCGCATCGTCGTGAACGAGGACGAGACCGTGGACGTGGGCGCCGAACTGGCGGTCATCGGGGACGGCGACGGTGGCGGTTCCGCCCCGGCGCCCGCCGCCGAGCAGCCGGCCGAGGCTCCCGCGGCAGCGCCCGCCCCCGAGCCCGAGCCCGCCCAGCAGGCCGCCCCGGCCCCCGAGCCGGAGCCCGCCGCGGCCCCGGCCGGTGGTGGTGCGGCGCAGGGCACCCCGGTGCCGATGCCCGCCCTCGGCGAGTCCGTCACCGAAGGCACCGTGACCCGGTGGCTCAAGCAGGTCGGCGACACCGTCGCGGTGGACGAGCCGCTGCTGGAGGTCTCCACCGACAAGGTCGACACCGAGATCCCGTCCCCGGTGGCCGGGACCGTGCTGGAGATCAACGTCGGCGAGGACGAGACGGTCGACGTGGGCGCCCAGCTCGCGGTGATCGGCAGCGGCGCACCCGCCGAGCAGGCCGCTCCGGCGCCTGCCCCGGCTCCCGCGCCCGCCCCGGCCGCCGCACCGGCTCCCGCTCCGGCCCCCGCGCCGCAGCAGTCCGCACCGGCACCGGCTCCGGCCGCCGCGCCTGCCCAGCAGGCCCCGGCCGCGCCGTCCGCCGAGGACAACGGCGACGCGCCCTACGTGACGCCGCTGGTCCGCAAGCTCGCCGCGGAGCACAAGGTCGACCTGAACGCGCTCAAGGGCTCCGGTGTCGGCGGCCGCATCCGCAAGCAGGATGTGCTCGCCGCGGTCGAGGAGGCCAAGGCGGCAGCCGCGGCAGCCGCGGCCAAGCCCGCCGCCGCCCCGTCGGCCCCGTCGGCTCCGGCCGCCGCCGGCGCGCCGCGTGCCGCCGCCCCGGCCTCCACGCCGGAAGCGGAACTGCGTGGCAAGACGGTGAAGATGACCAGGCCCCGCCAGGTCATCGCGCGCCGGATGGTCGAGTCGCTGCAGACCTCCGCGCAGCTGACCACGGTGGTCGAGGTGGACGTCACCAAGATCGCCCGGCTGCGGGCACGGGCCAAGGGCACCTTCGAGGCGCGGGAAGGCGTGAAGCTCTCCTTCCTGCCGTTCTTCGCCAAGGCCGCCGTCGAGGCGCTCAAGCAGCACCCGAAGCTGAACGCCTCGATCAACGCCGAGGCCAACGAGGTCATCTACCACGGCGCCGAGCACCTGGTGATCGCGGTGGACACCGAGAAGGGCCTGATGGTCCCGGTCATCCACGACGCGGGCGATCTGAACATCGCGGGCCTGGCCCGCAAGATCGCCGACGTGGCCGACCGGACCCGGCGCAGCAAGATCTCGCCGGACGAGCTGAGCGGCGGCACCTTCACGCTGACCAACACCGGCAGCCGGGGCGCCCTGTTCGACACGCCGATCATCAACCAGCCGCAGGTGGGCATCCTGGGCACCGGCAGCGTGGTCAAGCGCGCCGTCGTGGTGACCGACGAGGCCGGCGGCGACACCATCGCCATCCGCTCCATGGTCTACCTGGCCCTGTCCTACGACCACCGGCTGGTCGACGGCGCCGACGCGGCCCGCTTCCTCACCGCGGTCAAGCAGCGGCTGGAGGAGGGCGCGTTCGAGGCCGACCTGGGTCTCTGACACACCCCGCACGACCGCCGAGAGGCCCTCGCCGCACACCGCGGTGAGGGCCTCTCGGCCATTGGCGGGTCGCGCGATGTCCCGGCATGCACCACGATCGAGTCATGCGAGTGGTGATCGCCGGTTCCTCCGGCCTGATCGGCAGCGCCCTGGTGAGCGAGTTACGGGAGAACGACCACGAGGTCATCCGGCTGGTGCGCCGGGCCCCGGCCGCCCCGGACGAACGCCGCTGGGACCCGCCTGCCGGTGTGCTCGCCGAGGACGCGCTGGACGGCGCGGACGCGGTGGTCAGCCTGGGCGGCGCGGGCATCGGCGACAAGCGCTGGACCGAGGAGCGCAAGCTCCAGCTCAGGGAGAGCAGGCTGGTGCCGACCACCGTGCTGGCCCAAGCCGTTGCCCGGCACCGGATCCCGGTGTTCGTCAGCGGCTCCGCGGTGGGCTACTACGGCGACACCGGCGACCGGGAGATCGACGAGACCGCCGAGACCGGCGCGGGTTTCCTGGCCGAGCTGTGCCGGGACTGGGAGGCGGCCACCCAGCCGGCCGAGCACGTGGGCGCGCGGGTGGTGCGGGTGCGCACCGGACTGGTGCTCTCCGCGCACGGCGGGGTGCTCGGGCGGCTGCGGCCGTTGTTCTCCTTCCTGCTCGGCGGCAGGCTGGGCAGCGGGAACCAGTACATGCCGTGGATCTCCCTGGACGACGAGGTCGGCGCGATCCGGTTCGCCCTGGAACACAGCCAGGTCAGCGGCCCGGTCAACCTCACCGGCCCGGCACCGGTGACCAACAGCGAGTTCACCGCCGCGCTGGCCGACTCACTGCACCGGCCCGCGCCCTGGGTGGTGCCGGAGTTCGCGCTCAAGCTGGTGCTGGGTGCGGAGACCGCGCAGGAGATGGCGTTGTTCGGCCAGCGCGCGCTGCCCGGGGTGCTGCGGTCGCAGGGCTACGTCTTCCAGCACCCGAGCGTGGTCGCGGCCCTGGCCGCCGCCGTGCCTGAAGGCGAACCGGCGGCGTAGGGTCGAGACGTGCTGAACAGCGATCCCCTGTCCTGCCGGGAGTCGGGCGAGCCCGTACTGGTCCGCCACCTCGGCAGCATCGACTACCTCAAGGCCTGGGAACTCCAGCGCGAGGTCCTGGACGCCCGCGCCGACGGCGATGGGCCGGACACCCTGCTGCTGCTGGAACACCCCAGCGTCTACACCGCGGGCAAGCGGACCCAGCCCGCGGACCGGCCCACCGACGGCACCCCGGTGGTCGAGGTCGACCGCGGCGGCAAGATCACCTGGCACGGGCCTGGCCAGCTGGTCGGCTACCCGATCGTCAAGCTCACCGACCCCGTCGACGTGGTCGACTACGTGCGCCGGGTCGAGGAGGGCCTGATCAAGGTCTGCCGCGACCTCGGCCTGCCAGCTGGCCGGGTCGAGGGCCGCAGCGGAGTGTGGCTGCCCGCCGACGAGACCCGGATCGAGCGCAAGATCGCCGCGATCGGCATCCGGGTGCAGCGCGGGGTCACCATGCACGGCTTCGAGATCAACTGCGATGCCGACCTGGCCGCGTTCGAGCGGATCATCCCGTGTGGCATCGCCGATGCCGGGGTCACCTCGCTCAGCGCCGAACTGGGCCGCCAGGTCACCGTGGCCGAGGTCGAGCCGCTGGCCGAGAAGGCGGTCCTGGACGCGCTCTCCGGCGCGCTGCCGCTGTCCGAATGCTGGGTGCCGCGTCCCGAACTGAGTGCCCCCGGAATCACATTCGCGCTGCCGAACTGACACGCCGAGTGATCAGGTAACCGCCAGACCTTGCCCGCACTGCTCCGATCGGGGGTTCCACCACCCCTGACGTGCCTGATCCCGCCACTCACCGACGTAAGCTGGCCCCTCGCTGTCCGGAAGCTGGGGGTCATGCGCCGGAGGGTCCGGTCCAGGGGAGGGTGTCTGTGCACGGCCCGTTGTCCTTCGGTCTGCTCGGTCCACTGCAGGTGCTGCGCGGGGGGCAGCCGATCGCGGTGAAAGCCGCGAAACAGCGGACCGTGCTGGCCAGTCTGCTGCTGCGCGCCAACCAGCACGTGGCCTTCGACGAACTGGCCGAACGGGTCTGGGGCGAGGAGCAGGTCAGCCAGCCCCGGCAGACCCTCCAGGTCTACGTGATGCGGTTGCGCCAGGCCCTCGGCGGTGTGCAGCTGCACACCGAACCCGACGGCTACCGCCTCGAACTCGACCCGGAATCCCTGGACATCCACCGCTTCCGGCGACTCACCGACCAGGTCAAACTCGCCGGCGACGACCCAGGCCGGATCGTCGGACTGCTCACCGAGGCACTCGCCCTCTGGCGCGGCGCCGCGCTGTCCGACGTGCCCTCGGAGTCCCTGCAGTGCGGCGAGGCCCGCTGGCTGGACGAACTGCGGCTGCAGGCGGTGGCCGACCGGCTGCACGCCCGGCTGCGACTGGGCGCGCACCAGGAGGTCGTCGGCGAACTGTACGGGCTCACCGGCCAGTACCCGCTGCGCGAACAGTTCTGGGCCCAGCTCATGCTCGCCCTCTACCGCTCCAACCGCCAGGTCGAGGCCCTGGAGGCGTTCCAGGCGGTCAGCGGCAGGCTGTCGGAGGACCTGGGCGTGGACCCCGGCGAGGAACTGCGCGCCCTGCACCGGGCCATCCTCAACAACGACAGCTCACTCGGCCCGGCCACCGCGCACACCAGCACCCCCGCCGCGACCTCCCCGCGGCAGAGCGGCCTGTCCCAGCTGCCGCCCGGCGTGGCCGACTTCGTCGGGCGCGGCCCGGAGATCACCCACCTCGGCGACCTGCTGCGCGGTGCGGGTTCGGCCATGTCGGTGCCCGTGGTCACCCTCACCGGACCACCCGGTGTCGGCAAGACCGCGCTGGCCATCCGGGCCGGGCACGAGGTGCGCGCGCACTTCCCGGACGGCCAGATCTACGTCAACCTGCACGGCTACTCCCCCGGCCCGCCGCTGGCCCCCGCCGACGTGCTCAGCCGGTTCCTGCGCGCCCTCGGCGTCACCCCGGAACAGATCCCGCTGGATCCCGAGGAACGCGCCGCGCAGTACCGCTCGCTGCTCACCGGGCGGCGGCTGCTCCTGGTGCTGGACAACGCGATCGGCCCGGAACAGGTCCGCGCGCTGCTGCCCGGCGAACCCGGCTGCGCGGTGCTGATCACCAGCCGCAACGCCCTGCGCGGGATGACCGTGCTCGACGGCGCCCGCCCGCTGTCCCTGGAAGTGCTCTCCCCCGCCGACGCCCGCCGCCTGCTCGGCGGCATCCTCGGCCCCGAACTGGTCGCCGCCGAACCCGCCGCCGCGGCCGAACTGGCCCGCCTCTGCGGTCACCTGCCGCTGGCCCTGCGGGTGGCCGCTGGCAACCTGGCCGGGCGGCCCAGCGCGCGGATCGCCGACTACGTGGCCGAACTCAGCGCCGAACGCCTGGCCGGACTGCGCATCGAAGGCGACGACGCCACCGCCGTGCAAGCCGCCTTCGACCTGTCCTACGACATGCTCGACCCGCCTGCCCAGCGACTGTTCCGGCTGCTCGGACTGGTGCCCGGCAACGACTTCACCAAGGAGGTCGCCGCCGCGCTGGCCGGACTCACCCCCGAGGCCGCACTGCCGCTGCTGCGCCAGCTCGGCACCGCCAACCTGGTCCAGCACCAGGCTGGCGACCGGTACCAGGCACACGACCTGCTCCGGCTCTACGCGGCCGAACGCGCCGCCGCCGAGGAAACCGCGGCGGACCTGGACACCGCCCGCCGCGCCCTGCTCGCCTACTACCTGCACACCGCCCGTGCCGCCGCCCGCAGCCTCTACCCGGAGATCGTCCAGCTCCCGCTGCCCGCGCCCCGGCCTGCCCCCGCGCCCCGCCCCTCGGCCGCGATCGCCTGGCTCACCGCGGAAACCGCCAACATCGTGGCCGCCGCCACCATCTGCGCAGGCCCGCTCGCCGCCTACTCCTGGCTGCTCGCCGACGCGCTGCGCGGCTACTTCCACCACACCGGCCACGTCGCCGACTGGCTGCACGTGGTGGAGACCGGCCTGGCCGCCGCACTGGCCGAACCCGACGAACCCGGCGAGGCCGCCATGCGGCTCAGCCTGGGCACCCTGCACTGGACCCTCGGCGACAACCGGGCCGCCGCCGGGCACTACGAACAGGCACTGCGCATTCAGCGCAGGCTCGGCGACCTCGACGGCGAACTGGCCACGCTGAACAACCTCGGCCTGGTCTGCCTCAACCTGGGCAGGCTCACCGACGCGAGCGCGCACCTGCGCAGCGCGCTCGCGCACGCCGACACCCGCGACCCGCACCGGCACGCCATGGCCAGGGCCAACCTCGGCCACCTGTGCGTGGCCCTGGCCGCACTGGACGAGGCCGAAGCGCACGCCAGGGCCATCGTGGCCATCGGCGCCGCCGAAGGCTCCCGGCTGCTGGCCACCTACGGCCACTACGTGCTCGGCCGCGCCCAGCTCGCCCGCGGCGCGCTGGCCCAAGCCGACACCGTGCTCACCGAGGCCCTGGCCACCTTCCGCGAACTGGGCCACCGGCGGATGGAGGTCGAGGTGCTGGCCGCGCTGGCCGAGACCCGCCGTCACCTCGGCGACCACGACCGGGCCGGCGCCGACGCCGAGGAGTCGGTGCGGCTGGCCCGCGGCATGGCGCACCGGGTCGCCGAGGTCAACGCGCTCAACGCGCTGGCCGCCTGCGCCGAACCCCGCCGCGCCGCCGAACTGCACGCCCAGGCGCACGCCCTGGCCACCTCGGGCGGACACGTGTGGGGCCAGGTGGCCGCGCTGCTCGGCCAGTCCGGCACGCACCGCCAGACCGGCCGCCCACGCGACGCGCTGAGCAGCGCCGGCGCCGCCCTGGACCTCGTCGCCGCCGCGGGCGAACCCACCCGGTTCACCCCGGCCGCGCTGCTCGCCCTCGGTGCCGCCCAGCTCGACCTCGGCGACCCCGACGTCGCCCGTGCCAGCGCCGAGGAGGCCGTCCGGCTGGCCACCGGCACCGGCCAGCGCCTGGAACAGGACCTCGGCCTGGCCCTGCTCGGCGAAATCCTGACTGACGAACGGACTCCGATCCTCTAGACTTCCGGAATTACGGAAATCCAGAGGAGGGGTTCTTGTGCTGTCCCGACGCCGCCTGCTGACCACCGGCGCACTGGCCGCCGGTTCCGCGCTGCTGCTGCCCGGCCTGGCCAACGCCACACCCGGCCTGCCCGGCCCGCTCGCCGCGCCCACGACCAGCGATTTCAGCACCCGCGAGGGCTGGCTGGCCTGGTTCGCCGCGCACCGCGACCAGGTCGGCGTCCTCGCCGACAACGGCGCGCACGCCTGCCTGGCACACCGCGCGCAGGTGTCCCAGCCACTGGCCTCCGCGGTCAAACCGGTGCACCTGGCCGCCTACACCCTCTCCGGCCTGGCCCCGGACACGAAGGTCACCGTCGGCGACTGGGAACGCTTCTACCTGCCGCACACCGACGGCGGCGCGCACGAACACGCCCAGCGGCTGCTCGGCATCGAGGCGGACCCGGTGACCAAGCTGGCCAAGAACCCGGCCCAGCAGGTCACCCTGGACCAGATCGCCGGCACCATGATCTATTTCAGCGACAACGCGGCCACCGACTACCTGCGGCACCGCCTCGGCGCGGCCGCCCTGCGCCGGGCCGCGCTGCGCGGCGGCTGGGCAGGCGTGGACACCCGCTCCAAACTGGCCGACTTCCTCTACCTGCTGCTGCCGGAGGAGGTCCGGCCCGGGGTGCCGCGGCTGAGGATGGGCGAGCAGCTCGAACAGCGCTTCCTGACCGACCCGGCCTTCCGGGACCGGGCCAGGGCGCGCATCGTCACCGGCCCGCTGCCCTCCTGGGAGACCCAGGTCGCCTGGGCCAGGGACAGCGGCGGCGCGAGCGCGGCCACCCTGGCCGCCTTCCACCGGGCCGCGGCCACCGGCCGGTTCCCCGAGGCCACCCGGCGGCACCTGGAACACACCCGGTCCGGCTCGCTGCCACCCGGCGTCGCGGGCATCGGCTGGAAGGGCGGCTCGCTGGCCGGGGTGCTGGTACTGGCCGGTTACACCCGCTGGAACGACGGCCGGGCCGGCTCGGCCGCGTTGCTGCTCCAGGAACTGAGCGCGGCGGACTGGGCGGGCATGAACGCCGAGGGCTCGCTGCTGTTCCCGGTGTTCGAGGACCTGACGCTGGATCCGGCCTGGCAGGGCAGGGTCGCGCGGGCGCTGCGCGGGTAGCCGGGCATGCTGATCCGATGAGCGAGACGGAGCTGGCCGGCCGGGTGGCCGAACTGGAGGCCAGGGTGGCGGCCCTGGAGGGCATCGCCGAGCAGGTGCTGGCCGACACCGGCGGCGTGGTCTCCTACCAGGGCAGACTCACCGAACCGGGTGAGCTGGACTGGACGATCACGCTGCCGGTGGCCAGGGTGCTGGGCCTGCCGGACGGCCCGCGCCTGGAGGTGCTGGCCGCGCTGGGCCACCCGGTCCGGGCCAAGGTGGTGCGGGTGCTCGCCCAGCACGGCCCGCAGGGCGCGGCCGAACTCCAGGCCGCCGCCGAGGTCGGCTCGACCGGCCAGCTCTACCACCACCTCAAGCCGCTGACCACCAGCGGCCTGGTGGACCAGGACGGCCGCGGCCGGTACCGGCTGCGCGCCACGGCCATGGTGCCGGTGCTGATCCTGCTGGCCGCCGCCGCGGACATCGCCGGACAGCTCAAGTCCTGATGGCGGGAGGCGCTCAGGCGAACTGCGGCATGACCTCGGTCGCCACCAGCTCCACGTGGTCCAGGTCGGCCAGATCGAGCACCTGCAGGTAGATCCGGCTGATCCCGGTCCGCTCCCGCCAGGCGCCCAGCTTGTCCACCGCCTCGGCCACCGTGCCTGCCAGCCCGTTCTCCCGCAGCTCAGGCACCTCGCGGCCGATCACCGCGGCCCGGCGGGTCACCTCGGCCTCGTCCCGGCCAACGCAGAGCACCAGCGCGGCCGAGCGGATGATCTCCTTGGGGTCCCGGCCGATGGCCGCGCAGGCCGCCTCGACCCGCTCGAACTGGCGCACCGCGGTGGCTGGATCGGCGAAGGGCAGGTTGAACTCGGCCGCGTACTGCGCCGCCAGCGCCGGCGTGCGCTTGGCGCCCCGGCCACCGATGAGCACCGGCGGACCGCCCGCCCGCACCGGCTTGGGCAGCGCGGGCGAGTCGGTGAGCCGGTAGTGCTCGCCGTCAAAACTGAAGGTCTCGCCCACCGGCGTGCGCCACAGCCCGGTGATCACCGCGAGCTGCTCGGCGTAGCGGTCGAAACGCTCGGCCACATCCGGGAACGGGATGCCGTAGTTGGCGTGCTCGGTCTCGAACCAGCCGGCACCCAGCCCGAACTCCACCCGGCCGCCGGACATCTCGTCCACCTGCGCGACCTGGATCGCCAGCGGTCCCGGATAGCGGAAGGTGGCCGCGGTCATCAGCGTGCCCAGCCGGATCCGGCTGGTCTCCCTGGCCAGACCGGCCAGCGTCACCCAGGCGTCGGTGGGGCCGGGCAGGCCGCTGACCGAGCCCATCTTGAGGTAGTGGTCGGAGCGGAAGAACGCGTCGTAACCGGCGTCTTCGGCAGTCCGCGCCACCCGCAGCAGATCGTCGTAGGTCGCCCCCTGCTGGGGCTCGGTGAAGATCCTGAAGTCCACCGGCACACGCTAACCCGGGTTCAGCGGCGGCGCGTCCGGCGCGGTGTGGCGGTCTCCACCCGGATCGGTTCGGCGTTGCCCACCTTGTGCAGCAGCCGCAGCCCGGCCATCACCCGCTCGATGCACAGGCCGACCTCCTCGCTGGCCTTCTTCGGGTCCGCCGCGTTGGCGATCTGGGTGGCGCTGCCGGCCAGCGCGCCGAACATCAGCCGGGACATCGGCTCGATCGGCAGGTCGTCGATCTCACCGGACTCGGCCAGCCCGACCACGGTGGCCCGCACCAGGCCGTAGCTGAACTGCTCCTCAGCCTCCCGCCAGCGCTCCCAGCCCATCACCACCGGACCCTCGTGCAGCACGATCCGCTGGTAGGAGGGCTCCAGGCAGACCTTGAGGTAGGCGCGCAGACCCGCCATCGCGCTCTCCCACGGGTCGCCTGGCTGGGAGACGATCTTGGCCAGCCGGGCCAGCATGTCGGTCTCCACCGCGTCGAAGGCGGCCTCGAACAACGCCTGCTTGCCGCCGAAATGGTGGTAGAGCGCGCCCTTGGTGACCCTGGCCCTGGCCGCGATCTCATCCAGCGAGGTGCCCGCGTAGCCCTTCCGGCTGAACAGCTCCATGGCGCTGTCCACCAGGGCCTGCCTGGTGGATTCCGAATATTCCATACGCCGCGGCCGCGCTGTCGCCATACTCACAACACTACGACATACCGAGAGTACGTACTCATGGTATGTTCTCCGTGTCGGAGCCATACCGTCAGTACGCCGGAAACTCCGGGTATGGGCGGTCCACGGCAAGGAGGGGCATCATGAGCTGGAACGACTTCTACCGACGGCGCGATGTCATCAACGCCGT
Source organism: Crossiella sp. CA198 (assembly GCF_052078295.1). Classification (NCBI taxonomy): domain Bacteria; kingdom Bacillati; phylum Actinomycetota; class Actinomycetes; order Pseudonocardiales; family Pseudonocardiaceae; genus Crossiella; species Crossiella sp. CA198. Next base: position 263,751 of record NZ_JBQJIM010000013.1, read on the forward strand.
GCTGCGTCAGGCCGAACGGACCGGGGACCCCGTGCTGCCGTTTGAAGACGTCCAGCACGCCGCTGACGTCTTCGCCGACCGCGCCGAGTTGCTGGCCGCCCTGCACTACCGCTGGATGCTGCGCCTGACCGGCCACCTCGAACTCGCCCTGCACGAGCACGGCGACCGGGTCGAGGCCGCCACCAGCGCCTGGCAGCGCCTGGCCACCGAGGAACCCACCCTGCGCCGCCTGCTCGACGCGGGAGCCCAGACCATCCCGGCCGCCATCGCGCACGAACAGCGCACCCTGGCCCTGGTCACCGGCCTGGCCGACGCCCGCGAACCGGCCGAGCAGATCGAACGCGTCGGCGCCGCCTTCCTGGTCCTCGCTCGTGACGGCGCTCGCCCGGCCCGCTGCACCTCCACCCGGAACTTCTTCCGCGGCTTCGCCGCGAGCGCCTGAGTTCCGCCGCCGCACCCGGTGACCGGGTGCGGCGGCGGAACTCCCGGCCGCCCGGTGCGTTGGTCAGGGTGTCGAGGAGACTGAACCCCGACGGCGGCGAGACGGGGTGGACGGCATGCGGAACTGGACGGCCGAGGACATGCCGGACCAGAGCGGGCGCACGGTGGTGATCACCGGGGCCAACTCCGGCCTGGGCCTGCACAGCGCCTACGCGCTGGCCGCCAAGGGCGCTCACCTGCTGCTGGCCTGCCGCTCCCCGGAACGCGGGGCCCGCGCCGTCGCCCAGGTCCGCACCACCGCGCCGCGGGCCAAGGTGGAACTGGTCCGCCTCGACCTCGGTGACCTGGCCTCGGTGCGCGTGGCCGCCGCGGACATCCGGGAACGCGCGGGCGACCGGGTGCACGTGCTGATGAACAACGCGGGCGTGTTCTGCCCGCCGCTGGGCCGCACCGCGGACGGTTTCGAGACCCAGATGGGCGTCAACCACCTCGGCCACGCCGCGCTGACCTGGCTGCTCATGCCCGCACTGCGGCAAAGCCCGGACGCGCGAGTGATCACCCTGTCCAGCCTGGCGCACCGGCGCACCACGCTGCGCCTGGACGACCTCAACTACGAACGCCGCCGCTACAACGCCTTCGCCGGCTACGGCGAGGCCAAACTGGCCAACCTGATGTTCGCCCAGGAACTGGACCGCCGGCTGTCCGCGGCCGACCTGGACGTGCGCAGCCTGGCCGCGCACCCCGGCCTGACCGACACCGAACTGGGCGCCAACGGCGGCCGGGCCCGCAAGAACAAGGTCCTGGAACTGGGCGTCAACCTGTTCAACAAGGTCGCCACCATGCGCCCCGAACGCGGCGTGCTGTCCCAGCTCTACGCGGCCACCGCGCCGGAGGTGCGCGGCGGCCAGTACTACGGCCCGGCCGGCGCTGGCGAGGTGTGGGGCGGACCTGGCCTGGCGGCCTGCTCACCGGAGTCCCAGGACCTGGCCGTGGCGGCCCGGTTGTACGAACTGAGCGGCGAGTTGACCGGGATCGCGCCCGACCCGGCCTGACGTGTGATCGGCCACTCCCCCGCTGGGCTGGGGTCCCCGGCCCCGGGGACGTAGGCTGGCGGTCATGACCGTGGTGCCCGAGGGCCGCAAGCTTCTGCGGCTGGAGGTTCGTAACAGCCAGACGCCCATCGAGAAGAAGCCCTCGTGGATCAAGACCAGGGCGAAGATGGGTCCCGAGTACCGCGAGCTGAAGGGCCTCGTCAAACGCGAGGGCCTGCACACGGTCTGCGAGGAAGCCGGCTGCCCCAACATCTATGAGTGCTGGGAAGACCGCGAGGCCACCTTCCTCATCGGCGGTGACCAGTGCACCCGGCGCTGCGACTTCTGCCAGATCGACACCGGCAAGCCCGCCGACTTCGACGCCGAGGAACCGCGCCGGGTCGCCGAGTCGGTGCAGGCGATGGGCCTGCGCTACTCCACCGTCACCGGCGTCGCCCGCGACGACCTGCCCGACGGCGGCGCCTGGCTCTACGCCGAGACGGTCCGCCAGATCCACGCGCTCAACCCTGGCACCGGCGTCGAGCTGCTCATCCCGGACTTCAACGCCGACCCCGAGCAGCTGGCCGAGGTCTTCGGCTCCCGCCCCGAGGTGCTGGCGCACAACCTGGAGACGGTGCCGCGGATCTTCAAGCGGATCCGCCCCGCCTTCCGCTACGAGCGCTCCCTCCAGGTGATCACCGAGGCCCGCGAGTTCGGCCTGGTCACCAAGAGCAACCTGATCCTCGGCATGGGCGAGACCCCCGAAGAGGTCACCGAGGCGCTGCAGGACCTGCACGACGCGGGCTGCGACATCATCACCATCACCCAGTACCTGCGGCCGAGCCTGCGCCACCACCCGGTGGAGCGCTGGGTCAAGCCGGAGGAGTTCGTGCAGCACAAGGAGACCGCGGAGAAGATCGGTTTCGCCGGGGTCATGGCGGGCCCGCTGGTCCGCTCCTCCTACCGCGCCGGACGGCTCTACGCCCAGGCGAAGAAGTTCCGCGGCGAGCAGATCCCCGAGCACCTGAACCACCTCTCCGAGGCCGGTCCGGGCGCCCAGGAGATCACCGCCCTGCTCGCGAGGTGAGGATCAACCGCCCGAATAGGTGAGCCGGGGCCACGGCCGTATCCTGGGACCATGGCCTCGAAGCCCCCCAAGCCGGACAAGGCGGCTGCCAAGGCGGCAAGCCGCGAGAAGCGCGCCGCGTCCAAGGCACGTCGCAAGCAGATCTTCGAAGCGTTCAAGATGCAGCGCCGTGAGGACAAGTGGCTGGTGCCGCTGATGATCCTCTCGGTGCTTGGCGCTACCGGCGTGGTGTTCGGCATCGGCTGGCTGATCGGCTACCCGTGGGTGGTGCTGCCGCTGGGCATCGCCATCGGCGCGCTGATCGCGGTGAGCATCTTCGGCCGCCGGGTGCAGCGCAACGTGTACTCCAAGGCCGACGGCCAGCCCGGCGCGGCGGCGTGGGCGCTGGACAACCTGCGCGGCAAGTGGCGGGTCACCCAGGCGGTGGCGGGCACCACCCAGCTCGACGCGGTGCACCGGGTGCTCGGCCGCCCGGGTGTGGTGCTGGTCGCCGAGGGCGCGCCGCACCGGGTGAAGCCGCTGATCGCGCAGGAGAAGAAGCGCATCGGCCGCATCATCGGCGACACCCCGATCTACGACGTCATCGTCGGCAACGAGGAAGCGGACAAGCAGGTCCCGCTGCGCCGCCTGCAGACCTACCTGTCCAAGCTGCCGCGCAACATCACCGTGGCGCAGATGGATGTCATCGAGAAGCGGCTCTCCGCGCTGGCCAGCCGCGGCGCGGCACTGCCCAAGGGTCCGCTGCCGCAGGGCGCGAAGATGCGCAACGTGCAGCGCACCATCCGCCGCCGCTGAGCCGTCGCCGGGCCCTGGCGGCCCGGCTCTGTCTGGGTCAGCGCGCGATGGTCATGACGGTGCGGGCGACGTGGTCGTGCAGGCCACGTCCGTCCACATCCATCACCAGCGGCGGGATCACCAGGCACAGCAGCAGGGTGCGCAGCACCGAATGCCCGAACGAGATCCGCTCCCCGGCGTCGGCCAGCGAGGTCGGCTTGATGCCAACCACCCAGTGCCCGGGGGTCCGGCCGAAGGCGGCCAGGCTGACCACGGTCAGCAACGCGAACAGCGCCATCGCCGACACCGCCGGGTTGGTGGTGAGGAAGTTGCCGATCAGCGCGCCCGGCAACCAGTCGATGAGCAGGGCCAGGAACCGGCGACCGGTACCGGCCACCGAGCCCAGCCCGGCCTCGGGCAGGCCGAGTCGCTCCCCTCGGTAACCGGGTTCCGCCGCCGGATCACTCTCCCGCGCCGAGCCCGGTCCTGACAGCCACGAACCCGTCCACCTGCTCACGGTGTCAAGGGTAGGACGGGCGGTTGACCTTGCCCCGACCAGGTGGCGCCGTTCCCCGAAATGGGGTGTCGTTAACACCGGTGAAACACTCGGGTGATGACCGAGCAACACCATGGTCATACGGTCTGCTGGCAACAGGGCCGGTCCCGCACCGGTTCTCCTGACCGCGTGCGAGCACGCCGGCCCTGCCGGCACAACGACGAAGGAGCCAACGAGGGTGTTCACCAATCCCGACGAGGTCCTGAGCTTCATCTCTGACAACGATGTGAAGTTCATTGACGTGCGGTTCTGCGACCTGCCCGGCATCATGCAGCACTTCACGGTGCCGGCCACCTCGTTCGAGCGCGAGACGTTCGAGGAGGGCCTCGCCTTCGACGGGTCCTCGGTGCGTGGTTTCCAGTCGATCCACGAGTCGGACATGCTGCTGCTGCCCGACGTGGCCACCTCGCGCCTCGATCCGTTCCGGATCGAGAAGACCCTCATCATCAACTTCTTCGTGCACGACCCGCTGACCCGGGAGCCGTACAGCCGCGACCCGCGCAACATCGCGCGCAAGGCCGAGCAGTACATCACCGAGTCCGGCGTCGCCGACAGCTGCTTCTTCGGCGCCGAGGCGGAGTTCTACCTGTTCGACTCGGTACGCTTCGACACCACCGAGAACGCCTCCTTCCACGAGATCGACTCCGTCGCGGGCTGGTGGAACACCGGCACCGACGAAGAGGGCGGCAACAAGGGCTACAAGGTCAAGTTCAAGGGCGGCTACTTCCCGGTCTCCCCGACCGACCACTTCGCCGACCTGCGCGACAAGATCACGCTGAACCTGATCGACTCCGGCTTCACCGTCGAGCGCGCCCACCACGAGGTCGGCACCGCCGGACAGGCCGAGATCAACTACAAGTTCAACACCCTGCTGCACGCCGCGGACGACCTGCAGCTGTTCAAGTACATCGTCAAGAACACCGCGTGGGCCAACGGCAAGACCGCCACCTTCATGCCGAAGCCGCTCTTCGGTGACAACGGCTCGGGCATGCACGCCCACCAGTCGCTGTGGAAGGAAGGCTCCCCGCTCTTCCACGACGAGTCCGGCTACGGCGGCCTGTCCGACACCGCCCGGCACTACGTCGGCGGCCTGCTGCACCACGCCCCGAGCCTGCTGGCCTTCACCAACCCGACGGTGAACTCCTACCACCGCCTGGTCCCCGGCTACGAGGCCCCGGTCAACCTGGTCTACAGCTCCCGCAACCGCTCGGCCTGCATCCGCATCCCGATCACCGGGAACAACCCCAAGGCCAAGCGCGTCGAGTTCCGCTGCCCGGACTCCTCCGGCAACCCGTACCTGGCCTTCGCCGCCATGCTGATGGCCGGCCTGGACGGCATCAAGAACAAGATCGAGCCCCCGGCCCCGATCGACAAGGACCTCTACGAGCTCCCCCCCGAGGAAGCCAAGAACGTCCCCCAGGTCCCCGGCTCCCTGGACGAGGTCCTCAACAACCTGGAACGCGACCACGACTTCCTCCTCGAAGGCGGCGTGTTCACCCCAGACGTCATCGAGACCTGGATCTCCTACAAGCGCGAGAACGAGATCGACCCGATCCGCCTGCGCCCGCACCCGTACGAGTTCGCGCTCTACTACGACGTGTGATCCGCGGTAGCTGAAAACGGCTGAGGGCCGGGTGGTCGCACTGACCACCCGGCCCTCAGCCGTTCCTGCGTACGGGACCGCCACACCACGTCCGACCCCGGAAGTGGCTACTCAAGTCACCCGAAAGTGGCTACCCAGTACCTCCGAATCTGGCTACCACCACCCTCCGAATCTGGATACCCTCATCGCGTGCCCGCCAACTACCAGCCACGACTGGTCGACGGCCTACTGGCCCGTCGGCTCATCCACCATCCCGCCGTGTTGCTGGTGGGACCGCGGGCGACCGGCAAAACCACCACGGCGGCTCAGCTCGCGCGCAGCGAGCTGAGGCTGGACGACCGGGCGCAAGCGGTCGCCGTCGAGGCCGATGCCGATGCCGCGCTCCGTGGTCTGGCCGAGCCGGTCCTGATCGACGAATGGCAGATCGTGCCGGACGTGCTGGGCGCGGTGAAACGATCAGTGGACGCCGATTCCCGGCCAGGCCGGTTCCTGATCACCGGATCGGTCCGCGGCGATGTCGACTCCCCGATGTGGCCGGGGACCGGGCGACTGCTCCGGGTGGCGATGTTCGGGCTGACCGTCGGTGAGCTGCGCGGCAGGCTTCCTCGGTTGCCGTTGCTCGACCGGCTCGCTGCGGACGGCATCGAGCCACTGATGACGGGTCCGGCCGAACAGCTTGATCTGCGTGACTACGCCGAACTGGCCGCCGGCGGCGGATTTCCCCAGCCCGTCCTGCGACTGCCCTCAGCCGAGCGCGGTCCCTGGTTGGAAAGCTATCTCGAACAACTGCTCACCCAGGATGTCGCGATGCTCGCGACCCACCGCGACCCGCAGTTGCTCCGCAGGTACCTGGAATCCTGTGCCCTGAACACGGCGGGCGTCACCGATCATCGCAGCATCTACAGCACGGCGGGGGTGGCCAAAGCCACCGGCGAGGCCTATGACCGGTTGCTGCGCAACCTGCTGATCATCGACACCTTGCCCGCCTGGTGGACCAACCACATCAAGCGATTGGTCCGTGGTCCCAAGCGATACCTGGTCGACCCCTCGCTCGTACTCGCCGCGCTGCGAGTCGGCGTTCCCGGGCTGATGAAGGACGGGGATCTACTCGGCCGGATCATCGACACGTTCGTCGTGGCCCAGCTACGCGCACAGCTTCCCACCTGTGAGACCCAGCCCCGCCTCTACCATCTCCGCCAGGAGAAAGGGCAACACGAGGTCGACGTCATCGTCGAGTACGGCGGTGGCCGCGTGTTCGCCTTCGAGATCAAGGCGAACAGCGCACCCAGTCGAGCGGACGCCCGGCACCTCGCCTGGCTGCGGGCCGAACTGGGCGACCGCTTCATCGGCGGCGCCGTACTGCACACCGGACCGCGCGCCTTTCCCTTGGGCGACAACATCATCGCCGCCCCGATCTCCGCGTTGTGGAGCTGAACCCGGTCCTGGCGGGTTCTACCCAAGCTCCTTCTCCACCGCAGCGATCACATCCGCCGGCACCTTCCCCCGCCCAGTCCCCAGCAGCCACCGCTCCAACCCGCGGTCCCCCGCGTCCCGCACCGACTTGTCCGCCAGCCGCACCACCTGCCAAACCCGGGCAGGCTCAGCCCCCTCGGCCAGCCGCACCAGAAACCCCCGGTAGCCCAGGTTCTCCTCGGGTGCGGCGGCCTTGGTCGTGGGCAGCGCGTCGATGCGGCGGCGTAGTTCGGTCGAGTCGGTGGCCGAGAGCACCCAGGTCGGGTTGGGCATTCCCGAGTAGATGTCGAGTTCTACTTCGATCGGGTCGGTCACCGGTGGGGCTCCTGACTGCTGTGTGCCGCACGCGACCAGGGAGGCCAGTAGCAGTGCGACGCCGAGCTGGGGTTTCATGCCACGAAGGCCGTGTCGTTGTTTTGGTAGAAGTAGCCGCAGAAGTCGGTGTAGTTGCCGCGGCAGATGTTGTTCGGGGCGTAGCCGCGGCCGTTCTCCTGGTAGATCGAGTTGCCGCAGTCGTCGGTGTACTTCGCGGGGGTGCCGCCGGGTTTGTGGCCCCACCACCAGTTCGGGCCGCCGGTGACCAGGCGGTAGAAGTGGTAGTCGCGGCCGGGCCAGATGACCATGGCGATGGTCAGGGTGTTGGTCTGGCAGCCGTCGACCCAGCCGTCGGCGCGCAGGCCGTCGGTGACGTTGCCGCAGCTCATCACGGTGGCCGGGCGGCCGCCACGTCGGCCGGGCAGGGCGTAGCGGACGTCGGCGAGGTGGTTGCTGGCGAAGCAGTAGCAGTTGTTGCGGGTGACGTGGGCCGGGTCGTTGAAGTAGTTCGCGTTGGCGCTGAACAGGTTCGAGCCGCAGGCCCACCAGGTGCCGCCCTGCACGCCCAGGTCGCCGGTTTCGTTGGCCTGGTCCGGGTTCTCGCCTTCGGTGGCTTGCTGGACGCGGTCGGTGGGCGCCATGGACTGGGCGGCGGTCTGGATCAGGCTGACGCCCTGGCCTGCGATCTCGGTCAGTTCGTCGTCCACGCCGCTGTCCTTGACCGAGCTGGACGTGCCGAGCAGCCAGTCGGCGATCGGCTCGTCGGCCGGGCGGCTGCCGACGCGGAAGGTCAGCGGGAGGCCGGCGCCTGCGGCCAGCCGGGTGTCGTTCCAGGCGCCGTCGGTGGACTTGATCATGCGCACCAGCAGGCCGCGGTAGCCCAGGCTGAACTGCTCGTCCTCGGTGGCCACCGGCGAGAGCTGGTCTGGGTAGGCGGTGACCCGCTCGATCAGCTCGCGCTCCTGCGTGTCGGTGAGTCGCCAGGTCGGGTTCGGCATTCCGGAGAAGATGTCGAGTTCCACTTCCAGCACGGTGTTTCCCCCTTGCCGTGACGGGCGGAATTGCCCCTTCAACCCAGTAGAGCCCAGTGCGGTCCGGGAAATACCGCCGCACGCCATCGAGGGTCCCAAACGCTGCCCAATCGGGCAAGCAGCACCGAGTCCGGTTCAAGGTAAAACCAATTCGGGCCGGGCGCCTGCGTTTACCCGGTCGCGCTCTGGTCCACTGTGGCCAGCAGCTGGCTGGCCAGCCGGGTGCGCACGTACAGCACCTCCCGGCCTCGCCGCTGCGAGGTGACCAGGGCGTTACGCCGCAGTACGGACAGGTGCTGGCTGACCGCGGGCGCGGTCAGGCCCACCGTGGCGGCCAGTTGCGTGGTCGACCTGGGTAAATCCAATTGCAGTAACAACAAAGCCCGACTGCGGCCGATGAGTTCACCCAACGGCAGATCGTATTCCGCATCGCCGGGATTTCGCCAGACCGATGCGACGCCGTGCGGTGGATAAGCCAGGGTCGGCCGATAGGGCTCGTTCAACACGACAAAGGGAGTCGGCCAGGCGAACACGGTCGGCACCAGCAGCAATCCCGTGTTCCCGGGAAGATCTTTCTCGCCGGAATGCCTGGCCAGGTCGATGTCGAGCCTGCCAGCGGTGTAGCGGACGTCCGGGTGCAGCCGGTCGAACGCGGCGGCGGTGCCGCCAGTGGCCAGACTGGTGGCCAGCCTGGTGAACTCCGCGTCCAGCACCGCGTTCATCCGCGGCTGACTCGGTTCGATGACCAGCCGCCGGTACCGGGCCAGGGTGTCGGCGAGGCGGGGCAGTTCGCGCGCCGGATCGGCGTGCAGGGGACGCAGTGCGGGCGGCAGCGCGGCAGCTGGGGCGAGTTCTTCCAACGCCGAGCGGACCGCGGCGGCCGGGGTGGCCAGCAGCTGGTCGAGTTCGGCGCCGAAGTCGGTGTCCCAGCCCGAGGGCGGCAGCAGCAGGAAGTCCGGCAGCCAGCCGGGGCGGCAGGTCAGGGCCAGTGCCACGGTCAGGTCCAGGCCGGTGATCTCGCGGCGGGCCTCGGCGATCCAGCGCTGGTGCACGAAGTGCCGGGCCGGGTCGCCCAGGGTGCGCAGGCTGCCGGTCACCTCATACAGCGGCGAGCGGGCCAGCCGGACCTTGGTCAGGTCCTCGGCACGCATCCGGAGGCTGATCACGGCCCCAGGGTAAACGCCGGGTCCGTCAATTAAGCGAGCGCGAAATGGTGGGCGGAGCGGCCCGCCGCGGGCGCAGGGTGGGCGGTGAGCCGCGCTGGGCGGCACTGGAACCGGGGAGCATCGCCGTGCCCGACACCCTTGACCTGTCCGCGCTGGGCAACATCGACCCGGCCTGGACGCACCTACGCAAGCAGGTCACGCCGGCGGCGGAGCTGGCACTGCCCGGCGCCCGCCTGAAGTGGTACCACGTGCACCGCCCTGACCAGCCGATCCCGGCCGCGGACCACGCCCGCGCGCGGGAGTTCCTCACCGCCGAGGTGGCCGCGGGCCGGGTGGTGACCCGCGGTGACCTGGGGTTCGTCGTGCTGCACAGTTCGGGCGAGGTGCTCTTCGTGCTGCTGTGCCTGTGGCGCGGCGTCAACGAGATGTGGCAGGCCGGCTACGCCAGCACCGGCGGCGGCCCGTTCACCCCCGTGCAGCAGGCGGACGGCCTCACCCCGACCCAGTGCGTGTGGGAACTCGGACCCACCACGCATGAGCGGGTGGCCTGGTCGCACTACCTGGAGTCCGCCCGCGACCAAGACGCCAAACTCGCCTACCTGGCCGATCGGCTCACCGGCCTGGTCTGACCCCCGCGGCCCCGGATCACCCGGCCAGCAGCGCCTGGCAGATCCGGGGCAGCGCCACGCCGATCGGCTCGCGGATCACCTCGGTCGCGTACTCGTCGTACGGCGTCGGCGCCGCGTTGACCACCACCAGCTTCGCCCCGGCCCGCACCGCCACCGCGCACAGCGAGGCGGCCGGCTCGACCTGCAGCGAACTGCCCACCACCAGGAACACCTGGCTCGCCGCGGCGATCGTGCGCGCCTGCCCGATGACCTCGGCGTCCAGCTGCTGGCCGAACAGGATCACCCCGAGCTTCAGGATGCCGCCACAGTCCACACAGGACGGATCCAGCTCACCACCGCGGACCCGGTCCAGCACCGCCGGCGTCGGCGTCCGCGCGGCACAGCCGACACAGACGGCGCCGTGCATGCTGCCGTGCAGTTCCAGGACCTTGCGGGCGGGCACCCCGGCACGCTGGTGCAGGCCGTCGATGTTCTGGGTCAGCACCCGGACCGCGGGGCCCGCGCTCAACCCGGCCAGCGCCAGGTGAGCTGGATTGGGCTGCGCGAGCCAGGCCGGGTGCGTCAGGTAACGCTGCCAGAAGCGCTGCCGGATCTCCGGGTCGGTCAGGAAGTTGTCCAGGGTGAACAGGTTGGCCAGCTTGGGATCGCGGGTCCAGATGCCGTCCGGGCCCCGGTAGTCGGGGATGCCGGAGTCGGTGGAGATGCCCGCGCCGGTCAGCACGGCGATCCGCCGCACCCCGCGCGCCCAGTCGGTCATGGTCGCCGAGGCTAGTCAGCGCGGGCCGGCCGGGCCATCGGTTTCCGGGACACCCAGGTGCCATCGCGGACGGCACACTGTCCACATGCGCCTCCCGCACGGCTCGACCAGCTTCAACGTCACCACCCCCGGCCCCGGCCCGAAGCAGTTCCGCACCCTGATCACCGCCGTGGCCCGGGAGTTCGGCGCCCATGTCGAGGAGTTCCTGCTCCCCGACGGGACGCCGAACCACGTCATCGCCCGCCTGCGCGAGCGGGAGCGACGCTTCGAGCTGCGCTGCCACGACTCGCTGTTCCTGCTCGCTTTCGCCGAGGTGTCAACGACTCCTGGCGCGCCACCGGTCTTCCGGGACGAGCCACGCTGGGCCGAACTACTCCAGGCCAGGTCGGAATTCCGGGTCTACACCAAGGAAGAACTCGACACCCCACTGTCCAGAGTGGACCTCAGCGAGCTGAACCCGGTCGAGCACAAGCAGATCCGCTACTGGCGGCCGGACACCGTCGGTGAGCTGACCTTCAACCACTGGGACTGAGGCTCAGCCCAGGGGCGGCAGGATCGCCTGGGCGTCCGCGCCCTGCATCCACAGCCCGATGGCGAAGGCCGCGGTGGCCTCCAGCAGTCCGGCCCTGGACAGCGGACCGGCCACCACCGGGTGGCAGCCCAGGTCCCGGATCAGGGTTTGCACCCGGTCCAGGGCGGCGGGGTCGTCGCCACACAGCGGGACCGACAGCTGGCGGCCCGCGAAGACCGGGGGGATCATCCGCCAGATGTCCACGTGGCCCAGGTTGAACGCCTTCACCACGTGCGCGCCGGTGGCGGCGAGCTGTTCGGCCAGGCTGGCGGTCTTGGTGGTCAGGGTCCAGTCGGGGCCGATCGGGTTGGTGCAGTCGATCACGGTGCGGCCCTCCGCGCCCGCCGCGGCGAGCACGTCCAGCGCGGAGGCGGCCGGCACGGCCAGCAGGGTCACCTCGCCGTAGGCCGCTGCCTCGGCGTAGCTGCCGGTGCGGACGCCAAGGCGGGTGGCCAGTGGCGCGGGGTTGGCGCGGGTGGCGATCATCAGGTCGTGGCCCTTGCGGGCCCACTGGGTGCCGAGGGCCTCGGCCATGTTGCCCGCGCCCAGGATGCCGATGCGCATCAGGTTCCTTCCGTTGGAGTTGGCGATACGCACACGGTAGGAAGGACGATGGGCACCGAATGGTGTCTGTTGACTGCGGCAGGCTGGGGCGGTGTTCACGCTGGAACGGGACCTACTGGCCGATTGCCGGGCGCGGCTGGCCTTCGACCTGATGGCCAACACCTGGAACCCGGTCGTGCTGTGGGCGCTCAAGGACGGGCCGCGCAGGCCGGTGCGGCTGCGCCGGGAGATCGGCGGCATCCGCACCAAGGTGCTCACCGAGACCCTGCACCGGCTGACCTACCACGGCCTGATCGCCAGGGACTGCTACCGGGAGGCCCCGCCGCGGGTGGAGTACCGGCTGACCGACCTGGGCCGCAGCCTGCTCGGGCCGATCGAGGCCTTCGGCGCCTGGGCCTACCGGCACGGGGACGAGGTGCTGGCCGCGCAGGAGTCCGCCGAGGAACTCAGCGGCTGACCGGCAGGCCCAGCTCCACCCGGTCCAGTTCGCTCCACAGCTGCTGTCCGCGGTGCCTGCGCAGCAAGGCCAGCGACACGCCCGTCACCGGGATCCGCACCGGCTCGGCCCGCACCGCGGCCAGGATCCGGCGCAGCTGAGCCCCGTCCACCGGCTCGGTGTGCTCGGCCAGCAGCAGCCGGGACGGCTGGGGCAGGCGCGGGCGCCTGCCGAGCACCCCGGCGACCGCGGCCGCCAGGGCCCGGCGCACCGGTCGCAGGTCGCCGGTCACGGCCAGCGCCACCGTGCCACGCCGCCGGATGACCCGGCCGGTGACCAGGTCCCTGGCCGGGACCTCGGCCAGCCGCTCCCGCGCGGCCGCGGTGATGGCCTGCACGTCGGTGTAGCGCAGCCGCTCGGCCGGGCCCAGCTCACGCAGGGGCAATCGCAGCCAGGGCGGGGCGCACGGGTGCAGTCGCGGAAGTCGGCGCAGCGCGCCCTGGTACTGACCGGCCAGCCGGTGCACGGCCAGGTGCTCCTTGAGCGGGATGTGCCAGCAGTACACCCGGTCGTCCACACGCTCCCCCGTCCACTCTGCTGTCTCCTTGGTACCGACCGGGGCCGTGCGCCCGCGTCCACCTGTGGTCGCGGCTGCTCTCAGCAGACAGACCGAGGGCAGACAGACCGAGGGCCGGGCAGCATGTCGCCGCCCGGCCCTGGGACTCCTTGAGTCAGAGGGTCAGGACTGGTGCTCCTGGGGCTGGGTCTCCGCCTGGGCCCGTTCCTTGCGGGCGCGCGCGGCCTCGGCCAACAGCATGGGCGAGGGGGCGCGGTGCACCGGCGATGTCCGAGCGGCCTGGTCACTGGCGGCCCGTGGCGACTGCCCGTTCTGCTCGACCATTACGTCCTCCTCCAGCCGGGTACTAACCAACTGCCCACGAGGCTAGGCCGGTCCGCATCACCCCATCAGGCGAATCTGCGACTGCGGAGCGCGTCGGAATCGATTCCGAAGACCGCGCAAATGATCGCCAGCACGCTGTTGACCAGCGCTTACCCGCGCAGGATGACAATCCGCCGGGCACCCTGGAGTTGGTCCGGATACCTGGACAAGATCTTCAGAATTCGTCCTCTTCGTCCTCATCCTCGGCATCGGAGAGGTAAAGGTCGACCGAGAACGGGCAGGGCAGGCCGGCCAGCCGGGCGGTCAGCGCCGGGGTGAAGGTGAGCTGGCCCTGACCGTTGGTGGCCTCCACCGTGCACCACACGTCGACCTCGAAGTCGCCGAGCAGCCCGGCGAGCGCGCCCAGTTTCCCGTCCAGCTCGTCGAGCAGCCACTCCAGGTGCGCCGACAGCGGCTCGGCCGGCTCGGCCTCGCTCTCCAGCAGCCACATGGACTGCTCGCGCAGGGTCGAGATGTTCTTGCCGATCGGCTCACCGCGCTCGGCGACGGTGGTCGGGTCAAGTCCGAGGGTCTCGGTGACCACGGCCGCGGCGGCCTTGGTGCTGAACAACCGCAGGGACGCGCTGGCGCGGGAGATGGCCACTCTCACTCCTCCTGGACGACAGCCCTCATCCTGGCAGACCGCGGTGAACGCTCAACCGCCGAGCAGGGCATCCCTGGTGACCTGGAGCTGACCGTGGTGCTGCGCCAGCTCCTCGTAGACGTGCTGCAGCGCCGCGCCCTGGCTGATGCCGCCGGGGAAGGTGCGCCAGTGCGGCGAGGGCTCCCGCCGGACCGGCCGGTCGTACTCGGCGGTGGCCACGTCCGCGTCGAACCGGGCCCGCACCGCCGCGGTCCGCTCGACCAGTTCGGCCACCGGCCCGGCCGCGGTGAACTCGGCGGGCCGGTCCCGCTCGACCTCCCGCCCGGCCACCACCTGCCCGCCCCAGAAGGCGACCACGCCCAGGCAGTGGGTCAGGATCTGATAGGGCGTGTTCGCGCCCGGCAGGTCCGGTTTCCGGTTGGCCAGCTCATCGCCCAGCTCCAGCAGCACCTCGGTCATGCCGTCCAGGGCCCGGTCGACGAAGAACAGGTAGTCCGCCTCGCTGATCACGCTCGTGCCTCCCCGCGTTCCGGCTCCTCGGCGAGTAGCTTGCCAGGCGTGACCGACAGTCTCCGCGAAGACGAGCCCGATGTGCCCACCCGCATTGTCAGCCACTTCTACGACAACCTCGCCGACGCGGTCGAGTCCCTGGAGGCCGCCGAGCGGCTCGGACTCGGCGTGACCGTGCGCAACCGCGTGGTCCTGCAGGGCGCCAACGACGACAGCGGCGAGGTGTTGCTGGAGGAGTGGGTGGTCGATGTCTACGACGCGCCGCCGTTGGAGGAGGACGAGGACGACCTCCCCGACGAGGACGACGACGAAGAGATCGCCGCCGCGCCCGCCGGGCAAGCCACGCCGTAACTCAGTCCACCACCAACACCAGCTTGCCGCGGACGTGCCCCTCCTCCAGGAGGCGGTGCGCCGCGGCGGCTTCGGCCAGTGGGAAGGTCTGCTGCACGTCCACCCGCAGCTGGCCGCCGGCGGCCAGCTCGCCCAGGAAGGTGAGCTGTTCCTTGTCCGCCTGGGCGAAGACGTAGCGGCCGCCCTGGGCCAGCACCTCGTTGCCGACGATCGAGGAGTGCCGGGCCGGGTCGCGGATCAGCCGGGGTGAGTCGGTGAGCGCCTGGCCGCCGATCAGGTCGACCGCGGCGTCCACCTTGCCGTCGCCGCCGACCAGCGCGGCCACCCGTTCCACCAGGCCCTCGCCGTAGCTGACCGGTTCGGCGCCGAGTTCCCGCAGGTAGTCATGGTTGCGTTCGGAGGCGGTGCCGATGACCCGCTTGGCGCCCAGTTCCCTGGCCAGCTGCACCGCGACATGGCCGACCCCGCCCGCGGCGGCGTGCACGATCACGGTGTCGCCGTCGCCGACCCCGGCCGCGCGCAGGGCCTGCAGCGCGGTCAGGCCGACCAGCGGCAGCGCGCCCGCGGTCACCCAGTCCAGGCCTGCCGGTTTGCGCACGATGGCGCGCTGCGGGGCGGCGACCTGTTCGGCGTAGGCGCCGTGTTCCACGCTGTCCTTGCGGATGTAGCCGAACACCTCGTCACCCGGGGCGAATTCGGTGACGTTGGGGAACACCGCGGTCACCACCCCGGCGACGTCCCAGCCGGGGATCAGCGGCAGGTGGTGCGGCAGGACGCCCTGGAGGTAGCCCATGCGGATCTTGAAGTCCACCGGGTTCACCCCCGCGGCACGCACCTGGATGAGCGAGTTCTCCGGGCCGAGGAGCGGTTCGGGCAGGTCCTGGAGGCGCAGAACCTCGGGACCGCCGAACTCGTCGAACGCGATTGCCTTCACTCTCAGGAATCGTAGAACAGCCGCTCCACCACCGCCCGGGCACGACGGGTTACCCGGCGGTACTCGTCGATGAACTCACCGGGGTCGGCCGTGGCCGGGTAGCCCATGGCGCGGGCCACCGCGGCCAGCTCCCGGCCCTGCCGGGGCAGCTGGTCGGTGGGTTTGCCGCGGACCAGGGTGGCCGCGTTGCGGGCCCGGGTGGCCATGGTCCAGGCCGCCTGCAACGCGGCGGCGTCGGCGTGCTGGACCAGTCCCGCGGTCTCCGCGGCCGCCAGTCCCTCCACTGTGGACGGTGTGCGGAGGGTGGGCACGGTGTGCGCGTGCTGGAGCTGGAGCACCTGCAGCGTCCACTCGACATCGGCCAGCCCGCCGCGGCCGAGTTTGGTGTGGGTGGCCGGATCGGCGCCGCGGGGCAGCCGTTCGGCGTCCACCCTGGCCTTGATCCGCCGGATCTGCAGCACGCTGGCGTGGTCGAGTCCGGCCGCCGGGTAGCGCACCGGGTCGATCATCTCGACGAATCGTTGTCCCAGTTCGGGATCGCCCGCGATCGGCCGGGCCCGCAGCAGCGCCTGCTGCTCCCACACCTCGGCCCACTGGGCGTAGTAGGCGCGGTAGGACTCCAGGGTGCGCACCAGCGGCCCGCTGCGGCCCTCGGGTCGCAGGTCGGCGTCGACCTGCAGCGCCGGGTCCTGGCTGGGCGCGCCGAGCAGTCTGCGGATGAGTTCGGCGACCGCGGCCGCGTACCGCACCGCCTCGGTTTCCCCCGCGCCCGCAACGGGTTCGCACACGAACAGCACGTCGGCGTCGGAGCTGTAGCCGAGTTCGGCGCCGCCGAGGCGGCCCATGCCGATCACCGCGATCCGGGCAGGCTGGGACCCGCGTTCGGCGGCCACCGCGCGGCAGGCCGCGTCCACCGCGGCCTCCAGCACCGCCACCCACACGCTGCTCAGCGCGGCGCACACCGCGGGCAGCTCCAGTTCGCCGAGCAGGTCGGCGCAGGCCACCCTGAGCAGTTCGTGGCGGCGCATCGAGCGCGCGGCGGTGACCGCGGTGACCGGGTCGGCGTAGCGGGCGACGGTGCTGCGCAAGGAGATCGCGACCTCGGCTGGCTCGCGTCCGGCCAGCGCGGGGGTGTCGGCCAGCAGCCGCAGCACCTCTGGCGCGCGCACCAGCAGGTCCGGCACCGTCCGGGAGGTGCCCAGCAGGAAGGCCAGCCGTTCGGCCACCGCGCCCTCATCGCGCAGCAGCCGCAGGTACCAGGGCGTGGTGGCCAGCGCCTCGGACACCCGGCGGTAGGCCAGCAGCGCGCCGTCGGGGTCGGGGCTGTGCGCGAACAGGTCCAGCAGCACCGGCAGCAGCGCGCCCTGGATCGCGGCCCGCCGGGACACCCCGGTAGTCAGCGCCTCGATGTGCCGCAGCGCGCCGTCCGGGGAGGCGTAGCCGAGCGCGGCCAGCCGCAACTTGGCCGATTCGGTGGACAGCCGCAGGGCCTCGCTGGGCACCCTGGCCACCGCTTCCAGCAGCGGCCGGTAGAACAGCTTCTCGTGCAGCCGCCGGACCCGGTTGCAGTGCGAGCGGAACTCGGCCTGCAGCACCGCGCCCGAACTGCGCCGCCCGTCCGGGCGGACCCCGGCGGCGCGGGCCAGCCAGCGCAGGCCGAGGCGGTCGTCATCGGCCGGGAAGAGGTGGGTGCGCCGCAACCGTTGCAGTTGCAGGCGATGTTCCAGGGTGCGCAAGAACCGGTAGGACTCGGCCAGCCCCGCCGCGTCCGCGCGGCCGACGTAGCCGCCGTGCCCGAGCACCCGCAACGCGTCCATTGTGGACAGAACGCGGAGTTCGGCGGCGCCGCGCCCGTGCACGAGTTGCAGCAGCTGCACGGCGAACTCGACATCGCGCAGCCCGCCCCGCCCGAGTTTCAGCTCCCGGTCGCCCAGCCCGGCTGGCACGTGCTCCTCGACCTTGCGCCGCATGGCCTGCACATCGGCCACGAAGTGGTCCCGGTCCCCCGCCGACCACACCATCGGCGAGAGCGAGTCCACATAGGACTGACCGAGTTCGGCGTCCCCGGCCACCGGCCGCGCCTTGAGCAGCGCCTGGAACTCCCAGGTCCGCGCCCAGCGCTTGTAGTAGGCGATATGCCCGTCCAGGGTGCGCACCAGCGCGCCGGCCTTACCCTCCGGCCGCAGCGCCGCGTCCACCTGGAAGCAGGCCTCGCCCGCGACCCGCATCAGCGCGGCGGCCAGCCGGGTGGCCATGCCGATATCGCCCTCGGCCACGAAGATGACGTCGACATCGCTGACGTAGTTGAGTTCCCGCGCCCCGCACTTGCCCATCGCGATCACCGCGATCCGGCAGGGCAGCCCATCGGCGTCCGCTGGCACGATCTCCAGCACGCCCACGGCCAGCGCGGCCTGCAGGGCGGCCCCTGCCAGGTCGGAGAGCAGCGCGGCCACGTTCTCGTAGGAGACCTGCGGGGCGTCGCCGTCGATGGTGTGCGCCAGGTCCGCGGCGGCGATCCGCAGCAGCTCCAGCCGGTAGGCCTCGCGTAGCGCGCGCACCGCCTCGGGCCCGCGGAGTCCGGCCCGCCACACTGGTCGCGCGGGGTCGGCGCCGACCGCGGCGAGCAGTCGCGCGGTCAGTTCGGCGACCTCGGGCAGCGGCGCGTCCAGCGCGCCGTCGAGCACTTCCAGCCGGGCCGGATCGGCGATGACGAAGTCGGCGAGCGCGCTGGAGGCGCCGAACACCGCGAACAGCCGGGTGCGCAGTCCGGCCTCGGTGCGCAGCCGTTCGTCCAGCGCGGGCCAGCCCTCGCCGATGGCCTCGCGCAGCCGGACCAGGCAGCGCAGGGTCAGATCCGGATCGGCGCTGCGGGAGAGCGCGGCGAGCTTGGTCTCCGCCCCCGGCCTGCCCCACCAGCCGACCTCGCCGAGCAAGTCGGCCGCGCGCGGATCGGTCAGCCCGAACCGCGCGGGCGAGGGCGTGGCCCGGCTGGGATCGGTGAAGGTCATCCGCTACACCAGCGGCAGACGCCGGCCGGGCCCCGTCTGGCTCAGCTCACCGGCGGCGAGCCGGACGAACCGCTCGGTGAACGGCTGCCACACCTCGGCCAGGTCCTGGTGCCGCTCGACGAGGTGCTCGTACTCCAGGTGCCCGCGCGGCGCGAACGCCGCTTCCTCCGGCGAGTGCTCGGCCCAGCGCTGGACCAGTTCCGGGGTGGTCTCGATGTGGAACTGGAGCCCGTAGGCGTTGTCCCCCACCCGGAACGCCTGGTTGACGTACTTCGGCGAGGAGGCCAGCAGGACCGCCCCGCCGGGCAGCGCCGAGATCTCGTCGACGTGGTACTGGAGCACATCGGGCGTCATCGGCAGCGGCTCGAACAGCGGATCCCCCGCCGCCGCGTCCCGCTTGGCGATCAGCAAGGTGCCCACCTCGGGCCCGACCGTCCCCGGCCGGACCTGGCCACCGGTGGCGGCGGCCAGGAGCTGCCCGCCGAGGCAGATGCCGAGCACCGGCACCCGTCTGCCGACCGCGTTGGCCAGCAGTGCCCGCACGTCCTTGAGCCAGGGGTGTTCGGCGTCGTCGTAGGCGCCCATCTCGCCACCGAGGCACACCAGGGCCTGGTAGCCCTCGACGCTGGCCGGGATGGGTTCCTGCCCGGCCCGGACCAGGTGGATCTCGGCGCCGGCATCCAGTAGCCAGTCGGCGAGCGGGCCGAGCGGATCCAGGTCGGAAGGCTGGATGACAAGCACCGAGGTCATGGGAGAAAGCCTAGGCGCTGCCGCCTAACAGGCGCAGGCCACCGCCCGGTGGATGTGATCATCCGCTCCCACCGCGGTGCCTTCGACCGGATACCCCGCCCCGATCCAGGCCTGGATCCCACCGGCCAGCCGTTTCACCGTGAACCCCAGTCCGGCCAGCCGGGCGGCGCCCTTGGTCGCGGCATTGCACTGGAAGCTCTCGCAGTAGCAGACGTAGACCAGGCCGCGGTCCAGCTGCGCGGTGCTCGCCTCGGTCAGTGTGGCGTAGGGCAGGTTGATCGCACCGGGGATCCTGGCCGCCGCGAACGCCGCCGGCCCCCGGCACTCCACCAGCAGGTAGCCGGTGACCGTGCCTGCCACCAGGTCCCGGTGCACATCGTCCGGATCGGCCTCGAAGGCGAGTTCGGCGGCGAAGTGCGCCGCTGCCACCGCGGGCTCGGCCAGCGGGAGGGAAAGCAGGTGGGAAGTGGTCTGCATGCTGGAAATTCTCGGGCAGTGGGACGCCCTCGAACATGGGGCGTTCCTGGTTCTAGCCTGGTTGTGCCTGTGTTTCCCCGCGAAATTCGAGCTTTGACGAGGATTTGGTCGCGTGGACCTAGATGAACTGGACTGGCGCATCCTGGACCTGCTGCAGCAGGACGGCCGGATGACCTTCACCGAGCTGGCCCGCCGGGTCAACCTGTCCGCCCCCGCCACCACCGAACGCGTGCGCAGGCTCGAACAGCTGGGAGTGATCACCGGGTACGCCGCGGTGGTCGACCCCCAGCTGCTCGGCCTGCCGATTCAGGCCATCGTCCGGGTCCGGGTCAGAAGCCTGGACTCGCCGCGATTCCGCGAGCGGGTGCTGGCCCTGCCGTCGGTGTGCGACGCCGACCACGTGACCGGCGACGACTGCTGGCTGCTGCGGGTGCGATGTAAGTCGATGGCCGAACTGGAACAGCTCGTCGACCACGCGCAGCAGTACGGCGAGACCACCACGTCACTCGTGTTCTCCTCGCATGTGCGGAACCGCCCCGTCAGCAGTCCCGGCTGAGAACGCGATCTCCACGGCGTCGAACACCGGCCGATAACCCAGCCGCGGATAGATCCGGTTCGTCACCGGATCCCGGAGATCGGTGAACAACAGCACGTCCGTGGCGCCCTGGTCGAGCGCCCAGCGCGAGGCCGCCGCCGTGGCCGCCGAGGCATAGCCGTGCCCCCGGTGCCGCACCGGCGTGTAGACGTACCGGACCCGGGCCATCCCCCCGCTGGGCGCATTGGTGAACGCCAACGACACCGGCGTCCCGTCCACCTCCCAGACGAAGTGCGGATCCCCCGCCTCGAACGCGGCCAGCACGCCGGCCCGCTCATCCAGCGAATGCCGCACTCCGTCCAGTTCCAGACCGAACGCCTCCCGCCACTTCACCAACAGCTCCAAATCGGCCGCCCCGCCAATCCGGGCCGCACCGGCGACCGTCGGCGGCGTCAGTTCCCCCAATCGGAACAGCCGCGAAGCCATCTTTTCCTGGGTCAGCTGCCCGGTCCGATCGGTCCAGGCTCGCGCGAACGCCGCGGCGGCCTCCCGCGGCCCATTCACCGCGGTCAGGTCAGGGGCATGCAGGAGTACCGCGTCCACGGCGGCCGGGACGGTTTCCAGCGGCAGTCCGCCGATGAGCAGTGGCCAGGGCGCGGTACGCAGGCCGGCGCCGACCAACGCGCCGGAGTTGTCGTGCACCGTGAGCATCAGCGGAGCGGTGTAACCGGGCTCGGTCCCGGCCAGACAGCGCTCCATGACGGTGATCGCGATGGTGTTGCGCACGGGGTCCGCGAGGAAGTGCGGCCCCGCAAGCTTCCAGAAGAGCTGAGGATTGGTGTGCACCTGCGCATCCATGTATCCAGGGTGCGCTGGGTTCGAGGTTCCGGCGACTCAATTTTTCGAACGCAAAAAAAGCGTGTGGCCTCAGAACCGAAGTTCTGAGGCCACACGCAAATTTAGTTCGGCGGCGTCCTACTCTCCCACACGCTCACGCATGCAGTACCATCGGCGCTGGAGGACTTAGCTTCCGGGTTCGGAATGGGACCGGGCGTTTCCCCTCCGCCATAACCACCGAAACACTATGAAAGACAACCAACAACACACCCACAAGGGCATGTCACACACACAAGGTGTGTCTAGTTGGTTCTTTCAGAACCACACAGTGGACGCGTAGCAACTTTGTGAGCAAGCCCTCGGCCTATTAGTACCCGTCAACTCCACCTATTACTAGGCTTCCATCTCGGGCCTATCAACCCCATCGTCTATAGGGGGCCTTAACCACTCGAAGTGGTGGGAGACCTCATCTCGAAACAGGCTTCCCGCTTAGATGCCTTCAGCGGTTATCCCTTCCGAACGTAGCCAACCAGCCATGCCCTTGGCAGAACAACTGGCACACCAGAGGTTCGTCCGTCCCGG